>NZ_JADKYQ010000020.1:0-98009 GCF_015354395.1 Micromonospora sp. ANENR4
GGGCACCAACCACCGCCAACTTCATGATCGACGGGGCAGGGCAAGCGCGGGGCATCGCGCGCATCCCGTTCACCCCAATCACCAGGCCCAGCGGTCCCCTGCGCCCTGCCCCAGTCACCCGGCCCATCGGTCCACCGCGCCCTGCCCCTGCCCCGCCGCCGGTCGCCCGCCCATCGCCCGTCCGGCCCGAACCGCCCCGCCTGCCCGGCCGGCTCCGGGCGGCCACGCCCCGCCCTGCCGACCCGGCCCTCCCCCGTCCGCCCCGCCCCACTCACCCGCCCTCACTCCGCGTCGGTGGATCAAGGAGTTTGTGTCACTGCGGGAGCCCTCACAGGACACAAACTCCTTGATCACCGGACGAGGGCGGGACCGGACGAGGGCGGGACGACGCGAGGGCGGGACGACGCGAGGGCGGGACGGCGCGAGGAGAGCGCGCTGTTGCCCTGGCCGGTGATGTCCTGGGAGCGCTGGACTGGTCGTCCGCCTTCGGGCGGGGCGGGTGGGCGTCCGGCGTCAGCGGTCGGTGGCGGGGACCGGGGTGGGCTGATCGGGGGCTTCGGCCTGGGGCAGGCGCTTGGCGCGACGGCGCAGCCACGCGGTGCTCGCCACGCCGGCCAGCACGGCCAGCACCAGCCCGGCCCAGGAGATGTCCTTGAGCCAGTGCTCGGCGGCCTGCCCCACGTAGAACAACAGGTAGGTGGTGCCGAACGCCCACACCAGCCCGCCTGCGGCGTTCGCGACCAGGAACCGGCGGTACGGCACGCGCAGCGCCCCGGCGAGCGGGCCGGCGAGGATGCGCAGCAGCGCGACGAACCGCCCGAAGAAGACGGCCCAGACGCCGTGCCGGGCGAAGCTCAGCTCGGCGCGGGCCAGGTGTGCCGGGCCGAGGTGTTTCGGGAAGCGCCGGCCGAGGCGTTCCAGCAGTGGACGGCCGCCGCGCCGGCCCACGGCGTACCCGATGGAGTCACCGAGGATGGCGCCGGTGGCCGCGGCGGCGGCCACCCACTCGGGCCCGACGACGCCGGTGGCGGCGAGCAGGGCGGCACTGACCAGCACGATCTCGCCGGGCAGCGGGATGCCCATGCTCTCCACGCCGATCACCACGCCCACGAGCAGGCAGATGAGGCCCGGTGGGAGGGCGGCGAGCCAGTGCTGTACGTCGACCACCAGCCGACCCTACCCGCGCCCGGTCAACCCGCGGGGGCCAGGAACTCCAGCCGGTTGCCGTGCGGGTCGTACGTGTGGAACCGCCGCATGCCGGGAATCTCGTCGTCGCCCCAGGTCACCGTGTACCCGGCGGCGTCCAGGCGGGCGGCCAGCTCGTCCAGGTCGGTGCGCAGCAGCGCGGGGTGTGCCTTGCGGGCGGGGCGGAAGTCGTCCTCGACGCCCAGGTGCAGTTCGGCGTCGTACCCGGTGAACCAGCAACCACCGCGGGCGGCGAGGGCCGGCGGTTTGGGCTTCTCGGTGAGGCCGAGCAGGCCGGTGTAGAAGGAGCGGGACGCGTCCTCGGAGCCGCGCGGGCAGGCGAGCAGGACGTGATGGATCATGGTGGCACCTCCTCGTCCCGCAGCGTGGCACGAGGTTGCGTGAATAGCAAGACGGACGTACGGTTTTGTAGAGACCGACGCAGGTAAGTGTCGCCTAACCACGGCGGCGTACCGGTCGGTGCGACAAACTGCTCAGGACTACTCACGGTCGCTGGTGTGAAGGAGTACGACGTGGCGAGCCTCGACACCTTCGGTGCGAAGACCCAGCTACGCGTCGGAGACGCGAGCTACGAGATTTTCAGGATCGACAAGGTGGAGGGCCACGAGCGGCTGCCCTACAGCTTGAAGATCCTGCTGGAGAACCTGCTGCGGACCGAGGACGGCGCGAACATCACCGCCGACCACATCCAGCAGCTCGGCGCGTGGGACGCCACCGCCGACCCGAGCGTGGAGATCCAGTTCACCCCGGCCCGGGTGCTGATGCAGGACTTCACCGGCGTGCCCTGCGTGGTCGACCTGGCCACCATGCGCGAGGCGGTCCGTGACCTGGGCGGCGACGCCACCAAGGTCAACCCCCTCGCCCCGGCCGAGCTGGTCATCGACCACTCGGTCATCGCCGACCTGTTCGGCCGCGAGGACGCCTTCGAGCGCAACGTCGAGCTGGAGTACGAGCGCAACAAGGAGCGCTACCAGTTCCTGCGCTGGGGCCAGACCGCGTTCAACGAGTTCAAGGTCGTCCCGCCGGGCACCGGCATCGTGCACCAGGTCAACATCGAATACCTGGCTCGTACGATCATGGAGCGCAACGGTCAGGCGTACCCGGACACGGTCGTCGGCACCGACTCGCACACCACGATGGTCAACGGCCTGGGCGTGCTGGGCTGGGGCGTCGGCGGCATCGAGGCCGAGGCCGCGATGCTCGGCCAGCCGGTCAGCATGCTGATCCCCCGCGTGGTCGGCTTCAAGCTCTCCGGTGAGATGCCGGCCGGCACCACCGCCACCGACCTGGTGCTGACCATCACCGAGATGCTGCGCAAGCACGGTGTGGTCGGCAAGTTCGTCGAGTTCTACGGCCCCGGCGTGAGCGCGGTGCCGCTGGCGAACCGCGCCACCATCGGCAACATGTCGCCGGAGTACGGCTCGACCGTGGCGATCTTCCCGATCGACGCCGAGACCGTGCGCTACCTGGAGCTGACCGGCCGCGACGCGTCTCAGGTGGCGCTGGTCGAGGCGTACGCCAAGGAGCAGGGCCTCTGGCACGACCCGGAGCGCGAGCCGGAGTACTCCGAGCGCCTGGAGCTTGACCTCGGCACCATCGAGCCGTCGCTGGCCGGCCCGAAGCGGCCGCAGGACCGGGTGCCGCTGGGCAGCGCCAAGACGCTGTTCCGTGCCGCGCTCAGCGACTACGTGGCCGCCGACGAGACCGGGGGCGACCCGGGCCGCAAGCCGGGCGTGCCGCAGCAGGAGAAGCCGTTCGGCGCCGACGGCCCGGCCGACGAGGCGTCGGCCGAGTCCTTCCCGGCCAGCGACTCCCCCGCCAACGGCGTGAACGACCCGGCGGACGCGCCGCGCGACCTGGAGACCGCCGCGGTGGGCGCGGGCGGCCGGGCGAGCAATCCGGTACGCGTGACCGGCGCCGACGGCGTCGAGTACGAGCTGGACCACGGCGCCGTGGTGATCGCCGCGATCACCTCCTGCACCAACACCTCGAACCCGCAGGTGATGATCGGTGCCGCGCTGCTGGCCCGCAACGCGGTGGAGAAGGGCCTGGCCCGCAAGCCGTGGGTGAAGACCACCCTGGCGCCGGGCTCGAAGGTCGTCATGGACTACTACGACCGCGCCGGGCTCACGCCGTACCTGGAGAAGCTCGGCTTCAACCTGGTCGGCTACGGCTGCACCACCTGCATCGGCAACTCCGGCCCGCTGCCGGAGGAGGTCTCGGCCGCCGTCAACGAGGGCGACCTCGCCGTCGTGTCGGTGCTCTCCGGCAACCGCAACTTCGAGGGCCGGATCAACCCGGACGTCAAGATGAACTACCTGGCGTCCCCGCCGCTGGTGGTCGCGTACGCGCTCGCCGGCACCATGGACATCGACCTGGCGAACGAGCCGATCGGCGAGGACGCCCAGGGCAACCCGGTGTTCCTGCGGGAGATCTGGCCGAACAGCGCCGAGATCCAGGACGTCATCGCCTCCGCGATCGGCGCGACCGGCTTCAGCGCCGCGTACGCCGACGTGTTCGCCGGTGACGAGCGCTGGCAGTCGCTGCCGACCCCGACCGGTGACACGTTCTCCTGGGACGGCGAGTCGACCTACGTGCGCAAGCCCCCGTACTTCGAGGGCATGCAGCAGGAGCCGGCCCCGGTGCAGGACATCGCCGACGCGCGCGTGCTGGCAAAGCTGGGCGACTCGGTGACCACCGACCACATCTCCCCGGCCGGCTCGATCAAGGCGGACTCCCCCGCCGGCAAGTACCTGGCCGAGCACGGCGTGGCCCGCCACGAGTTCAACTCGTACGGCTCCCGCCGAGGCAACCACGAGGTGATGATCCGGGGCACGTTCGCCAACATCCGGCTGCGCAACCAGCTCGTCCCGGGTGTCGAGGGCGGCTTCACTGTGAACCACCTGACCGGCGAGCAGACCTCGATCTACGACGCCTCGATGGCCTACCAGGAGGCGGGCGTCCCGCTGGTCATCCTGGCCGGCAAGGAGTACGGCTCCGGCTCGTCGCGGGACTGGGCGGCGAAGGGCACCATGCTGCTGGGCGTGAAGGCGGTCATCGCCGAGTCGTACGAGCGGATCCACCGCTCGAACCTGATCGGCATGGGCGTGCTGCCGCTGCAGTTCCCGGGTGGCGAGACCGCCGAGTCGCTGGGCCTGACCGGCACGGAGACGTTCTCGATCAGCGGCGTCACCGCGCTCAACGACGGCGACACCCCGCGCACGGTGAAGGTCACCACCGACACCGGCGTGGAGTTCGACGCCGTGGTCCGCATCGACACCCCGGGTGAGGCGGACTACTACCGGCACGGCGGCATCCTGCAGTACGTGCTGCGCCGCATGATCGCGAGCTGATTCGCGTACGGCTGACACAGGGCCGCTTCCCGCTCCGGCGGGAAGCGGCCCTCGCCGTACCGTGGTCATCGCAGCCGGAGCGCGACGGCGCGTGCCTCCGCGTCGGTGAGCGGCAGGAACCACAGGAAACGCCGCACGATCGCGATCGGGTCCGGGCCGTCGGGCCGGCCGCGCAGGTCGCGGATGGCCTGCCGGGTGAGCCGGGAGAACTCGGGGATCATCGTGGCGCGGCGGGCCGCGTCGGTGGGCGCGGCCCGCAGGGTCGGGCACGGCCAGGGCTCGCCGCAGCGGTCGCAGCGCCAGGCCGGACCGCACGCGCGGTGGCCGGTCAGCGGCAGCACCACCCGGGGGTACGCCGATGTGGGTGTCGGTTCGGTCATGCCTCCACCGTGCCGAGGGTGCCCGAACAATCACACAGCGTTGTGTAATCTCCTTCGGACGGTTCTTTTGCTCCGGGGAGGAACGGGCATGAACCATGCCTTCGTCACCGCGCTGGCCGGCGCCGGCCACACCGCCGAGAGCCTGGCGGAGCGGCTCGGCCTGCACCCGAAGACGGTGGCCCGGTGGGCGAACCCCGGGCACATCCCGCAGAGCCGGCACCGCGCGACTGTGGCGAACCTGCTGGGCCAGCCGATCGAGGCGCTCTGGCCGGACGCGGTCCGCCGCCGTGAGCCGGTCTGGTTCCGCCCGTGGGTGGACATCGAACGCGAGGCGGTCGCGCTGCGAGCCTTCCAACTGGCGTGGGTGCCGGGCCTGCTGCAGACCGAGGCGTACGCCCGGGCCACGTTCATCGGCCAGCCGCTGACCGCCGACGAGGTCACCGACCTGGTCACCGCCCGGCTGGACCGGCAGGGCATCCTCACCCGGCCGCGCAGGCCGCTGTACGTCGTGGTGCTCGACGAGCAGGTGCTGCGCCGCGCCGCCGCCGGCGACCGCGCGCTGATGGCCGCGCAGGTGACCCACCTGCTCACCTGCGCCGAGCTGCCGAACGTACAGCTCCACGTGGTGCCGGTGGACACACCGACCTATCCCGGGCTGGACGGGCCGTTCGTCATCGCGGAGCTGCGCGACGGCAACCGGGTGGCGCATGTGGACAGTCAGGCCCGCGCGCAGATCATCGAGCAGCCCTCGGAGATTGCTACCCTGGAGCGTCGGTGGGAACGCATCCGGGGCGAGGCGCTGCCCCGCGCGCGGACCCTGGAACTGCTGAGGGAAGTGGCGACGGCATGGACCTGAGCGGCGCCCGGTGGCGCAAGAGCACCCGCAGCGGTGGCAACGGCGGCGACTGCGTCGAGGTCGCCGGCAACCTGCCCGGCGTGGTCGGCGTCCGCGACTCGAAGGACCCGGCCGGTCCGGTGCTCACCTTCACCCCGGCCGCGTGGACCCGGTTCCTGGCGTCGACCCGCCGCTGAGCCCGGTCAGGCCAGGCGCGCGGCGTACACGTGCACCGGATCCCCCGATTCGGACGTGGTCGCACGCTCGAAGCTCAGCCCGATCCGCTCCGCGACCCGCTGCGAGGGCGTGTTGTCCGGGTGGATGATCGCGACGAGACGGTCGACGCCCAGCCGGTCGCGCGCGTGGTCGCGGCACACGGCCGCCGCCTCCGTGGCGAATCCGCGACCCTGCATCCCGATCCGCAGGTGGTAACCGACTTCGACCTCCGTCACCCCGTCCACCGGCTGCGGAGTGAGACCGCAATCGCCGACGAACTCGCCTGTCGGCCGTGACCTGAGCACCCATAATCCGAAGCCGTGGTCGCGGTAGAGGCCCTCGTTCCAACGGATCCAGTCCAGTGCCTCCGCCCGGATCTTCGGTCGCGGGTAGTAGCGCATCACGACCGGGTCGCCGAGCATGGCGGCCATGTCATCGAGGTCGCCGACGGTCATCTCGGCGAAGGTCAGTCGTTCGGTGGCGGGCGGCGGATCAGCAGTCATCGTGGCCCCGGTCCCTTCGTCACGGCTTCGAGGCTACCGAGGCCGAGCGCCGCTCACGAACCGGCGGAATCGATCAGCCCGCGGGAGCTGGCAGCCCACTCATTGCTGAATTGGAATTCGATAATGTTCCCCGATCGCACATCCGACACTGCAAACAATCGACGTCCATGATTCGTTGACACGATCCGAAGCACGTCGATACGTTGCCGACATCGCGATGAACAACGGGGGCGCTCCAGTTTCGATCCGGGAATCGAACACTGGGAAGGATTTCATGAAGACGACGATCAGACTTCTGGCCCTGCCGGCCCTGATCCTGCCGGCGATCCTCGCCGGCGCTCCGGCGCTGGCCGGCACCGGCACCACCGCGGGCACGGCCGCTCCGGCCGCTGTCACGTCGATCGAGCGCAAGGCGGGGTCGTCCGCGCAGGCCAGGGCCTACTGGACGGCCGAGCGCATGGCGGCGGCCACTCCGGCCGACGAGGTGGAGAAGTCCGCCGGCCCGGTCACCCAGAGCCCTGCGGCGGAGCGGGTGCGGCGCTTCGCGGAGGCGGTGGCGCCGAAGGACGGCAGCGGCTTCGGCGCCCAGCTGAACGAGTCGATCACGGTGGGGAAGATCTTCTACACCAGCTCGACCGACGGCCTGGGCCACTACTGCTCGGCGAGCGTGGTGAACAGCCCGGCGCGCAACATGGTCTTCACGGCCGCGCACTGCGTGCACGACGGGCCGGGCCGGGACTGGCACACCGCAAACTGGATGTTCGTGCCGTCGTACCGCAACGGTGCGCAGCCGTACGGCACCTGGGACTGGTCCACGCTCGCGGTGCCGAGCGGCTGGATCAGCACCCGCGAGCGGCAGTACGACGTGGCTGTCGCGCTCGTCTACGGCAGCCGGTCGATCGTGGACGCGGTCGGCGCCAACGGGCTGCTCACCGGCGGTGGGCGCGCGTACCACTACGACATCTTCGGCTACCCGAGCAACAAGGACAGCGGCGAGATCCAGTGGGTCTGCTCGGGCACGTCGCGGGACGCGGGCAGCAACCGGATCGAGATGAACTGCGGCTTCGGGGGCGGTTCGAGCGGCGGCCCGTGGTACTACAGCTACGACAACACCACCAGGCGCGGTGACGTGCACGGGGTGATGAGTTACTCGAGCGGCTCGAACACGAACGGCTCGCCGTACTTCTCCGCCGCGGTGGTGGGGACGCTCTACAACACGTACGCGAACGACACCTGGTGAACGACGGTCCGCCTGGTGTGCCGCCCGGCGCACCAGGCGGACCGGCACCAGGCGAACCGGCACCGGCCCCCACGGCCCGGAGGAGGCGACATGTCACACCGTGTGCTGATCGGCGCGGCCGCCGTCGCGGCGCTCGCCGTGGCCGCGGCCGTCGTGGTCGTCGCGGCGCGCGACGGCGGCTCGGCGCGGCCGGCGCCGCCCGGCCCGGTGGTTGCGACGCACAATCCGAGCCCCGGCGCCACCGACCCGTCCGAATACTGGACGAGGGAACGAATGCGTGACGCGATCGGCGACTGAATCGCCGAATTGCGTCCGCCGGATCTGCGTTCGCCCGAATCGAATTCCGGCGCACCGGTACGCCGAATTCCTTCCGACTCACGGTCACCCGCCGAGCCCGAGGCGCAATTCCCATTCGCGGAGGGCGTAACTGGCGGCGAGTCCTCACGGAACGGTGTCGGAGTAGACCTCGACGTCGTAGAGCAGTTGCACGTTGCGGCGGCCGTTGGTGATGCCGACGAAGACCGGATCACCGGCCGGGGTGCGGCCCTGGCGCCACACCTGTTCCCGGGCCGCTTCCCGCGACTCGTGATGGACGCCGCCGTCACGATGCAGGTGCAGGACGCGGCGGGCCGTGGCCGGGTCGCTGTCGAGGTGGACTCGCAGCAGAGGCATGGCGTCCCTCCTTGCCCACTGTCGAGGCCGCACTTTCGTCTGTTCAATGAGCTTACCGACGTTAAGCTGCCTGTCCAGTGAACTAGAGTGGCTCCATGACGGCGACAGAGCCCGGTGCGCCGACGACGCCGGTGTGGCTGCGGGCAGGTCCGCCGCGGGCGCGGCGCAAGCCGCCGCTGACCCTCGAACGCATCGTGGAACTCGCGGTGACGGTGCTGGACGAGCACGGCGTCGAGGGCCTGACGATGCGACTGCTCGCCCAGCGGCTCGACGTGACGGCCACCGCCCTGTACTGGCACGTGAAGACGAAGAACGACGTCCTGGACCTGGCCGTCGACCGCGTCTTCGGTGACGTGCCGGTTCCGAAGGCCGGCGACGACTGGACGGAGGACATCCGCGTCCTGGTCCGGGCCTGGCGCGGCGTCATGCTGCGCCATCCCTGGGCACCGAAGCTCATCGGACGTCCGATGCTCGGGCCCAACGTCCTGGCCCGTACCGAGTTCCTGCAATCGGCGCTCGTGCGGGGCGGCTGTCACGGACTTCGGCTCGCGGTGGCCACGCGACTGCTCGCCAACTACGTCATCGGCGCCTCGCTCACGGAAGCCACGTGGCACCGGAGCGCGGACCCGGGCGCGAGAGCCGCAGCCCGCGACCACATCGCCGCGAACGCCGACGCCTATCCGACCCTCGACGCCTCCGGCCATCTCGACGACACCCGATGGGACGACGACCTGCTGTTCGAGGAGGGCCTCGACGCCGTCATCCGGGCGGCGGCACGGACACGGACGCCGGACTGACCACACGCGCCTCTCAGCCGGCGGCGCTCTCCAGCACGGCCTTGAGCCGAGCCAGGTCCGCCTCCACGAGCGCGGTGTCCCGCTCGAAGTCCGCGTCGCTCATGCCGGGCATCCGCCGCAGGCTGAACACCACCTCGGTGGCGTCGCCGTCGGCGATCGCGCGCAGCGGCACGTACACCGTCTCGCCGGACGGCGTCAGCACCTCGTGGTCGAGCACGCCGTACTCGTTCGCGGACGCGAACGTCAGCCGCGCCCGCCCTTCGGGCGTGTCCACATACCAGTGACCGTCGACCGAAACGACCGGGCCGCCGAGACCCGGCGCCCAGCGGGGCAGGTTCGCCGGGTCGGCGGCGAAGGCGTAGACGTCCGCTACCGGCCGGGCGATGTGGACGCTGAGATGCCGGGTGTCGGTGGCCATGCGCCGATGATGGCACGGCTGTCGGACGCTCGCGTTACGCTGCCGCCGATTCCCACCGGCCCTCCCGAGAGGCAACTCATGGGCATGATCTTCAACGCACGCCGGCTGTCCGCCGAGGAGCTGGCGGCGGTGCTCGCCGACCCGGAGAAGGTCGGCACGCTGTTCCCGGGCGGGCCGGACGAACTCGATCTCGACAAGGCGTGGCACGGGCTGCACTACCTGCTGACCGGCACCACGTACGAGATCCGGGGCGACGCCGGGCCGGCCATCCTGGGTGGTGACCCGATCGGTCCGGACCTCGGCATGGGCCCGGCCCGCCTGCTGATGCCCGACGACGTCCGCATCGTGGCCGCCGGGCTCGACGCGGTGGACGACGCGACGCTGCGGGCCAGCTTCGACCCCGGCGCCATGTCGGAGGCCGAGATCTATCCACACATCTGGGACGACGGCGACGACGAGTTCGACGGCTATCTGCTGCCGAACTTCACCGCGCTGCGCGACTTCTACCGCGACGCGGCGGCGAGCGGAGACGCCGTGCTGCTCGCCGTCACCTGACCCGCCGGAAACGGGTACGCGCCGACGGGAAGCCGCCGGTAGCGTGCCGGCGTGGGACTCGACGCGTTCGTGTACTGCCGGTGCTGGCAGGACGGCCTCGCCACGCCCTGCCCGGTCGAACCGGTCGGCATCGACGAGGAGGGCTACCTCGCGCTGTTGCTGCCGTGGAAGCGCCACGAGGCCGCGCACCGCACGTTCGACGCCTGGCAGTCGGAGGCGTGCCCGCACAAGGCCATGGAGCAGGCGAGCGAGCACGTGTCCAACTGGGCCGGCGTGCGGCTGTTCCAGCAGGCGCTACGCGCCGCAGGCCCGGAGCGCTTCCCGACGCTCGCCACCGCGCTCCCGAACCTCAACGGCGGCTCGGTGCCGGCCGACCGGGCGGCGGTCGCGCTCGCCGAGCTGGACGCGTTCGCGCGCACCGACCGGATCACCGACGAGGTGGAGCTGGTCGACGAGGCGACCGGCCGGGTGCTGATGCAGTACGTCGAGAGCTACCACGGGGTGTTCATGCTGGGCCCGGATTTCCGGGCCGGGGTCGATCCGGACGGCTTCTTCGTTGTCGACACCGCCGACCCGCCCGCCACGCTGTTCCGGGCCGTGCGGTTCGGTCAGCGGCCGCTGCCCGGCGACCGGGTGGAGTTCACCGCCGGCGGGACGCGGACGGTGGTGGCGATGCGGCCGGTGGGCGAGCACGGTGAGCCGCCGCCCGAACGGCTCGGGGTGCGGACCAGGAGCCGGTCGGGCGGCGACTTCGCCTACATCGTGGAGCCGCTGCGCCGGCTGTGCGCGGCGTCGGTGGCGACCGGCAACCCGGTCATGTGGTGCTGACGAACGGCGCTCACCACGGGATCACGCCCGCGTCCTCGAAGTAGCCGCCGGTCGGCCCGTCGTCCGGCAGCGTCGCCAGCCGGATTCCGATCGCCGCGCCCTGCTGCGGGGTCCGCACGCCCCGGAAGCCGTTCAGGTCGGTCGCGGTGAAACCCGGGCAGCCGGCGTTGATCAGGAGGCCCGTGCCGGCGAGCGCCCGCGCGTACTGGATGGTCACCGCGTTGAGCATGCTCTTCGACGGCGAGTACGCCACCGACAGCGGGCCGGTCTGGTGTTCGCCCTCCGAGGCGCTCTGCCGGGTCAGCGAGCCGACGCCGCTGGACATGTTGACGATCCGCGGCGTGGCCGAGCGGCGCAGCAGCGGCAGCATCGCCTCGGTCACCCGGACCACCCCGATCACGTTCACCTCGACCGCCGTCCGGATGGTCGCGAGGTCCACGTCACCCGGGTGCTGGGGCACACCACCTGTCACGCCCGCGTTGTTGACGAGCACGTCCAGGCCGCCGGCCTCCGTCTCCAGCAGCCGGGCGGCGGCGGTCACGCTCGCGTCGTCTGTGACGTCCAGCGGTACGCCGAACGCGTCCACGCCGCCCGCGCGCAGCTTCGCCACCGCCTCGGCGAGCCGCTGCTCGTTCCGGGCGCCGACGCCCACCCGCCAGCCCAGCGCGCCCAGGCCGGCCGCGATCTCGTACCCGATTCCCTTGTTCGCGCCGGTCACCAGCGCGATCGTCCGTTCGCTCATGGTCTCGATCCTGTCCGCGCGGCGGACGGGCCTCCAACACCACCTCGGTAGCGAGCGATACCCGACGGGTATCGATCCGGCGGTACGGTGGCGGGATGGAGACGCGGGAGCTTCGCTACTTCGTCGCGGTCGCCGAGGAACTGCACTTCGGCCGCGCCGCGCGCCGCCTCGGCATCGCCCAGCCGCCGCTGTCGCGGGCGATCCGCCAGCTCGAACGGCGCCTCGGCGTGACGCTGCTGGAACGGGACAGCCGCCGCGTCGTGCTCACCCCCGCCGGTGCGGTGCTGCTCCGGGAGGGCCGGGCCGCGCTGGACGCCGTGGACGCCGCCGACCGCCGTACCCGCCGCGCCGGTGAGGCCGTGAACGGCGGCCCCGGACTCGTGCTGGCGACGAAGGCGGGTGCATCGAGCGAGCTGCTGCCGAAACTGCTCGACGCGTACGCGGCCGAGCCGGACGCGGTCCCCGTCGAGGTGCTGCTGTGCGGCATCGGCGAACAGGAACGGCTGCTGCGCGACGGTCGGGCCGACGTGGCGCTGCTGCACCTGCCGTTCGACTCGACCACGGGGCTGGACACCGAGGAACTGGTCACCGAGCAGCAGGTGGCGGTCCTGCCGGCCGGACATCCGCTGGCCCGGCGGCCGCACCTGCTGATGGCCGAGGTGGAGACGTTGCCCGGCCTGCCGATGCCGCGCTGGCCCCGGGCCGACGGGTCGTACCCGGACGGTCCGGGCCCCGAGGTCCGGGACCACGCCCAGTTGTTCCAGCTCATCGCGCTCGGCCGCACCGCCGTGGTGCTGCCGGAGTCGGTCCGGTCGCTGCTGCTCGCCGACCTGACCGCCGTGCCGGTGCCGGACGCCCCGGCGGTGACCACTGTGATCGCGTGGCCGCCGCACAGCCGGTCCCGGCCCCTCGCCGCCCTGATCCGGACCGCCACCCGCCTCTGACCCGCCTCCTAGGCGGGCAGATCCTTGCGCATCTGCTGGGTCACCACCCGGTAGCCGGACGTCTCGTACAGCTTTCGCGCCGTCTCGTTGGCGCCGAAGACGTTCAGCTCCAGCGCCTGGGCGCCGTGCTCCCGGGCCGCCCGCTCCCCGGCCGCGAGCAGCGCCCGCCCGAGCCCCCGGCCCCGGTGCCCGGCGTCCACCTCGATGTCGTAGAGGAACGCGCAGTCGGCGAGACCGCGCGGGTGGGTGAGACCGATCCACAGGCGCCCCACCGGCGAGCCGTCGGCCAGCACGCCGAGCAGGAAGAGCATGCCGGGCGTGTCCATGCCCTGCGGCAGGAAGGCGGCGCTCTCCCGCCGGGCCCGGTCGAGCGCCTCCTCCGGAGTCCAGTTGCCGGCGGCCACGTGCTCCTGCGCGTAGCCGGCCGCCAGGTCGTCCTGCCAGCGCTCGAACTCCTCCGCCGACATCGCCCGTACGCTCACCTCGGTCATCGCCACTCCCCCGTCGATGTTGTGACCGCTCAGTCCTCGGCGGCGCGGCGGCGCGCCTCCCGCAGCTTCATGGCGTGCTCCAGCAGCGTGATCAGCACCTCCTTGGCCGACTCCCGCTTGCGTGCGTCGCACAGCACCACCGGTACGCCCGGGTCCAGGTCGAGCGCGGCCTGCACCTCGTCCAGGCGGAACGTCTTGGCGCCCTCGAAGCAGTTCACCGCCACCACGAACGGCGTACCGCGCCCCTCGAAGTAGTCGATCGACGGGAAGCAGTCGGCCAGCCGGCGGGTGTCGGCGAGCACCACCGCGCCGAGCGCGCCGAGCGCCAGCTCGTCCCAGACGAACCAGAACCGGTCCTGCCCGGGTGTGCCGAACAGGTAGAGCACCAGGTCGTCGCTGATGGTGATGCGGCCGAAGTCCATCGCCACCGTGGTGGTCGACTTCTCCTCGATGCCGGACAGGTCGTCGATGCCGATCCCGGTCTCGGTCAGCACCTCCTCGGTGCGCAGCGGCCGGGTCTCGCTGACCGCGCCGACCATCGTGGTCTTGCCGACGCCGAACCCGCCCGCGATCAGGATCTTGATCGCGGTGGGCAGCGGAGCGGCGCCCGCCGGCCGCTCAGAGCGCCCGTAGTCCATTGATTACCGCCTCGAAAACGTGCTCGTCGGGAAGGCCGGCGGTGGTCGCGCGCGGCTCGCGTACCTGTACCAGGCTGCGGGCGGCCAGGTCTCCGAGGAGGACCCGGACCGTGCCCACCGGCAGGTCGAGATGGGCGGCGATCTCGGCCACGGAGAGGATCCGCTGGCAGAGGCCGACGATCGCCACGTGCTCCGGGCCCAGCCCGGACTCCGACCCGACATCGGTGCGGGTCGAGGTGACCAGCGAGATCAGGTCGAACGTGCCGGTGACCGGGCGGGCCCGGCCTCCGGTCACCGCGTACGGGCGCACCACCGGGCCGGCGTGGTCGTCCACCCACTCCTGCTCCGCGGAGTCCCCCCGGCCGGTCATCGTGCCGCGTTCTCGCCGAGGGGCTGTTCCCGGGTCGGTGACGCGACGAACCGGCCGACCCGGGTGACGAGCATGGCCATCTCGTACGCGATCAGGCCGACGTCCGCGTCCTCCGAGGCCAGCACCGCCAGGCATGCGTTGCGCCCGGCCGCTGTGACGAACAGGAAGGAGGACTGCATCTCGATGATGGTCTGCTGTACCTGTCCGCCACCGAACCGCTTGCCCGCGCCGCGGGCCAGGCTCTGGATGCCCGCCGCCATCGCCGCCAGGTGCTCGCCGTCGTCCCGGCTCAATCCGCGGGACGAGGCCATCAACAGTCCGTCGGTGGAGAGCGCCACGGCGTGCTCCGCCTGCTTGACCCGGCCGACCAGGTCATCCAGCAGCCACGTCAGATCCGCGCTCGAAGCCGTCTTCTGCGCCACTCGTCGTCCTCATCTTCCCGGCTTGTGTGCCGTCAGCTTCCGGTTTCCGTCGCGTCGACGTCCCGGTCAGGTAACCTGCTCGTCCGCGTCGGCCGGCCCACCGCCGGCCCCCTGCGCTCCGCCGAGCAGGCGTGCGGCATCGGTACGGCCGCGTCGGGTGCCGCTCTGGTAGGAGCTCATCATCCGGCGCACCTGCTCCGGTGCACGCGCCGTGTCGTCGTCGGCGGCGTCGTCGTCCGCCGCGTTCTGGTCGTGCCGCAGCTCCGGCACGAGGCTGGCCTGGCGTACCCGGACCGGCAGTCCCGCGTCGGTGACCGGCGCCGTCTCCGCCTCGGTCTCCGGCTCCGTCGCCGGCGACGCCTCCGCCGCGTCGGTCGTGGCGGCGGGCCGCCGCTCCACCACCGCCAGCTCCGTGGTCGGCCCCGCCACCGCGGGCTGCCGCTTGCGGGTACGCGCCGGCAGCCCGGACGGGGTCAGCCGGGGCGCCCGCGTCACCGGCTCCGGCACCTGCGGGGCGGGCTCGGACGGCTGGTCCGATTCGGCGGCGCCGTCCGGACCGGGCGGGGTCGCCGGTCCGTCGCCGTCGCCGGCCGGCGTGCGCCGCACCGGGTCCGGCGCAGGTGCCGTGGGAAGGGCCGTCCCGGGTGCGGGCAGGGCGTCGGCCCCGTCGGCCCCGTCGGCGGTGATCAGTTCACGCGGGATCAGCACCACAGCGGTGGTCCCGCCGTACGCGGACTCCTTGAGCTGCACCTTGACGCCGTGCCGCTCGGTGAGCCGGCTGACCACGAACAGGCCGAGCCGGGCGGCGTCGGCGAGGTTCAGCTCGGACCGGTCCACGATGCGCGCGTTGGCGGCGGCCAGCTCGTCGGCGCTCATGCCGAGGCCACGGTCCTCGATCTCGATGGCGAAGCCGTTCGCCACCAGTTGACCGCGTACCTCCACCGTGGTCTGCGGCGGGGAGAAGGAGAGTCCGTTCTCGATCAGCTCGGCCAGCAGGTGGATGACGTCACCGACGGCACGGCCGGTGAGCGCCACCTCGCCGAGCGGGCGCACGGTGACCCGGGTGTAGTCCTCGACCTCGGCGACCGCGCCGCGCACCACGTCGACCATGGGGACGTTGCGCCGCCAGGCCCGGCCCGGCGTCGAGCCGGAGAGCACGATCAGGTTCTCCGCGTTGCGCCGCATCCGGGTGGCCAGGTGGTCGACCCGGAACAGGTCCTCCAGCTCCTCGGCGTCGTGCTCGCGCCGTTCCATCGCGTCCAGCAGCGTGAGCTGCCGGTGCACGAGCGCCTGGGTGCGCCGGGCCAGGCTCAGGAACACGTCGCGGACGCTGCGGCGCAGCTCGGCCTGCTCGACGGCGGTGCGGACGGCGGTCTCCTGCACGACGTTGAACGCCTTGCCCACCTGACCGATCTCGTCGTCGCCGAACTGCAGTGGTGGCGCCTCGCGGGCGACGTCCACCTCCTCGCCGCGGCCGAGCCGGTCCACCACGCTCGGCAGGCGTTCGTGGGCCAGCTTGAAGGCGGCCTCGCGGAGCCGTTCGAGCTGGCGGACGAGCGCCCGGGCCGTGGTGATCGAGACGACCACGGAGGCGATGACGGCGATCAGGCCGAGACCGGCGGCGAGCACCAGCCGTACGATGACGCCCACCGCGACCGGCGTGGCCCGGGACACGATGTCCTCACCGCCGGCGAGGATGACCTCGCGCAGGTCGGCCATCGCCTTCTCGGCGGCGGCCTGCCACGCCGCGGCGGTCACCGGGGGGCGCACCTCGGCACCCTTGGCCGCGAGCACCTGGTCCTGGAGCGTGCGGAGCTGCTGGAACGCCTCGCCCTCGACCATCCGCTCGAAGCGGGCACGGTCGCCGGGGGCGAGTTCGCGGGCGGTGCGGTCGGCGAGGAACCACTGCGCGCCGACCAGGCGGGCGAACGCGGTCTGCTCGCCGACGGTGATCCGGTTGGCCGCGATCGCGCCGGTGAGCAGCGCGTCCTGTTGGGACAGCAGCTCGCGGGACCGGTTGAGGTCGATCAGCGCGGCGGTGTCCTTGGCGATCTCGTCGTCGTCGAGGCCGCCGAGGGCGTCGAAGACCGCGAAGATCCCGTCTACCGCCTCGTCGTACGCGATGAGCGTGGTGGTCCGGTCGATGGTCTTGCGGCTGACGTCGGCGCGGATCTGGCCGAGCTGGTCCAGTTCGGTCTTCAGCTCGTCGAGCCGCTGCATCAGCTCCTCGCTGGCCGGGATCTCGGTGCGCCAGTCCCGCACCGAGCGCCACAGCGCGCCGGCGGTCTCGTCGGTACGCGCGCGCTGGGCCTCCAGCTCCTGCAGCCGGCTCGGGTCGGACTCACCGAGGTAGCGCAGCGACAGCCGGCGTTCGGCCTGCAACTCCTGCAGCAGCGGGTCGCTCGGCTCGAAGACGCGCGCGTTGAGCGTCTGCACGCCGAGCAGGTTGAATCCGTCCCGTACGGTCACCCACGCGGCGAACGCCCAGAGCGCGGTCAGCGACGCCAGCAGCGCGATGATCTTCGTACGGAGATTCGTACTGCGGGAACCCATCACACCGTCCTGGCCCGGTCTTCGGTCGGTTCGGAATCCGATCGACTCCGGCGCACGCTAGCAGCCGTCGTGAACCTCATTCAAGCGATCCTGATCATGGTAGGTGCGGCCCCGGTCCAGGCCGCCCCGGCACGGCCGGAGGCCGCCAGCACCGCGGCGCGCACGATCCGCGTCGGGCGGTAGAGGTCCTTGTCGTGCCATAGTGCCGGTTCACCCTCGGATCCGTCCAGCTCGGACAGTCGACGACGCCCCCGCACCAGCGCCGACGTGATCCGGGGGTCACCGGGCCGGCCCGCGTCGGCCAGGGCGAGCACCCCGTACGCGGTCTCCTCGGCGGTGCCGTCCCACCGTCCCCAGGAGCCGTCCGGGCGTTGCGTGTCCAGCAGCCAGGCCACCCCGCGCTCGACGGCGGTACGCGCCGCGCCGTCCGGCGCGTGGTCGGCCAGTGCCAGCAGCACCGCATACGTGGCGTAGTACGGCGAGGCGTGCCAGCGGTCCTCCCACCGCCCGTCCGGCTCCTGCCGCTCCAGCAGCCACTCGGTGACCCGGCGCCGGGCGCCGGTGACGCCGGGTGCGCTCGGATGCTCGCCGAGCGCGTCGAGCACGTGCGCGTTCGTGGTCAGCGAGGCGCCGTCCTCCCCCGGCCACGTGCAGAAGTGCGCTCCGGTGTCGAACCCGGCCAGCGGCGCGACACCGGGTGCGCGGCCCAGCCGGGCCAGCGCATAGAGCGTGACCGCCGTGGTGTCGGCGTCGGCGGGCAGGCCGGGCGCGGTGGCCGCGCCGGACGGTCCGACCGCGGCGCGCAGCTCGGTCAGCACCGGCTCGGGCGCGCCGACCGGCACTCCGGCCCGGACCAGGATGCCGAGCACCCAGGCCCGCTCGAACACGGTGATCGGGCTCGCGCAGGGCACCGGGCCGGGCCGGGCGACCGTGTTCAGGTAGTCGAGCGCGGGCCCGGGCTCCGGGCCGCCAAGCCAGGCGGCGGTGGCGGCCGGTGAGGCGCCGACCGCGCCGCTGACCGAGGGGCGCACCCCGGGCGCCCGGTACGCCAGCTCGCCCGCCACCTCCAGCGCGTGCGCCAGCTTCTCCGGCACCGGGCGTCCGGTGGCGAGCAGTCCGCGTACCCGGTTCAGGCGGGCCGGGTCGAGACCGGCCGGCAGCGGCAGGCGGGGCCGGCCGGCCCACTCGGCCAGCCCGGGTGGCGGCCCGGCCGGGCCGCCGAGGTGCCGGTCCACGGCGGTCAGCAGCGCCGGCACGATCAGGTCGGTGGCCGGCAGGTCCGGCGGGGTGCCGTCGCGCAGCGCGCCGGTCAGGTACGTCAGGCCCCGGCGCGCGGCGTCGGCGGGCGCGACGGACGGCCCGTCGCGGTGCAGCACGGCGAGCAGGGCCTCGACCGCGCTCAGCGTCGGCACCAGCGCGTACCCGCCGGGACCGCCCCAGCCGCCGTCCGGGCGCTGCCGGTCCAGCAGCCAGGCCACGCGCCGGTCGTGGCCGTCGAGCCAGGGTGCGAGCGCGACCAGCCGTCCGGTCTCGTAGACCGACGCCGACGTCTGTCCCTCCGGTTCGCCGCCGAGCGCGGTGATCAGGTCGTGCGTGGTCCCGGACCGGGTGGCGGGCACCGATCCGGCGGTGAGCGTCACCGCACGCCCCAGAAGTCGGTGTTCCGGTAGAAGCCGGCGGTGAAGCCGAGCTGCCGGGACAGGAAGCCGGCCTCCCGCGGCACCTCGCCGGCCAGCTTCGCCAGCAGGACGCTGCAGTGGTCGACCTGCTCGGCGAAGAGCCGCTCGACCTCGGCCGGATCGTCCACCAGCAGCAGCGCGTTGAGGTCGCCGGACTCGGCGTCGCGGCGGTGGGTGCCGAGGTCGTTGACCAGGCGCAGGGCCCGCTGCACCTCGTCGCCGACCTCGATCAGCCGCGCCAGCGTGGCGGCGTCGGACACCGATCCGGTGTGGATCCAGTGGGCCACGTTCACCACAGTGGCGGCGAGGTTGTCGGCGTTGGCGAGGTACTCGGCGAGCGTGGGACGGCCGGTGTGCCGCCAGTCCCACTCGCGGGCCATCGCGTCGAGCGTGCGGGCCATCGTGTCGCGCCAGAGGCCGCGCAGCGCCGGATATGCGGGTGCGGCGGCGACGTCGTCGCGCAGCTCGGCGAGGAACCGGCCCAGCGGGTCGGCGGACTCGCCGCCGTCGAGCACGTCCAGGCAGACGGCGGTGATCCGGTCGACCTCGGCCCGGCTGGTGGCCTGGTGGTCGACCAGCCAGTCGACGGCGAAGCCCCAGAGCACCGCGCGGTTGGTCACCGCCAGCTCGGCGGCGGTGTGCCAGGGGGCGCTGAACGCCATCGCCTGCGCGATGCTGCTGAACAGCGTCGCGTCGAACGGGTCGCCGGGGAACAGCTCGGGGTGCGCGGCGGCGGCCCTGCGCAGGCCGCGCTGGCCCTGCGCGGCGAGCGCGCAGACCCGGCCCTGCTCCGCGGCGACCGTAAGCGGATCGGGTGTCGGCCCGTCGGTCACGCCGGCTCCGTCCGCCCGGCGGCGACGAGCGTCAGCTCGACGCGTTCGCGCGGCCGCAGCGCCGCGGCCAGCCGCAGTCCGGGTACGCCGGGGCGGTGCAGCCGGAAGCGGTAGCGGCTGAGCATGGTGGCGAGGATGAGCTGGGCCTCCAGGTAGAACAGGTACATGCCGAGGCACTGGTGCGGCCCGCCGCCGAACGGGAAGTGGGCGTACCGGTGGCGGGTGCGGACGCGCTCGGGGCGGAACCGTTCCGGGTCGAACTCGTCCGGGCGGTCCCAGAACTGCCGCATCCGCTGGGTGATCAGCGGGCTGACCGCCATCGTGGCGCCGGGCTCGATCGGCACGCCGTCGATGACGTCCCCGGCGACCGCACGGCGCGGGATGATCCACCCGATCGGGTAGAGCCGCAGCAGCTCGTCCAGCACCATCCGGGTGTAGGTGAGCCGGCTCAGGTGCTCACGGCGTACCGGCTCGCCGCCGACCACCTCGTCGATCTCGGCGTAGAGCCGCCCGGCCACCTCGGGGTGCTGGTCCAGGTGCGGCCAGGCCCAGGTCAGCACGTTGATGGTGGTCTCCGTGGTGGCGGCGAACATCGCCACTGTGTCGTTGCGGACCTGCCGCTCGTCGAGCTGCCGCCCGTCGTCGGTGCGGGCCTGCCAGAGCGTCGAGATGACGTCGTCGCCCTGGTCGGCGGACTCCCGCGTCTCGCGGACGATCGGCACCAGCACGTCGTCGACGATGCGGACGGCGCGGGCGAACGTGCGGTCGCCGGGCATCGGCAGGGACAGCGGCGCGAACGGCACGATGATCCGGGGGATGACGGCGGTGGCGATGCGGTCCTGCGCCTCGATGACGCGCATCGCGTCCGGCACCGAGATCCGGTCGGCGAACAGCACCTTCATGATCGCCCGGCTGACGATGCGCGCCTGCTCCACGCCGATGTCGACCGGCTGGCCGGCGCGGGCCGGCTCGTCCAGCTCCTCCACCGCGTCACGGATCGCGTCGGCCATCCCGTCGACCAGCGCCTCGACCCGCTTGGCGGTGAACATCGGCTGGAGCATCCGGCGGCTGGCCGACCAGATCTGCCCCTCGCCGAGGATCCCCTCGCCGAACAGCCGCTTGACCGGGCGCCAGAACAGCCCGTCACCTGCTCGTTCGTAGTTGTCCGCCCGGTCACGCAGGACGTGCTGCACGTGCTTGGGGTGGGTGACCAGGTAGGGGCGGAACGAGCCGAGGTTGAGCCGGACCAGTTCACCTTCGGTACGGTTACCGATGTCGATGAGTGCGCGGGCGGGGTCGCGGAGCACCGCCGGCAGGATCTGCCGCAGCGGCACGGTTCGGGGTCGGCCGGTGGGCCTCGGTGTGTCCGTCGGTTCGGGCACCTGAACGCTCCCTCGGTTGACTCAGGGTCGCGACTCCGTATCGACCCGTGACGTTGCTCGCGAGCATGCCATCCTGAGCCGCAGATCAAAAGGCAGGTCGGAGGATATTTCACGTAACAACAATCTCTTTGTCGAGAATGGAGCCCGTGGGATATGCGTCACTCGCGTACACAGTGGCCGTTGCGGAGAGCGAGCAACGCTCACCTCTGACGGACGGCGGCGGAACGCGGGCGCGGACCCGTCCGCTGTGCCAAGCTTCGGGCATGGACGACAAGACCATCCTGAGCCGGATCTCGGAACTCGTCGACGAGGAGCACCGGCTGCGTGCCGACGCGCAGCAGCACGAGGCCGGCACCGACGACGAGGCGCGGGAGCGGCTGCGCGCGCTGGAGGAGTCCCTGGACCAGTGCTGGGACCTGCTGCGCCGCCGCCGCGCGGCCCGCCAGGCACACGGCGACCCGGACGCCCAGGGCGAACGCCCGGTGCCCGAGGTCGAGCGCTACCTGCAGTGACCCGGACCGGCGTCCCGGGCGGTCTCCCGCCCGGGACGCCGGCCGGTCAGCGGACGCCCGCCTCCCGCAGCAGCGCCTCGGTCAGCGCCATCGGGTCGGTCACCGTCGCGGGCATCCCGCGGGCGGTGAACCAGGCGGCCACCACCCGCACATCGCGGGCCAGGAAGTCGGCCCCCTGCGGGTTCGCCACCACGTCGACCACCTGGGGCAGGTCGATCATCACCAGCCGGCCCGCGTGCACCAGCAGGTTGTACGGGGACAGGTCGCCGTGTGCGTACCCGGCCCGGGCGAGCACCGTCAACGCCTCCACGAGCTGGTCCCACAGGTCGCGCAGCTCGTCGTCGTCGGGCCGGACCTGGGCCAGCCGCGGCGCGGCCTCCCCCGCCTCGGCGTCGCCGACGAACTCCAGCATCAGCTCGGTGCCGAGCAGCTGCACCGGGTAGGGCACGGCGATCCGCCCGGAGGCGGCCCCGATCTCCCAGAGCTGGGACAACGCGGCGAACTCGGCCGCCGCCCACTGCCCGGCGATCATCTGCCGGCCGAACGCGGTGCGGCCGGTCATCGCCCGCATCTCACGGGACCGGCGTACCCGGCGGCCCTCCAGGTAACCGGCGTCGCGGTGGAACAGCCGGTGCTGGGCGTCGCGGTAGCGCTTGACCGCGAGCAGGCAGGCGCGGTCGGTACCCGGCACGGCACGGCGGACCAGGTGGACGTCCGCCTCCTTGCCGGTCTTGAGTACCCCGAGCTCGGTGTCCCGGGCGGCCAGTTCGGTGACCAGCCACTCCGGGTGCGGCTCGGGGCCGTGGACGGCCTGGTCCCAGGAGGACCAGGCGTCCTCCGCCTCGGGCTCGGCGTCCGGGTCGGTGAGGGTCGGCGGGGTACGCCGCCCCCGCTTCAGGAAGTCGGGTTCGTCGTCGTCGAAGCGGCTCTTGCCGCGGCCTCGGCGCTGCGGCGCCGGGATGTCGTGATCGCGCACGGGTGGATCTGTCCTTCGATCGAGGCTGGTGGAGGCAGGTGGTAAGACCCTGCGAAAACGGCCATGACCGACCCCCTCTCCTCGACCGGGCACACCCGGCTGCGCAGTCGCGCGGCACCATGCTCGTGCCCCGCCCGCGGCGGGTCAACGGATTTTCCGCGCGGTGCGCCACCGTGCCGCCGCGCCGCCTGCCGGCCCGCGCCGCCGTGCCGCCGCCGGCCCGCGCCGCCGAGCGCCGTCAGCCGGCCAGGACGGCCGCGACGGCGGCGATCAGACCGTCCTCGATCCGGGTGGGCGCGAACCTCGGATCGGCCCAGCGGCGTCCCCGGTGCAGCCAGACGCTGGGCAGGCCCACGGCTGTCGCGCCGCCGATGTCCGCCTCCGGGCTGTCGCCGACCACCCACGCGCCGCGCAGCGGCATCCGGGCCCGCTGGGCGGCGAGCGCGAAGATCCTCGGGTTCGGTTTGCTGACGCCCGCCTCCTCGGATATCACCCAGTCGGCGACGTAGCGGTCCAGGCCGGTCTTGCGGATCTTGGCGTCCTGTTGACGGGACGCGCCGTTGGTGACCACCACCGGCACCCAGCCGGCGTCCGCGGCGATCCGCAGCGCGCAGGCCACCAGCGGGTCCAGCCGCATGTGCGCCACCACGCCGTCGTGCAGCTCGTCGACCAGGTCGATC
The DNA here is from genome assembly GCF_015354395.1 of Micromonospora sp. ANENR4. Classification (NCBI taxonomy): domain Bacteria; kingdom Bacillati; phylum Actinomycetota; class Actinomycetes; order Micromonosporales; family Micromonosporaceae; genus Micromonospora; species Micromonospora sp. ANENR4. The sequence goes on from NZ_JADKYQ010000020.1 coordinate 23,226, forward strand.
GAGGGGATACGCAGCGCGTACCGGTCACGGATCGCGTCCGCCACGTCCCACCTGTTGGTCAGCCCGTCCGCGTCCACGGACACCAACCAGTCGAGGTCGGCCGGCGGCGCGCCGATGCCGTCCAGGAAGCGTTCTCCCCAGGCGCGGAACGGCCCGTCGCGGTCCAGCAGGGTGTTGTCCAGATCGAGCAGGAGCAACGGCACCTGGGCACCCTACGGGACGGGCCGGAGCACCGACAGGGCCGAGGGCCCCGCCACGGCGATCAGGCCACGAGGACGGCGCGAGCCGCCCCGGCGTCGAGCGGGCGATCCCGCAGCATGGTGTGCGCCGCACGGGTGGCGGCCAGCGCGTCCGGGTCCAGCGTGGCCACCAGCACGTCCTCACCGGTGTCGGCGCCCCGGGCCAGCGGCCGGCCCTCCGGGTCGTACACCGCCGCGCCGCCGTTGAAGCGCCACGGATCGGCGCCGCCGACCGAGTTGGCGAACACCACGTACATGGTGTTGTCCAGCGCCCGCGCGGCGTAGTAGAGGTCGCGGCGGTGCGCCGAGCCGGCCAGGTACCCGCTCGGGCAGAGGTAGCCGTGCGCGCCGTCGCCCGCGGCGGCCCGCGCGTGCTCCGGGAAGCAGCCGTCGTAGCAGACGCCCAGTCCCAGCCGCCACGTGTCGACCTCGAGCGTGGCGCCCCGGCGGCCGGCGTCGAACAGCTCCCGCTCGCCGCTCCAGAGCTGCTGCTTGTCGTACGCGGCGGTGACCGTGCCGGCCCGGTCCACCACGAGCGAGGAGATGGTGCGCCGCCGGTCGGGGTGGCGGACGGCGGCGCCGATCACGACGGCGGCGCCCGCGTCGGCGGCGGCGGAGCGCAGCGGGTCCAGCCGGGCGTCGGTCACCCGGCCGTCGGCGTCGGCCGCGACGTCCGTGCCCTCCGGATCGGCGCCGAGCGTCGGCGGATGGTACGCCGGCAGGAACAGCTCGGGCAGCACCACGACGCGGGCACCCTCGGCCCGGCCGACGAGGCGGGCGGCGGCACGGGCGTTGCCGGCGACGTCACCGGGGACGGGCTGGGCCTGGACGGCGGCGACGGTGAGCGGGTGCGCGGGCGGGGCGGTCACGCGCCGATCCTAACCACTCGGCGATGCGCGGATGATCATCCGGAATCGCATCTCAAGCCGTACGTACGGTTTGCATCGGCCGGTTCCACCTGGGACGATCCGTTCGTGCCCAGAGTAAGTCAGGACCAGCTCGACGCGCGCCGGCAGGAGATCCTCGCGGCGGCGCGGGCGTGTTTCGCCCGGCACGGCTACGAGGGCGCCACAGTGCGGCGGCTGGAGGAGGCCACCGGCCTGTCCCGGGGCGCGATCTTCCACCACTTCCGGGACAAGGACTCGCTGTTCCTCGCCGTGGCCGAGGACGACGCCGCCGCGATGGTGGAGACGGTGGCCCGTAACGGCCTGGTGCAGGTCATGCGCGACCTGCTCGCCCGGGCCGTCTCGCCGGACACCACCGGCTGGCTCGGTAGCCAGCTGGAGGTCTCCCGCCGGCTGCGCACCGACCCCGCCTTCGCCAAGCGCTGGGCGGAACGGTCCGAGGCGATCGCCGCCGCGACCCGGGAGCGTCTGCTGCGCCAGCGCGAGGCGGGTGTGCTCCGCGACGACGTGCCGATCGACGTGCTGGCCCAGTTCCTGGAGCTGGCCTACGACGGACTGGTGCTGCACCTGGCGATGGGCCGTCCGGCCGGCGACCTGGCCCGCGTGCTCGACCTGGTCGAGGAGGCCGTCCGCCGGCACTGAACCGGCGCCGGTCTCGGTCCGGTAACTACGCCCCTCCAGGAGATCGACTCTGGCGCGCCTGCTCCACAATGAGCCGCGACCCCTCCTCGCGACAGGAGCAGACGATGACCCCCTCCGACACCTGGGGCATCCCCGGCCCCGTATTCCTGCGCTGGTACCTCCTGCTCGCCGTCGTCCTGGTCATCGGTGCGATCGTGTACCGGCGGCGCATGCTGGCGGGCACGCCGGTGACCGCGTACGGCGACCTGGGTCCGCAGCAGGTCGCCTACCTCAACGGTGGCGACCAGCTCGCCGTCTGGGCCGCGCTCGGCGGGCTGCGCCACTGCGGCGCGGTCGGCGTCCGGCCGGACCGGCGGCTCACCACCGGCGGCCCGCTGCCGGCCGGCGCCACCCCGCTGGACCAGGCGGTGCACCACGCGGCCAGCCGCGGTCTGCGGACCCGGGAACTGGCCGCCGACGAGTGGGTCCGGCGGGCGCTCGACGAGCTGCGCGACGGCCTGGTACGCCGGGGTCTGGCCCTCGACCAGGAGCGGCGCCGGACGCTGCGGCGCGGCGCCCTGCTGGTCGGAGCCCTGCTGGTGATCGGCATCGTGCGCGCGATCTCCGGGATGCTGAACGACCGGCCCACCGGCTGGCTGCTGCTCAGCCTGTTCCCGCTCGGCCTCGCGTTCGTGCTGCTCAACCGCGTGCCCTGGCGCACCCGGGCGGCCACCGCCGCGCTGAACGACATGCGCCGCCGGCACGCCTGGCTGCGACCGGCCGCCGAGCCCGCCTACTCCACGTACGGCGCGACGGACGTGGCGCTGGGCGTGGCCCTGTTCGGCACCGCCACGCTCTGGACGATGGATCCGGGCTTCGCGGAGCAGGCCGAGATCCAGCGGCAGGCGATGGGCAGCGCGGGCGGCGCGAGCACCGGCACCTCGTGCGGCGGCGGGGCGACCGCAGGCGGCAGTTCCTGCGGGGGCGGCAGCTCGTGCGGCGGGGGTGGTGGCTGCGGCGGGGGCGGCGGGTGCGGCGGATGAGCGGCCCGTCCGGCGTCGGCATCGGCTGGCGCCCCGAGATCGCCGGTTTCGTCGCCGGGCTGCCGGGGCTGCGCTTCGTCGAGGTGGTCGCGGAGGCGGTCGCCCCGGCCGGGCCGCTCCCGGACGGGCTCGCCGAGCTGCGCGGACGCGGCGTCGACGTCGTACCCCACGGGGTGCGGCTGTCCCTCGGCGGCGCGGAACCGGTCGATCCGGCCCGGGTGGCGCACCTGGCCGGGGTGGCCGCGGCCCTGGACGCGCCGCTGGTGAGCGAGCACATCGCGTTCGTGCGGGCCGGCGGCCTGGAGGCCGGTCACCTGCTGCCGCTGCCGCGCAGCCGCGAGGCGGTCGCGGCGGTGGTGGCGAACGTCCGGCGGACGCAGGCGGAGCTGCCGGTGCCGCTGGCCCTGGAACCGATCGCGGCGCTGTTCGACTGGCCGGACGACGAGCTGGACGAGGCGGACTTCCTCACCGAGATCCTCGACGCCACCGACGCGCTGCTGCTGCTCGACGTGGCGAACGTGCACGCCAACGCCCGCAACCGGGGCGGCGACCCGGCCGCGCTGCTGGACCGGCTGCCGCTGGAGCGCATCGCCTACGTGCACGTGGCGGGCGGTGCCGAACACGGCGGCTTCTACCACGACACGCACACCGACCCGGTGCCCGCCGCCGTGCTGGACCTGGTCCGCGAGCTGTGCACCAGGCGCCGGCCGCCCGCGCTGCTGCTGGAACGCGACGGGCACTACCCGCCCGCCGCCGAGCTGCGGGGCGAACTCGACGCGCTGGCCGCCGCCTCCGGCCACCCGGTTGTCACGTGAGCGGCGACCTGGCGGCCCGGCAGGCCGAGCTGGTCGCCGCGCTCGTCGCCGGTGGACCGCTGCCGCCGGGCTTCGCCCCGGCCCCGGTCGAGGCGGCCCGCCGGGCGCTGCTGCGCAAACGGGCCGGCGACGTGGCCCGGCACTGGCCGCTGCTCGCGGCCGGCCTCGGGTCCGCCTGGCCGGCCACGTTCACCACGTGGGCCGACGGCCGTCCCACGAACGGTTCCCTTCGCGACGGCTGGGACCTGGCCCGCGACCTGCGCGACCGTCACGCGCTGCCGCCGCTGGGCGCGGACGAGCTGGCCGCGCGGGAGTCCGCGAGCCGCTACGACGGCCACCGCCCGCCCCGGCCGCGCCGGCTGCCGGCCCTCGCCCGGACCGGCGGCGCCGTCGCGGTTCAGGTTCTCGGCCGGGTACGCCTGGTGCGGCCCGCCCCGCGCTGACAGGCACCCGCCGGTACGGCAGGATCGGTGCATGGATCTCGGACTCGCCGACCGGGTGTACGTGCTCACCGGCGCCTCCGGCGGCCTCGGCTTCGCCACCGCCGAACACCTCGTCGCCGACGGCGCCCGGGTGGTCATCTCCGCGCGTACCCCGGAACGGGTGGCCGCCGCGATCGAGGCGCTCGGTGACCCGCAGCGGGCGATCGGGCTGACCGCCGACCTCGCCGACCCCGCCACCCCGGAGCGGCTCGTCGCCGCCGCCCGCGAACACTTCGGCCGTCTCGACGGTGCGCTGATCTCGGTCGGCGGCCCACCGCCCGGCACCGTCGCCACCGTCAGCGACGAGCAGTGGCGGGAGTCGTTCGAGACGGTCTTCCTGGGCAGCGTCCGGCTCGCCCGCACGGTGGCCGGCGCGCTCACCGACGGCGGCGCGATCGGGCTGGTGCTGTCCACCTCGGTACGCGGACCGCTGCCCGGGCTCGGCATCTCCAACGGCCTGCGGCCGGGCCTCGCCGGCGTGGCCAAGGACATGGCGGACGAGTTCGGCCCGCGCGGCGTCCGCGTGGTCAGCCTGCTGCCGGGACGGATCATGACCGACCGCAACCGGGAGCTGCTGGCCGGTTCCGGCGATCCGGAGCGGGCCCGCGCGCAGGCCGAGGCGGCGATCCCGCTCGGGCGCATCGGCGACCCGGCGGAGTTCGGCCGGGTGGCCGCGTTCCTGCTCTCCCCCGCCGCCGGGTACGTCACCGGGATCACCGTTCCGGTCGACGGCGGCGCGCTGCGCGGGCTGTGACGGTGGGCGCGACGGCCGGGCTTCCCGCGGCGGTGGGCGGGCTTTCCGCGGCGGCCGGCCGGGTGCGGGTGGCCGCGCCCGCGGCGGGCCGTTCACCCGGGACGGTGGGCCGATGAGCGATCGACGGCGGCCGGGCGGTGGACGGCCCGAGGCCGCGCCCGGACCCGGCACGCCCGCCCGCAGCCATCCCCGGCCCAGCCGCGAGCAGCTCGCCGCGGCGGCCGACCGGCTGCTGCCCGATGTGATCGCACCCGGTCTGGACGTGCTGTTCGTCGGCATCAACCCGGGCCTGTGGTCAGCGGCCACCGGCTGGCACTTCGCCCGCCCTGGCAACCGGTTCTGGCCCGCCCTGCACCGCGGCGGCTTCACGCCGCGGCTGCTGCACCCCAGTGAGCAGGACATGCTTCCGGCGCTGGGCCTCGGCATCACCAACATGGTGGCCCGGGCCAGCGCCCGTGCCGACGAGCTGACCGCCGATGAACTGGTCGACGGCGCCGCCACGCTCACCGCGAAGGTCGAGCACTACCGGCCGCGCTGGGTGGCGGTGGTCGGGGTGACCGCGTACCGGATCGGGTTCGCCCGGCCGAAGGCCGGTTTCGGGCCGCAGCCGGAGACGCTCGCGGCGGCCCGGCTCTGGGTGCTGCCCAATCCGAGCGGCCTGAACGCCCACTTCACCCCGGAGACGCTCGGCGCCGCGTTCGCCGAGCTGCGCGCCGAGGTCGTCGCGGGTTAGGGCTTCGGTCGTCGCGGGCCGGTCGTCCGGCGCCGCCGCGCTGTCGACGGCTCGGCGCCGGGATGTGGTCTCGCCGGGCCGCTAGTTGGCGGCGGCCGGGGGCATGGCCTCGTGGGCGACGTAGGTGCCCATCGGCACCGTGGTCACCACCGGCTCGGGCTGCTCGGCCTCGGCGTGGGGCGCGGGCGAGTCGGTGACCGCGAACTGGGTGCGGTACAGCTCGGCGTACAGGCCGCCGACCGCCACCAGCTCGTCGTGCCGGCCGCGCTCCACGATCCGGCCCTCGTCGAGCACGAGGATCTGGTCGGCGTCGCGCACCGTGGAGAGCCGGTGCGCGATGACCAGCGCGGTACGCCCGGTCAGCGCCACCGACAACGCCCGCTGCACCGCCGCCTCGCTCTCCGAGTCCAGGTGGGCGGTGGCCTCGTCGAGGATCACGATCGACGGGGCCTTGAGCAGCAGCCGGGCGATGGCGATGCGCTGCTTCTCGCCGCCGGAGAAGCGGTAGCCCCGCTCGCCGACAGTCGTGTCGAGCCCGTCCGGCAGCGCCCGGACCAGGTCGGCGACCTGCGCGCCGGCCAGCGCCGCCCAGATCTCGTCGTCGGTGGCGTCGGGCTTGGCGTAGCGCAGGTTCTCCCGGATCGTCTCGTGGAACAGGTGCGAGTCCTGGGTGACCACGCCGATCTCGTCGCGCAGGGAGGCGAGCGTGGCGTCCCGTACGTCGACGCCGCCGACGAGCACCTGGCCGTCGCTGACGTCGTAGATCCGGGAGATCAGCATGGACAGCGTCGACTTGCCGGCGCCGGACGGACCGACCAGGGCCACCATCTGACCCGGCTCGACGGCGAACGAGACGCCCCGCAGCACCGGCTCGTTCACCGTCCGGTCGAGCGTCGAGACCTCCTCCAGGGAGGCGAGGGACACCTCGGCGGCGCTCGGATAGCGGAAGCGCACGTCGCGGAACTCGACCCGGCCGTTGCCGCGCGGCACCGGAACCGCGTCGGGCTTCTCGGCGATGGTCGGGCGCAGGTCGAGCACCTCGAAGACCCGGTCGAAGGAGACGAGCGCGCTCATCACGTCGACCCGGACGTTGGACAGCGCGGTCAACGGGCCGTAGAGGCGGGTCAGCAGCAGCGCCAGCTTGACGACGGTGCCGGCGCTGACCGCCCCGGTGACCGCGAGCCAGCCGCCGACGCCGTACGTCAGCGCCTGGGCCAGCGACGCGACGAGCAGCATCGCCACGAAGAACGTCCGCGAGTACATCGCGGACTGGATGCCGATGTCGCGCACCCGCTCGGCCCGGCGGGCGAACCGGTCGGCCTCCACCTCCGGCGCGCCGAACAGCTTGACCAGGAGCGCGCCCGCCACGCCGAAGCGCTCGGTCATCGTGGCGTTCATCTTGGCGTCGAGGTTGTACGACTCGCGGGTGATCTCGGCCAGGCGCCGGCCGACCCGGCGGGCCGGGATGATGAAGATCGGCAGCAGCACCAGCGCCAGCACGGTGATCTGCCACGACAGCACGAGCATCGCCCCGGCGGTGAGCACGAGCTGGATGACGTTGCTGACCACGCCGGACAGCGTCGAGGTGAACGCCCGCTGGGCGCCGAGCACGTCGTTGTTGAGCCGGCTGACCAGGGCGCCGGTCTGGGTGCGGGTGAAGAACTGCAGCGGCATCCGCTGGACGTGGTCGTACACCCGGGTGCGCAGGTCGAGGATGATGCCCTCGCCGATACGGGCCGAATACCACCGCTGGACCAGCGAGAACAGCGCGTCGGCCACGGCGAGCGCGGCGATGATCAGGGCGAGCCGGACGACGGTCGAGCGGGCGTCCGCGCCGCCGCCGGCGATCGCGTCGATGACGTCGCCGGCGAGCAGCGGCGTGGCCACGCCGATCACCGCGGCGATGACCACGGTGATCAGGAAGACGACGATGTCGCGCCGGTAGGGCCGGGCGAACGCGACGATCCGCCGGGCGGTGCCGCGTTTGAGCTCGTGGGCGGAGACCTCGTCGCGGTTGCGCAGCGACCGGAGCATGCTCCAGCCGCCCATGCCGCCGCCGGCCATCGGGTGGGACACTCGTCACCTCCGGGTCGTCGGGGCAGCATGAACCGTCGGAGTCCATTCTCCCGACGCCTGTGACAACCTCGCGAGTAACCCAGATCTTCCCGAACGGTCCTTACGAAATCGCCGTACCGGCTATTCGCCCCGCCCGGCCAGGTCCCGGATCCGCCGGGTCTGCGCCTCCCGCTCGGCGCGCTGCTGCTCGGCGTGCGAACGGTCGGCCGCGCCCGCGAGCAGCGCCTTGATCTCGATGATCGCGTCCCGGTTGTTGGCGAGCAGCCCGGCGGAGAGATCACGCACGGCGCCGTCCAGCTCGTCGTTCGGCACCACGAGCGTGGCCAGGCCGATCCGGTCCGCCTCGGCGGCGTCCATCCGCCGGCCGGTGGCGCAGATCTCGAGCGCCCGGGAGTAGCCGACCAGCTCGACCAGGCGGCGCGTGCCGGCCAGGTCGGGAACCAGGCCGAGGGTCACCTCGGCCATCGAGAGCTTCGCGTCGGCGGCGAGCACGCGCATGTCGCAGGCCAGCGCGAGCTGGAAGCCGGCGCCGATGGCGTGGCCCTGCACGGCGGCGATCGACACCACGTCCGGCCGGTGCAGCCAGGTGAACCCACCCTGGTAGTCGGCGATCCGGTCGGCGCACTCCGCCTCCGGCATCGCGGCCAGCTCGGCGAAGGAGCCCGGCCCGGTCGCACCGGCGACCGTCAGGTCCAGGCCCGCGGAGAAGGCGCGCCCCTCTCCGCGTACGACGACGACGCGCACGTCGCCGGGCAGGTCCCGGGAGAAGTCGCTCATGGCGCGCCACATCGCCGGGGTCTGGGCGTTGAGTACGTCGGGCCGGCACAACGTCACCGTCGCGACCGGCCCGTCGCAGTCGAAGCGCACTCCGGTCGTCTCGGCGGTCACCGGACGCCCCGGAACGCGCTGATGGACGACGCTGGGGGGCGGGTCACGCCTTCTTCCGGCGCCGGGCGCCGCCGCGCTGCCGCAGCTGCACCCCGGACTCGGTGAGCACCCGGTGGATGAACCCGTAGGAACGGCCGGTCGAGGCCGCCAGAGCACGGATGCTCTCTCCGCCGGTGTACCGCTTTACCAGGTCTTTGGCGAGCGTCTGACGCTCGGCCCCGACGATCCGGCGACCCTTCTCAGTGCTGGTGGCTGTGCCGGTGGCTGCCATGCTGATTCCTCACGTCCCAGACTGTGCGGTTCGGATACGGTCCCACCTATTAGACCGCCTCGGACGATCATGCGCCAGATATCAACTATTCGCCAACCGACACGCTACGCAATGTCAGCTTCCCGATAGAGTGATCCTTCCGGCCGGCTGATCCGTACCGCCCCGCCGGCGAGCCTGCACGCGGCAGTTCGGCGAGGTGGCGGCATCCTCCCGCATGATCGACACCACTTCCCCGAAGTGGCTGCATCACCGTGCTCCGGACACCTCCACTTCGGCGAACTGGTGTGGATCATGCGATGGCCGGTGCGGCGGGCCGTATCGTGCGCGGGGTGTTTGACGTGATCACGGCCGCGGCGGGTGCCGCCGGTGTCTTCGCCGCCACCGATCTCGACGACACCGTCGTGCTCATGGTGCTGTTCGTGACCCTCCGGCACGCCGGACGCCCCCGGCGACGGCGGGGTCAGGCCAGCTCGACCAGCTCCAGCAGGTCGTCGGACCAGGCGTCCTCGTCGCCGTCGGGAAGCAGGATGGCGCGGTCCGGCTTGAGCGCGCTGACCGCACCCGGGTCGTGCGTGACCAGCACGATCGCGCCCGGGTAGCGGGCGATCGCGTCGAGCACCTGCTCCCGGCTGACCGGGTCCAGGTTGTTCGTCGGCTCGTCCAGCAGCAGCACGTTGGCGCCGGAGCAGACCAGCGTGGCCAGGGCCAGCCGGGTCTTCTCGCCACCGGAGAGCACCCCGGCCGGCTTGTCCACGTCCTCGCCGGAGAACAGGAACGCGCCGAGGATCTTGCGCAGGTCGGTGTCGGTCTGGTCGGACGCGGCGCTGCGCATGTGCTCCAGGATCGTCCGGTCCACGTCGAGCGTCTCGTGCTCCTGGGCGTAGTAGCCGAGCCGCAGCCCGTGCCCGGGGCGCACCTCGCCGGTGTCCGGCTCGAGCAGCCCGCCGAGCATCCGCAGCAGCGTGGTCTTGCCGGCGCCGTTGAGGCCGAGGATGGCCACCCGGGAACCCCGGTCGACCGCCACGTTGACGTCGGTGAAGATCTCCAGCGACCCGTACGACTTGGACAGCCCGGTCGCGGTCAGCGGCGTCTTGCCGCACGGCGCGGGGCTCGGGAACCGTACCTTCGCGACCTTGTCCGCGACGCGGACCTCGTCCAGGCCGGAGAGCAGGCGCTCGGCGCGCCGGGCCATGTTCTGCGCGGCGACGGTCTTGGTGGCCTTGGCCCGCATCTTGTCCGCCTGCGCCATCAGGGCGCCGGCCTTCTTCTCGGCGTTTGCGCGCTCGCGGCGGCGGCGCCGCTCGTCGGTCTCGCGCGCCTCCAGGTACGCCTTCCACCCCAGGTTGTACGTGTCGACCACGGAGCGGGTGGCGTCCAGGAACCAGACCTTGTTGACCACGGCCTCCAGCAGCGAGGCGTCGTGGGAGATCACGATCAGGCCGCCCTTGTGGTTGGCGAGGAAGCCGCGCAGCCAGGTGATCGAGTCGGCGTCGAGGTGGTTCGTGGGCTCGTCGAGCAGCAGGATGCCGCCGCCGTTCTCGCCGGCGTCGCGGAACAGGATCCGGGCCAGCTCGATGCGGCGGCGCTGACCGCCGGAGAGCGTGCCGATGGTCTGCGCCAGGGCGCGGTCGGGCAGGCCGAGGTTGGCGCAGATCCGGGCCGCCTCGGCCTCGGCCGCGTAGCCGCCGAGCGAGGCGAACTGGTCCTCCAGCGCGCCGTAGCGGCGGACCAGCCGCTCGTCGTCGGCGCCCTCGGCGAGCTTGTTCTCCAGCTCCTTCATCTGCGCCATGAGCACGTCCAGCCCGCGGGCGGAGAGCACCCGGTCCCGGCCGGTGACGTCCAGGTCACCGGTACGCGGGTCCTGCGGCAGGTAGCCGATGGCGCTGCGCCGGTCGATCTGGCCGCCGTACGGCTGCCCCTCCCCGGCGAGCACCTTCAGTGTGGTGGTCTTGCCGGCGCCGTTGCGGCCGACCAGGCCGATCCGGTCCCCCGGCTGCACCCGCAGGGTGGTGTCGGACAGCAGGATCCGGGAACCGGCGCGCAGTTCCAGGCCGGTGGCAGTGATCATCTCGGAGTACTCGCTCTCGGGTCCGGAAGGGCTGATTCAGGGCACGCGAAAGCGCCGGCGGGTGGAATTTCCCGTCGGCGCGGGGCGGTTCAGCCTTCGCAGCGCAGCACGGGGGCAAGTGTACCGGGCCCCGCGGGCCCCCTCCCCCGGATTACCGCGCAAGATCATCGGGTACGAAATCCGCCGTCCGGACCCGGTCCGGTACCGCAACCATCACAAACGGACACATCGGTGATCGGGGTCAACATGGAGCTGAACGAGAACGCGCGGGTCGACACCAGCCAGGTGGACGACCGGCGAGGGTCCGGCGGAGGCGGCGGGATGGGCATTCCGATCCCGATCGGCGGCGGCCGGGGCGGGATCGTGGGCATCATCATCGCCGTACTGGTCGCCCTGGTGGGCGGCGGCTTCGGCCTCAACGCCGCCACCAACGGCGGCGGTGACGAGCAGGGCGACAACACCTCGCTGGAGCAGAAGTGCTCGGCGCAGGACGCGCTGAAGCAGCTCGACTGCCGCAACGCGCTCTACGTCAACTCGATCCAGGCGTACTGGCGTACCGCGATGCCGGAGGCGTTCGGCGAGCAGTACCGGCCGTCGAAGACGGTGTTCTTCAGCCAGAACGTGAGCACCGCCTGCGGCGCTGCCGACTCGGGCGTGGGCCCGTTCTACTGCCCGGCCGACGACCTGGTCTACATCGACCTCACCTTCTACAAGCTGCTCGCCGACCAGCTCGGCGCCGAGGGCGAGTTCGCCCAGCCGTACGTGCTGGCCCACGAGTACGGCCACCACGTGCAGGACCTGCTCGGCACCGAGGCGCAGATGCGCCGCCAGCAGCAGCGCGATCCGCAGAGCGCGAACGCGCTCGCGGTGAAGCTGGAGCTGCAGGCCGACTGCTACGCCGGGGCGTGGGCGAAGAACGCCACCGGCACGGCCGACGACAAGGGCCAGAAGATCTTCAAGAGCATCACCGAGCAGGACATCTCGCAGGCCATCGACACCGCCGAGAAGATCGGTGACGACGCGATCCAGCAGCGGTCCGGCCGGCCGGTGAACCCGGACGAGTTCACCCACGGCAGCTCGGAGCAGCGCAAGCAGTGGTTCACCAAGGGCTTCACCACCGGTGACCCGAAGTCCTGCGACACCTTCGGTTCGGGGGCCTGAGCCGCTCGTGCACCGGCCCGCACCGCCGACTTGGTCGGCGGTGCGGGCCGATGTCGTTTCCGGGGCCGGTCAGGCCGGCAGTGTCACCTGAGCCGGGGTGGACCGGTTGACGGTCGTCCCGTCACCGAGCTGGCCCCCACTGTTGTCGCCCCAGCACCACAGTCCGGCGTCGGTACGGATCGCGCAGCCGTGATCGGTGACCGCGAGGCCGCCGGTCCAGGTGGTGGCCGTACCGACCTGGGCGGGCGCGGACCGGTGGTTGGTGCTGCCGTCGCCCACCTGGCCGGCCGAGTTCTTGCCCCAGCACCACAGGGTGCCGTCGGTACGCGACGCGCAGGACGTGTCGCTGCTGGCGGCGATCCGGTTCCACGTGGTGGCCGTGCCGATCTGCACCGGCGCGGTCCGGTACGTGCCGCTCACGCCGAGCTGCCCGTATCCGTTCTCCCCCCAGCACCACAGCGCGCCGGAGCGGACCCCGCAGGTGTGCGCGTACCCGGCGGCGACGCCGGTCCACCCGGTCGCGGTGCCGACCTGCGCGGGCGCGGTCTGGGGCGTCAGGTTGCCGAGCCCGAGCTGGCCGTCCGAGCTGGCCCCCCAGCACCAGAGCGTGCCGCCGGTCCGGACACCGCAGGTGTGCCCGTAGCCGGTCGAGACGCTCACCCAGTCGGTGGCCGTGCCGACCTGCAACGGGGTGTTCGCGACGTACGGCGAGGCGCCGACGCCCAGCTGGGTGGTCCGGTTGAAGCCCCAGCACCAGAGCGTGCCGTCGGTGCGGATCGCGCAGGTGTGCTGGGGGCCGGCGTCGACCCGGGCCCAGGTGGTCGCGGTGCCGACCTGCGTCGGGGCGCTGCGGCTGGTGGTGCTCCCGTCGCCGAGCTGACCCCGGAAGTTCGAGCCCCAGCACCACAGCGTCCCGTCCGTGCGGACCGCGCAGGTGTGCCCGGAGCCGGCGTCGACGTTCGTCCAGGTGGCGGTGCCGACCTGCGTCGGGGCGCTACGGTTCGTGGTGGTCCCGTCGCCGAGCTGGCCGCCGTAGTTCGAGCCCCAGCACCACAGTCCCCCGTCGGTGCTGATCGCACACGTGTGCGCGCCACCCGCGGTGACGCTGCTGACGGTGGGCGCGGCGAGGGCGGCGCGCTGCACCGGGCCCGCGTTCGCCGTACCGGCCGTGAGTGCGGTGGTGAGCACGAGGCTTCCGACGCTCATCGCCGCCGCCGCGACGAGGAGCCTCGTCGCACGGCGCCACCGGGCCCGCAGCCGGCCGTCCTGATATCCGCTCATGAAGTTGTTCTCTCCCAACGATGTCGGCACGTGATGGCGGAGGTGAAGCGGGCCCTGCGGGTCGCCCGGAGACCCGCCGCTTCGTGACACCGACCATATGCATCGAGTCGATTCGATGCATCATCGAGGAGCGGGATTGCGCCGTCTTGAGGTGATCTTTCCTGTTCAGCGGACCAGGATGTGGACCGCCCGGGCGGCGGCGACTGCCGCCACCAGCACCGCGTGCCGGGGTTCCGGCACGTCGAGCAGGCGCGGCGCGCGCAGCGTCGCGAGCGGGGCCAGCCGCCGGTCGGCCAACACGGTGTCCACCGCGCGCCGGTCGCCGCCGCACACCAGCGCCGCCAGCGTGCCCGCCTCCGGCAACAACAGGCGTACGGCCAGCTCGGCCGCGTCGCCCAGGGCGGCCTTCGCCTGGTTGTCGCGCCGCCGGGCGAACCGCTGCTGGGACCAGCCGCCCGCCGCGGTCCGGCCCTGCACGTACCGGGTGTCCACCTTGGAGACCGCCAGGTCGGTGCCGTCGGCGACGCCGACCGCGACAGCGCCCTTGCGGGCCAGGAGCAGACCGAGCCGGCGGGCCGCCGTGGCGGAGGCGACGAATCCGGGTACGTCCGCCGACGCGCTCGCGCCGGGCGGGGTGTGCAGCTCGGCGGTGGCGCCGTCCGGGGCGGTGAGCAGCAGCCCGTACTCCTGGACTGTCGTGGTCGGCGGGCCGTGCCGGTCGGTGAAGCCCTCGACCCAGCGGGCGACGCGGCCGGGGTCGACCTCGACCCACCGGCCACCCCCGGCGGCGGGTCGGCTGCTCATGGCCCGACGGTACGCCATCGACGGACCCGGGAACGCAACGCGGGAGGACACCGTGACCGGTGCCCTCCCGCGTCTGCCGCGTGGATCAGTGGACGGTGAGGTTGCCGCCCTTCAGCGTGACCTCGGCGGTCGCGCCGCCCGTCCAGTCGGACGAGAAGAGCAGCGAGCCGCCCCGCCACAGGGTCAGCCCGACGGTGTCGTTCCTACCGGGGGCGCCCCTGTCGGTCACCGTCACGGCCAGGGTCAGGCCGGAGGCCACCAGCTTGCCCTTGTTGTCGTACAGGGCGGCCTGGTAGCGCACCTGGGCGACCTTGCCCGCCGAGGTGACGCCGAGTGCGTCCACAGTGCCGGCCCTGATCGTGTACGACTTCCCGCCGGAGCGGAACTCGACCTCGGCCTTACCGGTGGCGGGCTTGTTCGGCTTGCCCGGCTTCGCGTTCAGCTCCACCTCGACAGTGGAGTTCACGTCGGCCGGGTAGGTCCCCGCCGAGCGGGTGGCGGTCAGGTGACCGCCGCCGGTGAGGAACCCGCCGTCGGAGACGGCGACTGTCACCTGGGCGGTGGTGCTGCCCGTGTAGTTGCCGCCGACGGTCGCGGTGACGGTGTGCGTGCCCTTCGGCAGGGTGGCCGTGCACGCCGCGGACGCGGTGGTGGTGGCCGTGCCGAGCAGGGCGGGCACTGCGGCGCAGAGCGTCACGCCGTCCTTGGTGAAGGTGACGGTGGCGGTCCGGATGTCACCGGCTGTGGTGTCCGTGGCGCCGGGCAGCACCGAGCCGTCCCGGACCACGGCCCGCAGCAACACCTGGCTGGACGAGCCGCCGGTCGCGGTGTTCACGAGCGTGTCACCGGCCCAGCTGACCGCCGCGTCCTCGGCGGCGACGGTGACGGTGAACGAGGTGCTGCCGGTCAGACCGGAGCCGTCGGAGGCCGTCACGGTGACCGGGTAGTCGCCCGGGGCCGCCGTGGTGGTGCCGGCGACCGTCCAGGTGCGCGCCCCGGGCCGGGCGTCCGTCGCCGAGGTGCTCGCGACGGCCAGGGACAGGCCGGCGGGCAGCCCGGTGGCGGCAGCGGTCAGGTCCGCGCCCGTGGTGTCGCCGTCGGTGGCGGTCACCGTGACGGCGGGCGAGAGCGCGTCGCTGTACTGCACACGCACGCCGCCGTCCGGGGCGGTGCTGGTGACGACCGGGGCGGAGCGGATGGTGAAGTCGGCGTCGTTGACGTCGAAGAAGACGTTGCCGACCGCCTCGATCTTGATCCGGGCCTTCCCGGTCGCCACGTTCGGCAGCGTCACCGTCGCGGTGCCGGTGTTCGCGGTCTGCTCGGCCAGCACGTACGGGAAGGTCAGCCCGCCGTCGGCGGACAGCGAGATCTTCACCTGCGCGGCGTTCACCGGCGCCACGTCGGTGCCGGCCACGTCCCACGTCACGGTCTGGGTCGAGCCGCCGTCCAGGACGGCGGCGGCGCCCTGCGAGGTCACCAGGAACGGACCGGCGTCCGGCGCCAGCACCACGGAGACGTCGGCGCTGCCGATGCCGCCGCCGCCCAGCCGCCCGTCCCGGGCGGTGAGCTTGAAGTGCAGGGTCCGGTCGCCCGCGATGCCGACCCAGTCGCGGGTGGGCAGGAACTCGGAGTAGCAGTCGACCAGCTCGGCCGGCACGTTCGAGGCGCCACCGGTGGCCGGTGGCGCCGGGGGCGCCGGGCAGGCGCCGGTGGCCGCGTTGGTGTTGCCGGCCAGGATCTGCCGCAGGTCCGGGAACACCCGGGTCGAGTCGGTGGTGACCGCGTTCAGACCCGGCGAGTAGTACTTCAGCGTGTCGGTCGGCGACACGATCGCCGCCTCGCCGAACACCCGGAACAGCGGGCCGTTGACCTTCGTGTTGTTCGTCAGCGCGGTGCCGGTCGTGGCACCCCTGTCGTTCTGCTCCCACAGGTACGTGACGGTGTCGCCGTCGGCGTCGGTGGCGCTGCCGGTCAGCGCGAACGGCGTACGCACCGGGATGGTGACGGTGTCCGGCACGGTGACCACCGGGGCGTGGTTGGTGGTCTCCTCGACCAGCCAGCCGCCGTTGTCGATGGCGCCGCCCTTCGCCGTCTCACCGACGAAGCCGGAGGCACCGGCGGCGTTCGTCAGCTCCAGCGACGCCACGTTCGTGGTCGCCAGCGTGCCGCCGAAGGTCACCTGGAAGCCGTTGTCGTTGAGCGTGCCGCTGCCACCGAACGCGGCCACGGTGACGGTCGCGCCGGCCGGCCAGCCGGCGATGCCCTCGACGGCGGCCTTGATGCCGGCGGTGGTGTAGTTGACGCCCCGCACGATCGGCGCCGAGTCGCTGCCCGCGTAGCTGATGGTGAACGAGTCACCGTCGGCGTCGAACCCGTACAGCGAGACGCTCTGCACCTCGTTGATGGCGGGGCGGTTCGACGTGACGTAGTTGGTGATCTCGGTGTAGCTGCGGTGCGACCAGTACGGGTCGCTGTGCGGCTGGAGGTTGTCCTGCTGGCAGATGCCCGCGTACGCCATGATCGACGAACCGCTGCCCGGCTCGTACGAGTTGGCCGCGCTGCGGTTGCCGCCCGAGCAGTTGTACTGCGTGCCGTTGAAGGTGTGGTTGCCGGCGAACTGGTGACCCATCTCGTGCGAGACGTAGTCGACCGCGTAGAAGTCGCCGACCGGCGTGGGCAGGCCGGTGCAGCCCTGCGCCTTGCCGTTGCCGCCGATCACGCCGAGGCTGGCCACGCCGCCTCCGTTGACGCCCAGGCCGACGTGGCCCACGTCGTAGTTGCTCGCGCCGACCAGCTGGCCGAGCACGATGCGGTTACGGCTGAGCGTGCCGCCGCCGCAGGAGGTGAGCTGCGCCGGCGTGAAGCAGGCCGCCGCGCCGCACGGACCGTTCGGCTCGGTGGCCAGGGCCGGTGTGTTCAGGTTCGTCTTGTCGGTGTCGTTGATCAGGACGAGCCGGATCGCGGTCTCGTCCTCGTAGATCTGGGTGACCCGGTTCATCAGCGTCACCTTCGCGGCGGTGACGTTCTCCGCGCCGAAGTAGGTGGCGTACGACGGGTCGGTCACCAGCGCCACCCGGTAGGTGCGCAGCTTCACCAGCGGCCCGGCCGGCACCTCCGCCTCGGCGATCTCCTCGGCCAGCGCGTGCGCCTCCTGCGTGACGTCCTCACGCTCGACGAACTCGCCGTCGGGGTGCTCCAGGTCGCGGGCGAAGTAGCTCGCGTACAGGCTCTGGTCGCGCTGGTAGTACGGGTCGATGTACCAGTTGCCCTTCGCCGAGCGGACCGAGGCGTGGAACCCGAGCGGGGTGAGGTCCGCCCGGATGGTAGCGGTCGGGTCGTCCAGGCCCTTGCCGGCGTACGTGGTGATCTCCGGGTGCTTCGCCGCCAGGCCGGCCTCCATCACCGGCGAGTCGACCAGCTCGAAGCGCTGGAACGTGCCGTCCGGAGCGGGCAGCGACACCACCTGCTTCGCCACCCGGGCCACCGCGACGCGCTTCTCCGCCGGCGCCTTGTCCAGCAGGCCCTGCATGGTGCCGCGGTCCAGCTTGTACGCGGCCAGTCGCTTGGCCTTGATCGCCGCCTTGCGGCCCGCCTTCGTGGCCGCCGGTTTGCCGTCCACCTTCTGCCACGGTCCGTGGACGCCGGGAGCGGCGGAGGCGGGCGCGGGCGCCGCGAGAACGGGAAGCGTCGCCGCGGCCAGCGCGGCGACGAGGAGGGCAGCGGTCCGTCCGCGCCGAGGCGGTCCGGCGGGCTGCCGGTCGCGCGGCGGGCGCCCGAGGGTGATCCTCAAGTCTTCTCCCTGTTCGGTCGGGTGTGGACTGACGCACGACCGGTGGGGATGACCGGACGTACGTGAACGGTCCACGGATTGTTCCGTGACCCTAGGACCACTCGCGACTTCGAACATCACCCGCAAAGAGGATGCGGTTCTACCTGGACGGTGATCCGGGTCGTCCCGGCTTGCGGGATCTGCGCTTCGCAGGCCCGGCACGGCCGGCCTGACGACCGAGGGCACCTGTGGTCGGACGCGGGACCGGGACGGCTCCTTCCGTCATCCGGAACCGCCGTTCCGGCCGATCCCGGGGTTACGGATCATGAACCGGCCCGCAATCCGGCCGACACATCGGCGTGTCCACGTCGGTCAGACAGCGAGCACCGTGGCGACTGCGAGCGCGGCGACGATGACACTGGACAGCAGCGCGGTGACCTGCCGCCCGCGGGGACCGGTGAGGGCCCGGCCGATCAGCGTGCCGCCGCCGGCGATCAGCAACTGCCAGCTCGCCGAGGCGAGGAACACCCCGGCGGTGAAGGCACCCGCGCCCGCCGGACCACCACCGAGCACGTCACCCCGGCCGAGGACGAGCGCCACGAAGTAGACCACTGTGGCCGGGTTGAGCAGGGTCAGCGCGAGGACCGCGGCGAACGCCCGCACCGGTGTGTCCAGCCCGCCCCGCGCCGCCGCCGTCCGATGCGGCCCGCCTTCTCGGGCCGGTCCGCCTTCCACGCTCGGCTCTGGCGTCGGGGCGGGTGGGCGCAGCGCACGCCAGGCGGTGAGGCAGGCGAGAGCCAACAGCACCCCCGCGGCGACCAGTCGCAGCGGACCCGCGACCGGCGCGAGCCGGCTCGCCACCGCGGCGCCGCCCAGCGCCGCCACGGCCGCGTAGAGCCCGTCGGCGCTGGCCACGCCGAGCGCCGCAGCCGCACCGACCCGGAACGAGGTACGGGCGCTGAGTCCGAGAATGAGGATCGCGATCGCGCCGACCGGAATGGCGACGCCGTAGCCGGCGACCAGGCCGGCCAGGAACGCCCCGGTCACGACGACGGGTGATGGGTCGAGGCGGCCGAGGGCAGGGTGCGCTGTCGACGCGCGGCAGTGGCCGCACGGACAGGAACCTGCTTCGGGTACGCCTCGATCACCCGCTCATCCTGCGCCCCACTCCCCCACCCCGCGACCCCTTTTCCCGCGCGCCCGCACGCGCACCCCGCGGCTGGGCTGGGCTGGGCTGGGCTGGGCTGGGCTGGGGATCTTGGTACGAATCTGCCTCCTCGGGGGCGATCTCGTACCAAGATCTCGCCGTTCCCGGCCCCGCTGCCGATGGCAGTGCCGTCAGCCCACCTTGATCGGCACCACTACGCCGATGTAGCGGCATCAAAGCGACTCCGACCACACCACTTCGGCGAAGTGGTGTCGATCAAGCCGAACAGGCGGACAGTTTCCCACAACTAGGGAGCCGGATCCCGGCATGAGGGAAGCGAGGAGGTCACGGAAGGAAACGGCCGCCCAAGGGGCGTTCTCGTACCAAGATCTCGCCGTTCCCGGCCCCGCCGCCGATGGCAGTGCCGTCAGCCCACACCTTGACGACACCGCTACGTAGCGGCATCAGACCCCCTCCAACCACAACACTTCGGCGTAACGGTGTCGATCAAGCCCGCAGACACGACGGGCGCGGCATCCCCTTGGCAGGGGTGCCGCGCCCGTGGCGGTGACCGGGAGAACGGTCAGACGTTGAAGCCGAGCGAGCGGAGCTGGTCGCGCCCCTCGTCGGTGATCTTGTCGGGGCCCCACGGCGGCAGCCACACCCAGTTGATCCGGATGTCGTTCACCAGGCCGCCGCCCGGACCGGTGGTCAGCGCCTGCCGCGCCTGGTCCTCGATGACGTCGGTCAGCGGACAGGCCGCCGAGGTCAGCGTCATGTCCAGGGTGGCGACGTTCTCGTCGTCGACGTGGACGCCGTACACCAGGCCGAGGTCGACCACGTTGATGCCCAGCTCGGGGTCGACGACGTCCTTCATCGCCTCCTCGATGTCACCGATCGCGGCCTTGCCGCCGGCCGGGGCCGCCGCACCCGCTGCCGCACCGTCGGCAACAGTCCCGTTGACGGCGGTGCCGTCCGTCGCCACCGCGCCGGCCTCGGGGGTCATGTTCTCGTCGCTCATGCCTTCACCTCCGGGCTCACGCCCACCCCGGCGCGTGCCGCGGCGTCCTTGAACGCCATCCACGACAACAGCGCGCACTTCACCCGGGCCGGGTAGCGCGCGACACCCGCGAACGCCACCCCGTCTCCGAGCACGTCCTCGTCCGGCGTGACCTGGCCCCGCCCGGACATCAACTGCACGAACGCCTCGTGCACCACGGCGGCGTCGCTCGCGGCCCTGCCGCGCAGCAGCTCGTGCAGGATGCTCGCCGACGCCTGGCTGATCGAGCAGCCCATCCCGTCGTACGAGATGTCGGTGAACACGCTGCCGTCGGTCGCCACCCGTACGGTGATCTCGTCGCCGCAGGTCGGGTTGACGTGGTGCGCCTCGCCGACCCGGGCCGCCGGGTCCGTCGCGTCCCGCAGACCACGGCCGTGCGGGTGCTTGTAGTGGTCCAAAATGATCTCTTGATAGAGAGATTCAAGTTGCATCAGTCGAACACCTTCCGCACCCGCTCCAGACCCGCCACCAGGGCGTCGATCTCCGCAGTGGTGGTGTAGAGGTAGAACGACGCCCGCGTCATGGCCGGCACCCCGAAGCGGGTGCACACCGGCTTGGCGCAGTGGTGGCCCACCCGCACCTGCACACCGAGCGAGTCGAGCACCTGCCCGACGTCGTGCGGGTGCACGTCACCGAGCGCGAACGAGATCGTCCCGCCCCGGCCCACCGGCACCGTCGGGCCGAAGATCCGCAGCTCCGGCACGGTGGCGAGGGCGTCGAGCGCGTACGCCGTCAGCTCCTTCTCGTGCCACTGGATCGCCGGCATGCCGATCGCGGTGAGGTAGTCCACCGCCGCGCCGAGCGCCACCGCCTCGGCGACCGGCGGGGTGCCCGCCTCGAACCGGGCCGGCGGCGCGGCGAACGTCGAGCCCGCCATCGTCACCGTCTCGATCATCGAGCCGCCACCCATCACCGGGGGCATCGCGGCGAGCAGCTCGCCCCGGCCCCACAGCACGCCGATCCCGGTCGGGCCGCACATCTTGTGCCCGGTGAAGACGATGAAGTCGGCGTCGTAGTCGACCACGTCCATCGGCAGGTGCGGCACCGACTGCGAGCAGTCGAGCAGCAGCAGCGCGCCGACCTCGCGGACCCGCGCGGTGATCCGCGAGGTGGCGTTGACGGTGCCGAGGATGTTCGACATGTGCACCAGCGAGACGATCCTCGTCCGCTCGGTGACCAGGTCGTCCAGGCCGGACTCGTCGAGCCGGCCCTGGTCGGTGACCGGGAACCAGCGCAGCGTCGCGCCGGTGCGCTCCGCCAGCAGCTGCCACGGGACGATGTTCGAGTGGTGCTCCATCTCGGAGATCACGATCTCGTCGCCGGGGCCCAGCCGGAACCGCGGGTCGCCGTCCGCGCGCAGCGAGGCGTTGGAGAACGCGTACGCCACGAGGTTGATCGCCTCGGTGGAGTTCTTGGTGAACACCACCTCGTCCACGCTCGGCGCGTTGATGAACGCGGCGATCTTCGCCCGCGCGCCCTCGTACGCCTCGGTCGCCTCGGTGCCCAGCGTGTGCACCGAGCGCGACACGTTGGCGTTGTGCAGCGCGTAGTGCTCGGCGAGCACGTCGAGCACCTGCCGCGGCTTGTGCGAGGTGTTCGCGCTGTCCAGGTAGACGAGCGGGTGACCGTTGACCTCCCGGTCGAGGATCGGGAAGTCGGCCCGCACCTTCGCCACGTCGAAGCGGGGCACGTCGTCGTACTGCGGCATGCCCGCCGGGATGGCCATCGAGGTCATGTCGAGTCTCAGGCCCGCGCCGCGCCGGCCCCGGCGACGTACCGCTCGTAGCCCTCTTCCTCGAGCTTGTCGGCCAGCTCCCGGCCGCCCTGCTCGACGATCCGGCCGGCCACGAAGACGTGCACGAAGTCCGGCTTGATGTAGCGCAGGATGCGCGTGTAGTGGGTGATCAGCAGCAGGCCGGTGTCACCGGTGTCGCGCACCCGGTTCACGCCCTCGCTGACCACGCGCAGCGCGTCCACGTCCAGACCGGAGTCGGTCTCGTCGAGGATCGCCATCTTCGGCTTGAGCAGCTCCAGCTGCACGATCTCGTGCCGCTTCTTCTCGCCACCGGAGAAGCCCTCGTTGACGTTGCGCTGGGCGAACGCCGGGTCCATCTGGAGCTTCTCCATCGCGCCCCGCAGCTCCCCGGCCCAGGTGCGCAGCTTCGGCGCCTCGCCGTCGATGGCGGTCTTGGCGGTACGCAGGAAGTTGGCCACCGACACGCCGGGGACCTCGACCGGGTACTGCATGGCCAGGAAGAGACCGGCGCGGGCCCGCTCGTCGACGGACATGGACAGCACGTCCTCGCCGTCGAGGGTCACCTCGCCGCCGGTGATCTCGTACTTGGGGTGACCGGCGATCGAGTACGCCAGCGTGGACTTGCCGGAGCCGTTCGGGCCCATGATGGCGTGCGTCTCGCCGGAGCGCACGGTCAGGTCGACCCCGTGCAGGATCGGCTTGAGCTCACCCTCGGGCAGCTTGACCGACACCTTCAGGTCGCGGATCTCCAGGGTGCTCATCAGCGGGTCACTCCATTGCTCGGCAGCGGACGGCCGTCGCCGTCCACGGAAAGGTAGATGTCGCCGTCGCGGACTTCGACGGGATAGACGGGTACGGGTTCGGTCGCGGGCAGCCCGGTGGGCTCACCGGTACGCAGGTCGAAACGGGATCCGTGCAGCCAGCACTCCAGCGTGCAGCCCTCGACCTCGCCCTCGGACAGCGCCACGGCGGCGTGCGAGCACTCGTCGTGCACCGCGTAGAACACGTCGTCCTCGCCGTGCACGATCGCGACCTGCACGCCGTCCACGTCGGCGCTGATCGCGGTGCCCTTCGGCACGTCCTCGGTGGAGCAGATCTTGAGCATCAGGCGCCGGCCTTCGCCAGCCGGGCCTCGATGGCGTCGCCCAGGCGCTCGCGCAGGTCCTCGACCGGGATCTTGTTGATCAGCTCGGCGAAGAAGCCGCGCACCACCAGGCGCCGCGCCTCGGCCTCCGGGATGCCCCGGGCCATCAGGTAGAACAGCTGCTCGTCGTCGAACCGGCCGGTCGCGCTGGCGTGCCCGGCGCCGGCGATCTCGCCGGTCTCGATCTCCAGGTTGGGTACGGAGTCGGCCCGCGCGCCGTCGGTGAGCAGCAGGTTCCGGTTGATCTCGTACGTGTCGGTGCCGGTCGCCTCGGCACGGATCAGCACGTCGCCGACCCAGACCGTGTGCGCGTCGTCGCCCTGCAGCGCGCCCCGGTAGCCGACGTTGCTGCGGCAGTCCGGCACGGTGTGGTCGACCAGCTGCCGGTGCTCCAGGTGCTGGCCGGAGTCGGCGAAGTAGACGCCGTACAGCTCGGCCTCGCCGCCGCGCTGGGTGTACTCGACAGACGTGTACTGCCGGACCAGGTCACCGCCGAGGCTGACCTGCACGTGCAGGATCCGGGCGTCGCGGCCCAGCCGCACCTTGAGGTGCTGCGCCTGCACCGCGTCGTCGGCCCAGTCGGCGACGGTGACCAGGGTCAGCTTCGCCCCGTCGCCCACAGTCACCTCGACGTTGTCGGCCAGCGTGGCCGAGCCGACGTGCTCGATCACCACTGTGGCCTCGGCGAACCGGTCCACCTCGACGAACGTGTGACCGAAGGCGAGCGCCTCGGCGTTCTCGCCGACCACCCGCAGGCGCACCGGCGCCTCCACCACCGCGTCGCGGTCGACGCGCACCAGCAGCGCGCCGTCGGCCCCGCCGTACGCGAGCGCGCTGACCCGGTCGAACGGGGTGAGCACGCTGCCCACCCGCGGGTCGTCCCGGCCGATCCGGTCGACGGTGACGCCCTCGGGCAGGTCACCGTACTCGTGCCGGACCGTGCCGGTCGCACCCTGCGCCGACCCGGTCAGGCCGCGCAGGCGCTTGAGCGGGGTGAAGCGCCACTCCTCCTCCAGGCCGGTCAGGGCCGGGAAGTCGGCGACGTCGTACGAGCGGAGCGCCTGCGACTTGGTCGTGGGCGGCGCGGAAGCCTGGGTAGTCATCTCTTCCTTGGTCTGTTCAGCGACGACGGTGTCAGTGAGGCGAGGGTGGCCGGCGTCAGCCGACCGCGCCCTCCATCTGGAGTTCGATCAGGCGGTTGAGCTCCAGCGCGTACTCCATCGGGAGCTCCTTGGCGATCGGCTCGATGAAGCCGCGCACGATCATCGCCATCGCCTCGTCCTCGCTCAGGCCCCGGCTCATCAGGTAGAAGAGCTGGTCCTCGCTGACCTTGGAGACGGTCGCCTCGTGCCCCATCGACACGTCGTCCTCGCGGATGTCGACGTACGGGTAGGTGTCGGAGCGGGAGATCGTGTCGACCAGGAGCGCGTCGCACTTGACCGTGCTCTTGCTGCTGGTCGAGCCCTCCAGCACCTGCACCAGACCGCGGTACGAGGTGCGGCCGCCGCCCCGGGCGATCGACTTCGACACGATGGTCGAGGAGGTGTGCGGCGCGGCGTGCACCATCTTGGCGCCGGCGTCCTGGTGCTGGCCCTCGCCGGCCATCGCCACCGACAGCACCTCGCCCTTGGCGTGCTCGCCGGTCATGTAGACCGCCGGGTACTTCATGGTGACCTTGGAGCCGATGTTGCCGTCGACCCACTCCATGGTCGCGCCCTCGTGGCACACGGCGCGCTTGGTGACCAGGTTGTAGACGTTGTTCGACCAGTTCTGGATGGTCGTGTACCGGCACCGGGCGTTCTTCTTGACGATGATCTCCACGACGGCGCTGTGCAGCGAGTCGGAGGAGTAGATGGGCGCGGTGCAGCCCTCGACGTAGTGCACGTACGCGCCCTCGTCGACGATGATCAGCGTCCGCTCGAACTGGCCCATGTTCTCCGTGTTGATCCGGAAGTAGGCCTGCAGCGGGATGTCCACGTGCACGCCCTTCGGCACGTAGATGAACGAGCCACCGGACCAGACGGAGGTGTTCAGCGCGGCGAACTTGTTGTCGCCGACCGGGATGACCGTGCCGAAGTACTCCTTGAACAGGTCCTCGTGCTCCTTGAGCGCGGTGTCGGTGTCCAGGAAGACGACGCCCTGCTCCTCCAGGTCCTCACGGATCTGGTGGTAGACGACCTCGGACTCGTACTGCGCCGCGACACCGGCGACCAGGCGCTGCTTCTCCGCCTCCGGGATGCCGAGCTTGTCGTAGGTGTTCTTGATGTCCTCGGGCAGGTCCTCCCAGGAGGTGGCCTGCTTCTCGGTGGACCGCACGAAGTACTTGATGTTGTCGAAGTCGATCCCGGTGAGGTCGGCGCCCCAGTTCGGCATCGGCTTGCGGCCGAACAGCCGCAGGCCCTTGAGCCGCAGGTCGAGCATCCAGGCCGGCTCGTTCTTCTTGGCCGAGATGTCCCGCACCACCGCCTCGCTGAGGCCGCGCTGGGCGGACGCCCCGGCGACGTCGGGGTCGGCCCAGCCGTACTCGTAACGGCCGAGGGCCGCGAGCTGCTCCTCCTGGGTCAGGGGCTGGACGATCTGCTCGGTCATCTATCTGTCCTCACAGTGGTGACGGTGGAACCGGACTGGGCGGGAATGTGCGTGGTGCACACGCCGTCGCCGTGCGCGATGGTGGCCAGGCGCTGTACGTGAGTGCCGACCAGACGGGAGATCACTTCGGTCTCGGCCTCGCACAGCTGAGGGAACTCGGCGGCCACGTGCGCCACCGGGCAGTGGTGCTGGCAGAGCTGGCCGCCGGAGGCGATCGTGGACGCGTTGGCAGCGTAGCCCTCGGCGGTCAGCGCGCCGGCGAGCGCCTCCGCCCGCGCGAGCGGGGCGTCACCGGCGTCCTCCATTGCTGCCCGGCAGCGGGTCTCCAGCGCGGAGACCTGCTCGGCCGCGAACGCCGCGACCGCCTCGGTGCCGCCGGTGCGGGCGATCCACCGCAGCGCGGCGGTGGCCATGTTGTCGTAGTGGTGGGTGCCACAGCGGCCGCGGCCCGCCTCGGTGAGCGCGAAGACCTTGGCCGGCCGGCCGCGCCCGCGGCTGCCGCGCACGGCCTGCTCGCGGGCGACCACGTCACCGTCGGCGAGCATCGCGTCGAGGTGGCGGCGGATCGCCGCCGGGCTCAGGCCGAGCGCCGAGCCGAGCTGCGCGGCGGTGGTGGGACCACGCTCCAGCAGCAGCTGGGTGACCCGGTCGCGGGTCGACAGGTCGGCCGGAGCGGTCTCCCGCTCGCCGGGCCGTACGCCGCGACGTGCGCGCGAACCACCGGCGACCGGACCGGTCACCGGCGTTCGGGAGAGCGCCGCCGCGTTTTTCACAACGGCAACGTTACGTAATTCGCGGAGGGCCCGCAAACCCGGGGTCCGGTGATTCCGACCACCGGGGTGCCGGAGTCACCCGATCGGGATCAACTACGGTGCGTAGGATTCGCTCCGTGAAGCGATCCGTCCGGTTTCCGGTCTCCGCCACGCTGCTGCGCCGCCTCGCGCTCGCCTCGATCATCGCGAACGTCGCGATCGTGGTCACCGGCGGGGCCGTCCGGCTCACCGCCTCCGGCCTCGGCTGCCCCACCTGGCCCCGGTGCACCGAGGACTCCTACACCACCACGCCCGAGATGGGCGTGTACGGGGTGATCGAGTTCGGCAACCGGCTGCTCACCTTCGCGGTCGGAATCATCGCGCTCGCCGTGGTGCTGGCCGTGCTGGCGCACCGCCCCCGCCGCCGCGGGACGCTGCCGCTGGCGGTGGGCGTGCTGTTCGGCATTCCGGCCCAGGCGGTCATCGGTGGCATCACCGTGCTCACCAACCTCAACCCGTGGGTGGTCGGGCTGCACTTCCTCGCCTCGATGGCGGTGATCGCGGTCGCGTACGCGCTCTGGCGGCGCATCAAGGACCCGGACGGGCCGGTGTCCCCGACCGTACCGGCGCCGCTGCGTACCCTCGCCTGGATCACCACGGCGGTGAGCGCGTCGGTGCTGGTCGTCGGCACGTGGGTGACCGGCAGCGGACCGCACGCCGGCGACCACGGCGCGGCCCGCAACGGCCTGGACCCGGCGGCGATCTCCCAGGTGCACGCCGACGGCGTCTTCCTGCTGATCGGTCTGTCGGTGGCGCTGTACTTCGCGTTCCGGGCGGTCGGCGCGGCTCGGGCGGCGCGGGCCGCCGCGGTGCTGATCGCGGTCGAGCTGGGCCAGGGCGTGATCGGCTTCGTCCAGTACTTCACCCACCTGCCCGCCGTGCTGGTCGGCGCGCACATGCTCGGCTCCTGCCTGGTGCTGCTGGCCACGCTGGGCGTGCTCTGGGCGACCCGGGAGCGACTGCCGGCCACCCCGGAGGTGCCGGCCGCGCCCGCCGAGCGACGGGTGGGCGCCGCCGCCTGAGCGCGGGCGTTACCGCGCGGCGGGAGCGGGAAAGCGGTCCGGGCCACCGACCGTCGCCCGAGGGGAGCTCCCCGTGTCGCGCAAGAGCCTCTCCACCACCACACCGCAACGGCTGACCCCGGTCGCCGGCGCGCCGCTGTGGTGCGACGCCCGCGAGTACGGCCTCACCGGCGACGGGGTCACAAACGACCAGCCCGCCCTGGCGGCGCTGGTGGACCGCCTCGGCGCCGGGTACGACGCCGACGGCCGGGCGCGGGTGATCTACTGCCCGCCCGGCCTGTACTCGATCCGTGACGCCGGCACCGTCTGGCGCAGCGGCGTCTCGCTGATCGGCGCCGGACCGGCGGCGACCCGCTTCCTGCTCAGCAACGAGGGCAACCGCAGCGCGCCGGTCCCGCTCGCCTTCTGGACCACGGTGCAGCACGGCGCGGACCGGGACCGGCACATCGCCGACTGCTCGTTCGCCGACTTCGAGATCGACGGCTCCGGCGTGGCCCAGACGTCCTACGACTACCTGGCCAAGGGGCTGGGCCTGCAGTACGTGGTGCGCGGCGTGTTCCGCAACCTCTACATCCACCACACCGGGGCGACCGGCCTGGGCTGTGACTTCCTCCAGGACAGCCTGATCGACGGCGTGGTCGTGGTGGGATGCGGCCGGCTGGACAACGGCGACCAGATGGGCGGCGCGGGGATCGGCGTCGGCATCGGCGGCTGGGGCGACGTGGAGCGCCTCACCATCGCCAACTGCACCACCATCGGCAACGGCACCAACGGCATCTTCCTGGAGCTGCAGAAGGACTACTGGACCCCGCCGCGCGGCATCCGGATCGTCGGCTGCCACAGCCAGGCCAACCGGTTCGGCATCTCCGACTGGGGCGCGGACGGGCTGATCGTCTCCGCCTGCACCATGACCAACAACCTGGAGGCCGGCTTCGACGTGTCGGGCAACGGCACCGCCGGGGTCGCCGGGCGCGGCGGCCTGGTCACCGGCTGCGTGATCGACTACAACGTCGGCGACGGCATCAGCATGGGCAACACCCCCGGCCCGTACGCGGTCCAGGCCAACCGGATCAGCCGCAACGGCGGTTTCGGCTACCACGAGCACGACCTGGGCCACGGCTACCGGGGTGCGGCGGCCGACGTGGTGATCCAGGACAACGACATCCGGGAGAACGCGCTGGACGGCATCCGGATCGACCGGCCGATGCTGGACACGTCGATCGTCGGGAACCGGATCCGGGACAACGGCCGCCGCTCCGCCCCGGCCTGCTCCGGCTCCGGTGAGGCGGTGCGATACGGCCCGCGCGAGGTCACCGACGGCAACGCCGACTGGCCGGCCGGCGGGCACCGGGGCAAGGTGGTGCGGGTCGGCTCGCGGGACGCGGTGGTGTCCGACAACAGCGCCACCGGGCTCTCCCTGGCCGAGGTACGCCCGGACGGCTCCACCGGCTGGAGCGCGGACACACCGGAGCCCGGCACGGCGTACGAGCTGCCCGACTCGCCACCGGCGTGCGGCGGCATCACGATCGCCGCGCCGTTCGACTCGGCCACCGTGCGCGGCAACCGGATCTGGCACCGGGACGCCGACACCCAGGCGTACGGCATCTGGGTCACCGAGGCGGGCAGCTGTGTCTCGTGCGCGTTCGAGGACAACGACCTGACCGGCGCCGAGGCCGCGCTGCGGCTGGACACGCCGCCGATCGGCGGCCGCTGGGCACGTAACCACAGCGACCGCGACTGAGCGCGCCGTCGCCGCCGCCGGCGGTCAGGCGGACGCCTCGGCGGCGAACGCCAGCGCGACGAGCGTCCCGTTGCTGACGGCGTGGGCGAGGATCGGCACCCAGAGGTTGCGGTGCCGGTGCAGCAGCCAGGCGAACAGCAGCCCGGCGAAGAGGGCGCTGACGGTGTTGAACACCCGGGGCAGGTGCACGACGGCGAAGAAGGCCGCCGACAGCACCACGGCGGCCACCGCGGGCAGCCGCGCGGCCAGCCCCTGGTAGAAGACACCCCGGTAGAGGATCTCCTCGTAGAGCGGGGAGACGACGGCGCCGAAGGCGAACGCGAAGGCGAACTGCACGAGCAGGCTTCCGGCGGGGTAGCCGCCCTCACCGCCGCCACCCTCGACGAGCGCCGCGGGCAGCGCCACCACGAGCACGAGGGTGAGCGCGGCCTTGGCCAGGCCCCAGCCCACCGCGGCACCCACCTGGCGGCCCGCCGGGCGGACGAGTCGCAGCGGCCTGGCGATCTCGCCGAAGCGGTGGCGCACCACCGCGAGGCCGACCGCGAGCTGGGCGCCGTTGATCAGGGCCCAGGCGATGGTGGACGCCGCCGTCTCCGGCATGCCCAGCCGCTCCGGTCCCCGGGCCAGGAAGTCCGCGACCGCCGAGTTGGCCAGGCCGACACCGACGGCGAGCACGAGCGCCATGTCGAGGTAGCTGAACCGGCGGGTGTCGCGTGCGGGGTCGGTGAGGGGTGCGGTCATGCCGGGCAACGTTAGGCGGCCGACCTATATCGGTCAAATGACCGACCATCTATGATCACGTCGTGCCCAAGGTTGTGGACCACGAGGAGCGGCGGCGTCATCTCGGCGCGGCGGCGTGCGTCGTACTGGCGCGCGCGGGGTCGGCCGGGATGACGGTGCGCGCCGTCGCCGCCGAGGCCGGCATGCCGCTGGCGACCGCGCAGCACTACCTGCCGACCCGGGAACTGATGGTCCGGGCGGCCATGGACCACCTGGCCGGGCGCGTGGTGGCGCGGGCCCGGACGATCCCCGCCGACCCGGTCACTCCGGAGGTCATCCGGCAGGCGGTACGGCAACTCGTCCCGCTGGACGCCGAACGCGCCTTCGAGGCCCGCGTCTGGCTGGTCCTCACCGCCGAGGCGCTCGTCGACGAGCAGGTCGCGGCGATCCTGGCGGAGAGCGAGGCGCAGATGCGGGCCAACGTCGAGCGGCTGCTCACGCTCGGCCGGGCCACCGGCGGCATCGCCGGGCACGTGGACGCGCGGGCCGAGGCCGCCGCGCTGGCGACGCTGCTGGACGGCGTCACGGTACGGATCCTGACCACCGGACTGGACCCGGCGGACGCCCGCACGGAGATCGACGCCCACCTGGCCCGGCTCGCACCGGCCGGCGCTTAGCCAGCCGGGCTCCCCCGGCCGATCCGGGTCAGTGGCGGGCCAGGTGGGTGAGCACCGCGTCGGCGAGCCGGTCCGGGGCGCCGTCGGCGTACCCGACGAACAGACTCGGCTCGGTCAGCTCCAGCTCGACCAGCACGGGCTCGCCGTCCGGGCCGGGGATCAGGTCGACGCGGGCGTAGAGCAGGCGGTCCGGGCCGCCGGGCACC
The DNA here is from genome assembly GCF_015354395.1 of Micromonospora sp. ANENR4. NCBI lineage: Bacteria > Bacillati > Actinomycetota > Actinomycetes > Micromonosporales > Micromonosporaceae > Micromonospora > Micromonospora sp. ANENR4. The sequence goes on from NZ_JADKYQ010000020.1 coordinate 54,010, forward strand.
ACCGCGAGCACCTTCTCGGCCACCGCGCGCTGCTCCGCCGTGGCGACGCGGGCGTCGATCCGCTCCTCCTTGTAGAGCGCGGCCTCGCCCAGGTCCGGCCCGGTCAGCATCGGACCCTTGCGGATCGCGTGGCTGAACGCCAGGCCGCCGGGACCGGCCAGGAACAGCAGCGCGGTCTCCCCGGCGGTGTCCACCGCGTCGAGGTACGGCTGCACCATCGTGACCCGCCCGGCGTCGGAGAGCCGCCGCACGTGGGCCGGCGCCAGCTCGCGGTGCTCCGGGTCGGTCAGGTCGTAGCGGCCGGTGTCCTGGCTGCCGGCGCTGACCGCCGGCTTGATCACGTACTCGCCGCCGGCCGGTGGGGTCCACTCCCGCCCGGGCTCGACCCACTCGGTCGGGACGGTGGGCACTCCGGCTGCGGACAGCTCGGACAGGTAGCGCTTGTCGGTGTTCCAGGCGACCACGTCGGCCGGGTTGACCAGGGCCGGCACGGTACGCGCCCAGGCCACGAACTCGTCCCGCCGCAGCGCGTAGTCCCACGGGGAGCGGAGCACGACCAGGTCGTACCCGGACCAGTCGACTGCCGGGTCGTCCCAGACGGCGATCTCGGCGGTGACGCCGCGGGCGGCGAGCGGGCCGAGCGCGAGCCGGTCGTCCGGGTCGAGGTCGGGCAGTTCGGCGCAGGTGACGAAAGCGACCCGGGGTCTCCCCCGGGTCGACTGGTGGTGGTCGGTCATTCGGTATATGTCAACGGGCCATCGTGCGCCGGGCCATCGACCGCCACAGGTCGTTGCTCGGACGCATCTGGTCCATCAGTTCACGCTCCCAGGCGTTCTCGACGTCGACCCCGGCCTTGGCGCAGGCCTGCCGCGCGACGTCCGTGCCGTCGGCGAACTGGTCCGCCCATACCCCGTCGGAACCCACGAGGACGATCCGTGCGCCGCGCTTGCCGACGTACTCGATGACCGCCTTCGCGCCGCCGTGTCCGGCGGCGAACGACTTGATGCCCGCGACCAGGCCGTTGGGGGCCTGCTCGGCGGTCTTGTCAGCCGTCAGCGTCGTATCGGAACCATCTGCCATGACGCGAAGCCTAAGCAGAGTTCCACCCGGATGTGCGAGAACCATGAACTGAATGTGATGCCAATTACCCATCGGTTTAAGAAGAACCACAGGTAATTCGCCCGTACATGTCGCTTATATCTGGGCGAAGCGGGCGGGCTGGATCGTCACAATCTGTCCGGGTTGAACACGTCCGGGGAAGCCCGAAAAAAATTTCTGATGAACCGCCGGACGGGCGGGTCAGAGCAGCGCGTCGAGCGCGACGGCCGCGAAGAGAATCGTGAGGTACGTGGTGGACCAGTGGAACAGCCGCATCGGCTTGACCGCCTCGCCACGCGTCGCGCGCCGGCACAGCTTGTGCGCCTCGACGAGGAAGATCCCGCCGACCACGAGCGCGGTGACGCCGTAGATCGGGCTCATCCCGAGCGGCCACACCGCCAGCGAGGAGAGCACCGTCAGCCAGGAGAAGCCGATGATCTCCGCGTTCACCCGCCGGACCGAGGCCACCACCGGCAGCATCGGCACCCCGGCGCGGGCGTAGTCGGCCTTGTACTTGATGGCCAGCGCGTAGAAGTGCGGCATCTGCCAGAAGAAGACCACAGCGAACAGGCCCCACGCGGCCGGCGCCAGCGTGCCGGTGACAGCGGCCCAGCCGATCAGCACCGGCGCGGCGCCGCAGATGCCGCCCCAGAACGTGTTCGCGGCCGTGGTCCGCTTCAGCCACAGCGTGTAGACCAGGTCGTAGTAGGCGATCGCGGCCAGCGTCAGCACCGTCGCCAGCCAGTTCGTCGCCACCGCCATCAGCGCCACCGACACGACCGCCAGCACCAGGCCGAAGACCAGCGCGCTGCGCGGCGACACGGTGTGCGCGGGCAGCGGGCGGCGCTTGGTACGCCGCATGAGCTGGTCGATGTCGCGGTCGATGTAGCAGTTGATGACGCTCGCCGCGCCGGCCGCGAGCGACCCGCCGACCAGCACCACGGCGACCAGCCACAGCGACGGCATCCCGCCGTGGGCGAGCATCATCGCCGGCACGGTGGTGACCAGCAGCAGCTCGACGATCCGCGGCTTGGTCAGCGTCACGTACGCCGCCACCACGGCGCGTACGTCCCGCCGGCCGCTCGCCGGCGCCTCCGCCACCGCGCCCACCGGCGACTGCCCGGCAGGGTTGCTGACGGGGCGCTCGGTGATCATGCTCACGGATTGCCACCTTCCGGCATCGGCGGGGGAGGTCGTTCGGCCCGGACCGCTGCGGGTCCACACACCGCCCCACACACTACGCGGCGTCGTTTTCGCTGCCCCGTGGACCCGGCAACGGTGCGAGCCGTCACACCTGCGGTTGAACGACCGGACGTCCGCGATCCGTACAGAACAGCATGCTGAGATCCCCGGGCGGACGTTTAGCGCCGCTCGATAGGGTCATCAGTGAGGGTTCCGCCCATCTGCCGAGGAGCACAACCATCGTGGCTGCCAACCGACCCGAGCTTCCCGCTCTCAACTGGTCCGACCTCGACCGCAGGGCCGTCGACACGGTCCGCGTGCTGGCCATGGACGCCGTGGAGAAATCCGGCAACGGCCACCCGGGGACGGCGATGAGCCTCGCCCCGGTGGCGTACCTGCTCTTCAACCGGGTCATGCGGCACAACCCCGCCGACCCGAACTGGGCCGGACGCGACCGGTTCGTGCTGTCGGCCGGGCACTCCAGCCTGACGCTCTACATCCAGCTCTTCCTCTCCGGCTACCCGCTGGCGCTGGACGACCTCAAGGCGCTGCGCCAGTGGGGCTCGCTCACCCCGGGCCACCCGGAGCACGGCCACACCCCGGGCGTGGAGACCACCACCGGTCCGCTCGGCCAGGGCCTCGGCAACGCGGTCGGCATGGCGATGGCGGCCCGCCGCGAGCGCGGCCTGTTCGACAGCGAGCCGGACCGCGCCGACTCGCCGTTCCGGCACGACATCTGGTGCATCGCCTCCGACGGTGACATCGAGGAGGGCATCACCCACGAGGCCAGCGCGCTCGCCGGTCACCAGCAGCTCGGCAACCTCTGCGTGATCTACGACGACAACGAGATCTCGATCGAGGACGACACCCGCATCGCCAAGAGCGAGGACGTCGCGGCCCGCTACGAGGCGTACGGCTGGCACGTGCAGACCGTCGACTGGCGCCGCGGCGACGCCGACCAGGGCGACTACCACGAGGACGTGGAGGCGCTGTACCAGGCGCTGCTGGCCGCCAAGGCGGAGACCGGCCGGCCGTCGTTCATCGCGCTGCGCACGATCATCGGCTGGCCCGCGCCGAACAAGAAGAACACCGGCAAGATCCACGGCTCGGCGCTCGGCGCGGACGAGGTCAAGGCCACCAAGGAGATCCTCGGCTTCGACCCGCAGCGCACCTTCGAGGTCGACGAGGAGGTGCTCAAGCACGCCCGTCAGGTGCTGGAGCGCGGCGCGCAGGAGCAGGCCGAGTGGACCACCGGATTCGACGCGTGGGCGCAGGCCAACCCGGAGCGCAAGGCGCTGTGGGACCGGATGGCCACCCGTACGCTGCCGACCGGCTGGACCGACGCGCTGCCGACCTTCCCGGCGGACGCCAAGGGCGTCGCCACCCGGGCCGCATCCGGCAAGATCCTGGAGGCCCTGGCGCCGGTGCTGCCGGAGCTGTGGGGCGGCTCGGCCGACCTGGCCGAGAGCAACAACACCACGATGAAGGGCGAGCCGTCGTTCGTCCCGGCTGCGCACGCCACCAAGGACTTCCCGGGCGACGAGTACGGCCGCACGCTGCACTTCGGCATCCGCGAGCACGCCATGGGCTCGATCCTCAACGGCATCGCCCTGCACGGCGGCACCCGCCCGTACGGCGGCACGTTCCTGGTGTTCAGCGACTACATGCGCCCGGCGGTACGGCTGGCCGCGCTGATGAAGCTGCCGGTGACGTACGTCTGGACGCACGACTCGATCGGCCTCGGCGAGGACGGCCCGACGCACCAGCCGATCGAGCACCTGACCGCGCTGCGGGCCATCCCCGGCCTGGACGTGGTCCGCCCGGCCGACGCCAACGAGACGGTCTGGGCCTGGCGGCAGGCGCTGGAGCACACCGACCGGCCGACCGCGCTGGCGCTCAGCCGCCAGGCGCTGCCGACGTTCGACCGCACCGACCTGGCCGGCGCCGAGGGCGTCGCCAAGGGCGGTTACGTGCTGGCCGAGGCGTCGAACGGCAAGCCGCAGGTGATTCTCGTCGGCACCGGGTCGGAGGTGCAGCTCTGCCTCACCGCGCGGGAGCGGCTGGAGGCCGACGGCACCCCCACCCGGGTCGTCTCCATGCCCTGCCAGGAGTGGTTCTTCGCCCAGGACGAGGCGTACCGGGAGTCGGTGCTGCCTCGCGGGGTAAAGGCACGGGTGAGCGTGGAGGCGGGCATCGCGATGTCGTGGCGCGCGATCGTCGGCGACAGCGGCGAGTGCGTGAGCATCGAGCACTACGGCGCCAGCGCGCCGCACACCGTGCTCTTCGAGCAGTTCGGCTTCACCCCCGACCGGATCGTGGCCGCCGCGCACGCGGCGCTGACCCGGGTGGGCGACATCACCGGTTTCACGACCGGCAACTGAGGGGAGCGTGGACGGCATGACGGACAGGCTGAAGGACCTCCAGGGCGCCGGTGTGGCGATCTGGCTCGACGATCTCTCCCGGGTACGGCTGACCTCCGGCGGGCTGGACAAGCTGCGCCGGGAGAGCCACGTAGCCGGGGTGACCACCAACCCGACGATCTTCGCCAAGGCGCTGAGCGACGCCGACGAGTACGACTGGCAGCTTCGTGACCTCGCCGTACGCGGTGTGGACGTCGAGGAGGCGGTCCGCATGCTCACCACGTACGACGTGCGGTGGGCCTGCGACGTGATGCGCCCGTCGTACGACGTCAGCGGCGGCGTGGACGGCCGGGTGTCGATCGAGGTGGACCCGCGCTCGGCGCACGACGCGGCGAAGACCGTCGCCGAGGCCAAGGCGCTGTGGTGGCTGGTCGACCGGCCGAACCTGTTCATCAAGATCCCGGCCACCGAGGAGGGCCTGCCCGCGATCACCGCGACGCTGGCCGAGGGGATCAGCGTCAACGTCACGCTGATCTTCGGCCTGGACCGGTACTCGCAGGTGATGGACGCCTTCCTGGCCGGCCTGGAACAGGCGAAGGCCAACGGGCACGACCTGTCGAAGATCGGCTCGGTCGCCTCGTTCTTCGTCTCCCGGGTCGACACCGAGGTGGACAAGCGGCTGGAGAAGATCGGGTCGGACCAGGCCAAGGCGCTGCGCGGCAAGGCCGCTGTCGCCAACGCCCGGCTGGCGTACGAGCGCTACGGCGAGGTGTTCTCCTCGGCGCGCTGGCAGAAGCTGGCCGACGCGGGCGCCCACCCGCAGCGCCCGCTGTGGGCCTCCACCTCGACGAAGAACCCGGACTACCGGGACGTCATCTACGTCGAGGAGCTGATCGCGCCCGGCACCGTCAACACCATGCCGGAGCCGGTCATCCACGCCTACGCCGAGCACGGCGAGACGAAGGCGGACACCGTCACCGTCGCGTACGACGACGCCCGCCAGGTCTTCGACGACCTGCTGGCGGTGGGCGTGGACCTGTCCGACGTGATCGCCACGCTGGAGCGCGAGGGCGTGGAGAAGTTCGAGGCGAGCTGGGTGGAGCTGCTGGAGGGGGTCAAGAAGTCCCTCGCCGAGGCGGCCAAGGGCTCGGGCAGCCCGCACCGGGCCGCCGGGAAGAACGCGCAGGCGGCGCAGCAGGCCGGCGGCAACGCGTGACAGACGGCGTCCGACGCGTCCCGGGGCCCGGCCCCGGGACGCGTCGCGCCGTACCGTGGAAGCGGTGAGGGGGCGCTGTGTGGAAGCCGAGGTGGCGCCGTGAGTGACCTGCTGGCCGGGCGGGCGGACATGGCCGCCGGCCTGGCCGTGCGCGGAGCCGACGCCCTCGGTGCGTCCACCCGCGCCACGCTCGTCTCCCATGACGTCCCGGCCCGGCTCGCCGCCGCCGACCCGGCCCTCTGGGGACCCGCCGCCGAGCCGGCGGCCCTCGACGGGCTGGGCTGGCTGCACGCCCACCGGCGCAGCCGGGACCTGCTCCCCCAGCTCGCCGAACTGGCCGCCGAGCTGGGCGACCTGGACCACGTGGTGCTGGCCGGCGCCCGCGACGACACGCTCGCCGCGGAGGTGCTGGCCGAGTGCCTGGGCCGGCCGCTGACGGTGCTCGACACCGCCGACCCGGGACCGGTCCGGGCCGCGCTCGCCGACCGCCCGGCGCGGACCCTCCTGGTGCTCGCCGCCCGGCGCGGCCTCGACCGGACCACCGACGCCCACCTGCGGGTCTACCGGCAGGCGTGGGCGGACGAGGGCCCCGACGCCGCCCGGCACGTCGTGGTGGTCACCGAACCCGGCTCCGACCTCGCGGCGCGCGCCGACGAGCTGGGCGCGATGGTCATCCCGGCCGAGTCCGGCGTGGCCGGGCCGTGGGCCGCGCTCACCGCGTCCGGTCTGGTCCCGGCGGCGCTGGCCGGCGCGGCGGTGGCCGAGGCGCTGGACGAGGCGGAGGCGCTCACCGGCGTGCTGGACCGGGACCGGGACAACCCGGCCCTGGCGCTCGGCGCGGCCCTGGGCGCGGCGCCCGGCGCCGGACGGGACACGATCGCGCTGGTCCCGGACGGCACCGGCCTCGACGGCCTGGGCCGCTGGGCCGGCGCGCTGCTCGCCCGGGCCACCGGTGGACGGCTGCTGCCGGTGGTCGCGGAGTCCCCCGACTCCCCCGGCGCCACCGGGCCGGGCGTGCTCACAGTCGGTCTCGGCGGCGCCCTCGGCGCCGGCGTCGGGCCGGGCGTGGCGGCCGACGTGGCCGTCAACGGCCCGCTCGGCGCGCACCTGCTCACCTGGGCCTACGCGGCCGCCACCGCCGCGGTGACGCTGCGGGCCGACCCGTTCGCCGCGCCGCCGGACCCGGTGGGCGACGACGCGGCGCCGGAGAGCGGGCCGCCGTCGTCGGTCGAGGGCGCGATCGAGGTGTACGCCCCGAGCGGCGCGCCCGCCGACCTGACCGGCGCGCTGCGCTGGCTGCTCGACGGGCTGGGCGAACGGGAGCACCTCGTGGTGACCGCGTACCTCGACCGGCACGCCGACGCGTCGGTCGCCGGGCTGCGCCCGCTGCTGGCGCGGGCCGCCGGCCGTCCGGTCACCTTCGGCTGGGGACCGCGCCGGGCCGAACACACCGACCCGCACGGCCGGTACCTCCAGATCACCGGTGCGGTCACCGATGATCTGGACGTGCCCGGTCGTCCGTACACCTTCGCGCAGCTCCAGGCGGCCCAGGCCGCCGGCGACCGGCGGGCCCTGGCCGGCCGGGAGCGACCGGTGCTGCGCCTGCACCTGACCGAGCGGGCGGCGGGTGCCGCCCAGCTCCTGGAAACGGCCGGACGGACACGCACGTGACGATCAACGACCTGGAATCAGCGGACCGAGACGCAGGAGGAGGTGGCCCGGTGAACCCGCTGCGCGATCCGCAGGACCGGCGACTACCCCGGATCCCCGAGCCGTGTGCCCTGGTGATCTTCGGGGTGACCGGCGACCTGGCCCGCAAGAAGCTGCTGCCGGCGGTCTACGACCTGGCCAACCGAGGGCTCCTGCCGCCCGGCTTCGTGGTCCTGGGCTTCGCCCGCCGGGACTGGGGCGACGGCGACTTCGAGTCGGTGGCGCACGACGCGGCCAAGAAGCACGCCCGCACCCCGTGGCGGGAGGAGGTGTGGGCCCGCCTCGCCGGCAACATCAAGTTCGTCGGCGGCTCGTTCGACGACGACGCGGCGTTCGACCACCTCGCCGCCACACTCGACGAGCTGCGCGACTCGCACGGCATCGCCGGCAACGCGGCCTTCTACTTCTCCATCCCCCCGGCGGCCTTCCCGGTGGTGCTCAAGCAACTCGCCCGCACCGGCATGGCCGACAACGCCAAGTCCGGCGGCTGGCGGCGCGTGGTGGTGGAGAAGCCGTTCGGCAACGACCTGCCGTCGGCGAAGGCGCTCAACGACCTGGTCGACGACGTCTTCACCAGCAAGGACGTGTTCCGGATCGACCACTACCTGGGCAAGGAGACGGTCCAGAACATCCTGGCGCTGCGCTTCGCGAACAACCTGTTCGAGCCGCTGTGGAACTCCAAGTACGTCGACTCGGTGCAGATCACCATGGCCGAGGACGTCGGCATCGGCACCCGCGCGGCCTTCTACGACTCCGTGGGCACCGCCCGCGACGTGCTCCAGAACCACCTGCTCCAGCTGCTCGCCCTGGTCGCGATGGAGGAGCCGACGAGCTTCGACGCCGACGAGATCCGGGCCGAGAAGCTCAAGGTGCTCAAGGCGATCACCGTGCCGCGGGACGTCACCGAGGACACCGTGCGCGGCCAGTACCTGCCCGGCTGGGTGGGCGGCGAGCGCGCCAAGGGCTACCTGGAGGAGGAGGGCGTCCCGGAGGGCTCCACCACCGAGACGTACGTGGCGGTGAAGCTGGGCATCCAGAACCGCCGCTGGGCCGGGGTGCCGTTCTACATCCGGGCCGGCAAGCGGCTGCCCCGGCGGGTCACCGAGGTGGCCATCATGTTCAAGAAGGCGCCGCACCTGCCGTTCAACGCCGCCGACATGGAGTCGCTCGGCCCCAACCAGCTCGTCATCCGGGTGCAGCCGGACGAGGGCGTGGTGCTCAAGTTCGGCTCCAAGGTGCCGGGCACCACGATGGAGGTCCGCGACATCGCGATGGACTTCCAGTACGGCGAGGCGTTCACCGAGTCCAGCCCCGAGGCGTACGAGCGGCTGGTGCTGGACGTGCTGATCGGCGACCGGACGCTGTTCCCGGACGCCGCCGAGGTGGAGCAGAGCTGGCAGGTCGTCGACCCGCTGGAGCACGCCTGGGAGGGCACGACCCCGGAGCCGTACCGGGCCGGTGAGTGGGGGCCCCGGGCCGCCGACGAGATGCTGGCCCGCGAGGGCCGGGCTTGGCGGAGAGCGTGAGCGAGCACTGCGAGCGAACCAGGAGGCTCCATTGATCGGGCTGTGGGACACCACCGGCAACGAGGTGGTCAAGGCGCTGGCCGCGGAACGGCGCAGCGCGGGCGGGGTCGCCAGTGGCATGGCGCTCACGCTGATCGTGGTGGTGGACGAGAAGCGGGTACGCGAGGCCGAGGCGGCGGCCACCATCGCCGCCGCGGCGCACCCGTGCCGGCTGCTCGTGGTGGTCCGCTCCGACGTCGAGCGGGACCGCAACCGGCTGGACGCGGAGATCGTCGTGGGTGGCCGGCTCGGGCCGTGCGAGGCGGTGGTGACCCGGATGTACGGGCGGCTCGCGCTGCACGCCGAATCCGTGGTGATGCCGCTGCTGGTGCCGGACGTACCGGTGGTGACGTGGTGGCACGGCGAGCCGCCGGAGGAGATCGCCACCGACTTCCTCGGTGTGGTCGCGGACCGGCGGATCACCGACTCGGCGCAGGCCGCCGACCCGATCGCCGCGCTGCGGCAGCGGGCGCACGACTACGCCCCGGGCGACACCGACCTGGCGTGGACCCGGATCACCCCGTGGCGCACGCTCGTGGCGGGCGCGTTCGACACCACCCAGGCCCGGGTCACCGAGGCGAGCGTGGTGGCGCCCCCGTCGGATCCGACGGCGGCACTGATGCGCGGCTGGCTCAACGCCCGGCTCGGCATCGACCCGATCCTGACCGCCACCGAGGAGTTCCCGCGGATGCGTCAGGTGCAGCTGCGCTGCGCCAACGGCGACGAGCTGACGCTCACCCGGGACGACAGCATCGCAGTGTTCCGGCGTACCGGGCAGGAGGACCGCACGCTGCCGCTGGTGCGCCGGCCGCTCGGTGACGAGCTGGCCGAGGAGCTGCGCCGCCTCGACGCCGACCAGGTGTACGCGGAGGCGCTCGGCGCTGCGGCCGGGATCACCGGGCTCGACCAGCGCCCCGCCCAGCGGGTGCACGTGTGGAAGGATCCGGCGACCGCCCAGCGGGCCGAGGCCGGCGTGACCGCGCACGCGGGCGCGACCGCGAACGAGTGACCACCCGGACCGGGTGGTCGGAGGCACAGTTGACCGCCGGTGGGCGGTCGGAACACGAGGGCTCGACGGATGACTGAGGCGAGTGTCGCCGTACACGCCGACCCCGACCTGCTGGCGCAGGCGGTGGCGGCCCGGTTGGTGGTGAAGCTGCTCGACGCGCAGGCCGAGCGCGGCCAGGCGTCGGTGGTGCTGACCGGGGGGCGGATCGCCGCGGCGGTGTACCGGGCGGTCGGGCAGCTGCCCGCCCGGGACGCCGTCGACTGGTCCCGGGTCGACGTGTGGTGGGGCGACGAGCGGTTCCTGCCCGCCGGTGACCCGGAGCGCAACGAGACGCAGGCCCGGGCGGCGCTGCTGGACACGGTGCCGCTGGACCCGGCCCGGGTGCACCCGATGCCGGCATCGGACGGCCCCGCGGGTGACGACCCGGAGGCGGCTGCCGCCGGGTACGCGCGGGAGCTGGCCGCCGCCGCCCGGCCCGGGAACGCGATCGTGCCGCACTTCGACGTGCTGATGCTCGGCGTCGGCGAGGACGGGCACGTGGCCTCGGTGTTCCCGGAGCACCCGGTGCACCACGACAAGCGGCCGGTCAGCGCGGTACGGGGCAGCCCGAAGCCGCCGCCGGTGCGGACCACGCTGACGCTGCCGACGATCAACACGGCCGAGGAGGTGTGGCTGATCGCCGCCGGAGCGGACAAGGCCGGGGCGGTGGGCATGGCGCTGGCTGGGGCCGGGCCGGTGCAGCTGCCGGCCGCCGGGGTGCGGGGCGTCTCGCGTACCCTTTGGCTGCTCGACCGGGCCGCCGCGGCGAACGTGCCGCCGCGGCTGCGCAGCCTCCGCTGATCCCGGTCGTGGTCGGGCCCCTGCCGGGGCCCGTCCACGATCTGGCGATCGACGACACCAGCTCGCCGGCATCCGGGGCACCCCGACACGACCACCACCCCGATCTGGCGATCGGCGACGCCAACTCGCCGGCTCAGGCGCGGCCGCGGCGCCGCCGCAGCGCGTCGAGGGCCTCGGCGAGCAACGCCTCCCCCTCCTCCGGCGTGCGCCGCTCCTGCACGTACGCCAGGTGGGTCTTGTAGGGCTCGGCGCGCTGGCGGCCCGGCGGGTCGCCCGGGTCGGGGCCGGCCGGCTCGCCGCAGCGCGGGCACTCCCAGGTCGCGGGCGTCTCCGCCTCGGCGGCGATCAGGAACTCGACCCGGTGCCCGTGGCGGCACCAGTAGACGACCGGGCGGCGCGGCGCGGGCTCCACCCGCTGGTCGAACCGCTCGGGGGCGGACCCGATCCGGGTGCCGCGGATGACGTTGTTGCTGGGCACGGTTGCTCGCTCCCTGTCGTCGGAGGGGACCGCCGCCGGAGGGGGTGGGCGACGGACGACGTGCGGAGAAACAAAACTGCGCGCGGTCCGTGACGGACCGCGCGCAGATTGTACGCTTCTCAGCGCCGACTCAGGTGCCGCTGGCCATCTGCAGCCGCAGCCAGAGTCCGAGCCCGACGATGCACGCGAACCAGACGATTCCCACCAGAACGGTGTAGCGGTCGAGGTTCTTCTCGGCCACCGACGAACCGGCCAGGCTGGAGCTGACGCCGCCGCCGAACATGCTCGACAACCCGCCGCCCTTACCGCGGTGCAGGAGGATCAGCAGGGTGAGCAGGACGCTCGTGATGACCAGCAACGTGATCATCGTGTAGGCGAACCAGATCGGCATGGCGGGGGTCAGTCCTCTCGTTGCGATCACTGCCCGGACCTGTCGGGCACTGCGGCACCGACCGGTGGACGGGCAGCGTCAAGGATAGCGAGCGATCAGCGGGTGATGTGCTCCGGGAACCGGCAGATCTGCGCGAACTCCTCCGCGTCCAGGCTGGCGCCCCCGACCAGAGCCCCGTCCACGTCCGGCTGCGCCATGATCGCGGCGACGTTCGACGCCTTGACCGACCCGCCGTACAGGATCCGGACCTGCTCGGCGGTGCCCTCGTCGTAGGTCTCGGCGATGCGCTTACGCACCGCGCCGCAGACCTCCTGGGCGTCGTCCGGGGTCGCCGTCTTGCCGGTGCCGATCGCCCAGACCGGCTCGTACGCGACGACGACCTTGGTGACCTGCTCGGCGGTGAGCCCCTTCAGCGCGCCGTCGAGCTGGTCGCAGCAGTGCCGCACCTGACCCGACTGCTCCCGGACCTCCAGGCCCTCACCGATGCAGAGGATCGGGGTGAGCCCGTTCGCCAGCGCCGCCGACACCTTCGCGTTGACGAGCGCGTCGTCCTCGTGGTGGTACTGCCGCCGCTCGGAGTGCCCGACCACCACGTAACCGCAGCCCAGCTTGGCGAGCATCGGACCGGCGATGTCACCGGTGTACGCGCCGGACGGGTGCGGCGACAGGTCCTGCGCGCCGTAGCCGATCAGCAGCTTGTCGCCGTCCACCGCGGTCTGCACGGTACGCAGATCGGTGAAGGGCGGCAGTACCACGCACTCGACGTCGGTGAGCTGCTTCTCGTTCAGGCTCGCGGCCAGCTTCTGCACCAGCAGGTTGGCCTCGAGGTGGTTCAGGTTCATCTTCCAGTTGCCGGCCATCAGCGGCCGGCGGGTCGTGCTCGCCATTCAGTTCTCCAGGGCCGCGATGCCGGGGAGGGTCTTGCCCTCCAGGTATTCCAGGGAGGCGCCACCACCGGTGGAGATGTGCCCGAAGGAGGACTCGTCCAGGCCCAGCGCGCGCACCGCCGCGGCCGAGTCGCCGCCGCCGACCACGCTGAACGCGTCGGCCTTGGTGATCGCCTCGGCCACTCCCCGGGTGCCGTTGGCGAACGCCGCCATCTCGAACACGCCCATCGGGCCGTTCCAGAAGACGGTCTTCGCCTGCGACAGCGCGGCGGCGAAGCCGGCCACCGTCTCCGGGCCGATGTCCAGGCCCAGCCGGTGGCTGGGGATGCCGTCGGCGGGCACGGTGTCGTGCGCGGCATCAGGCGCGAACGCGTCGGCCACCACCACGTCGACCGGGAGCAGGATCTTGCCCGGCGCGCGCTCCATCAGGTTGCGGCAGGTCTCGACCATGTCCTTCTCCAGCAGCGACGTGCCCACCTCGTGGCCCTGGGCCTTGAGGAAGGTGAAGCACATCCCGCCGCCGATGAGCAGCCGGTCCACGGTCGGCAGCAGCGCCTCGATCACTGCGAGCTTGTCGGAGACCTTCGAGCCGCCCAGCACCACCACGTACGGCCGCTCCGGCTCGCCGGTGAGGCGGCTGAGCACCTCGACCTCGCGCAGCACCAGCCGGCCCGCGAAGTGCGGCAGCCGGGCCGGTACGTCGTGCACGCTGGCGTGCTTGCGGTGCACCGCGCCGAACGCGTCGTCCACGTAGGCGTCACCGAGCGCGGCGAGCTGGTCGGCGAACGCGCCACGCTCCGCGTCGTCCTTGCTGGTCTCGCCCTTGTTGAACCGCAGGTTCTCCAGCAGCGCGACCTGACCGTCGGCGAGGTCGGCCACGGTGGACCGCGCCGAGTCGCCGACGGTGTCCTCGGCGAAGTGCACCGGGGCGCCGAGCAGCTCACCGAGCCGCCCGGCGACCGGGCGGAGGCTGAACTGCGGGTCCGGCGCGCCCTTCGGGCGGCCCAGGTGCGAGCAGACGACCACCTTCGCGCCGGCCTGCACCAGCGCGCTCAGCGTCGGCAGGACGGCCCGGATCCGGCCGTCGTCCGTGATGTCCCCGGTCTGCTTGTCGAGCGGGACGTTCAGGTCGGCGCGCACCAGCACGCGCCGACCCGACACCCCCTCGGCGAGCAGGTCGTCGAGGTTGCGGATGCTCACAGAGCTAGCCCTCCGTTCGTGACTGCGGGGCTCGCAAGCTCGCTCCTCGCACTCACAGGGACTGACCCACCAGCTTGACCAGGTCGACGAGGCGGTTCGAGTAGCCCCACTCGTTGTCGTACCAGCCGACGACCTTGACCTGGTTGCCGATCACCTTGGTCAGCGGCGCGTCGAAGATGCACGACGCCGGGTCGGTCACGATGTCGGCGGAGACGATCGGGTCCTCGTTGTAGGTGAGGATGCCCCGCAGCGGGCCCTCGGCGGCGGCCTTGAGCGCGGCGTTGACCTCGTCCACAGTGGTCTCCCGGCCGACCTCCACGGTCAGGTCGGTGGCCGAGCCGGTCGGGATCGGCACACGCAGCGCGTAGCCGTCCAGCTTGCCCTTGAGCTCCGGCAGCACCAGGCCGATCGCCTTCGCGGCACCGGTCGAGGTCGGCACGATGTTGAGCGCGGCGGCCCGGGCCCGGCGCAGGTCCTTGTGCGGCGCGTCCTGCAGGTTCTGGTCCTGCGTGTACGCGTGGATGGTGGTCATCAGACCCTGCTTGATGCCGAACGTGTCCTGCAGGACCTTCGCCATCGGCGCGAGGCAGTTGGTGGTGCAGGAGGCGTTCGAGATGATGTTGTGCTTGGCCGGGTCGTACTGGTCCTGGTTGACGCCCATGACCACGGTGACGTCCTCGTTCTTCGCCGGCGCGGAGATGATGACCTTCTTGGCCCCGCCGTCGAGGTGCGCCTTCGCCTTGGTGCCGTCGGTGAAGAAGCCGGTGGACTCGATGACCACGTCGGCGCCGACCTCGCCCCACGGCAGCTTCGCCGGGTCCTTCTCGGCGTACGCCTTGATGGTCTTGCCGCCCACGGTGATCTCGTCGGCGGTGGCCTTCACCTCGTGCGGGAGGCGGCCCAGGATGCTGTCGTACTTGACAAGGTGGGCGAGCGTCGCGTTGTCGGTCAGGTCGTTGACCGCCACGACCTCGATGTCAACGCCGGACGCCAGCACTGCCCGGAAGAAGTTGCGGCCGATCCGGCCGAAGCCGTTGATGCCAACCCGGATGGTCACAGGTCCCATCTCCTCGCGTTCTGGTCCGCCGGCGCCAGACCGGGGCCGGCGGAGGTGTGTGCGCCGACCGTTGGAGCCGGCCGTCGACATGTCATCTCGGCCACCCCGCCGCGGTCACGGAGACCTGACCGCCCGAGGCGGTGAGCACGGCGAGGAGCGCCTGTTCCGGCCCCCTTGCCGTACGCAGCGACCATATCCGAGCGCGCGGCGTCGCGCTGCGGCGGGTGGTGATCCCGCACGCGGTGCGCTGCCGCCCGAGTCCTATCAGACCACGAGCATGTCCGGCGTGACTGCCGCTTCCGTATCCGGGATGCCCAGGTCACGGGCACGCTTGTCGGCCAGCGCGAGCAGCCGGCGGATCCGGCCGGCGATGGCGTCCTTGGTCAGCGGCGGCTCGGCGAGCGCGCCCAGTTCCTCCAGCGAGGCCTGACGGTGCTCCAGGCGCAGCCGCCCGGCCGAGGTCAGATGGTTCGGCGCGTCGTCGGCGAGGATCTCCAGCGCGCGGGTCACCCGGGCGGCGGCGGCCACCGCGGCACGGGCGGAACGGCGCAGGTTGGCGTCGTCGAAGTTGGCCAGCCGGTTCGCGGTGGCGCGCACCTCCCGGCGTACCCTCCGCTCCTCCCAGGCCAGCACGCTGGAGTGCGCGCCTATGCGGGTGAGCAGCGCGGCGATCGCGTCACCGTCCTTGACCACCACCCGGTCCACGCCGCGCACCTCGCGGTTCTTGGCGGTGATACCGATCCGGCGGGCGGCGCCGACGAGCGCCAGCGCCGACTCCGGGCCGGGGCAGGTGATCTCCAGCGCGCTGGAACGGCCCGGCTCGGTGAGCGAGCCGTGCGCCATGAACGCGCCCCGCCACGCCGACACGGCACAGCAGACGTTCGCGGCCACCACATGCGGCGGCAGGCCGCGCACCGGGCGGCCCCGCACGTCGAGCAGGCCGGTCTGCCGGGCGAGCGCCTCGCCGTCCTTGACCACCCGCACGATGAAGTGGCTGCCCTTGCGCAGCCCGCCGGAGGCGAGCACGTGGATCTCGCTCGGGTAGCCGTACACCTCGGCGATCTCCCGCCGCAGCCGGCGCGCGACCGCGCCGGTGTCCAGCTCCGCCTCGACCACGACGCGGCCCGACACGATGTGCAGGCCGCCGGCGAAACGCAGCAGGGCGGCCATCTCCGCCCGCCGACAGCAGGGCTTGGGCACGTCGACCCGACTCAGCTCGTCCTTGACCGCAGCCGTCATCGCCATAGTGCGCCCCCTCACGGACCGGTTCCGGCGTGTCGCCGGTGATTACGTACGTGTCTAACGATCGGCGCGCAGGACAGGCACCAGCGCGGCGCCCAGTGCGGCTGGATCATGACGGGGCGTGCCGTCGAGGACGGCGACGGGAGCGAGGACCAGCCGGGCACCAAGCGATTCTGCCGCACGTTCGACCGCCGCGGGATCACCCACCGCCGTGGAGTCGGCGAGCACCCGGTCCACCTTCAGCTCGGGCAGATAGCGCCGCAGGGTGTCCAGATGGTCGGGCAGGGAGAGCCCCGAGGTCTCCTTCTCGGCCACCAGGTTGAGCGTCACCAGCCGCCGCGCCGGGCTGGACACGATCGCGTCCGCAAGCCCCGGCACCAGCAGGTGCGGCAGCACGCTCGTGTACCAGCTACCAGGTCCGAAGATCAGCCAGTCCGCCGCGCGTACCGCTGTCACCGCCTCGGCGCACGCGGCCGGCGCGGACGGGCTGAGCCGCAGCGACTCGACGGTGCCCGGGGTGACCGCGACCTGGTGCTGGCCGCGCACCGTGGACACCTCGTCCGGGTGCTCCGGGTCGGCGCCGCGGACCCGGGCCTCGATCCCCACCGGCTGGCGGGACATCGGCAGCACCCGCCCCACCGCGCCGAGCATCGCCCCGGCGTGGTCGAGCGCCGCCACCGGGTCGCCGAGCAGTTCGGTGAGCCCGTGCAGGAGCAGGTTGCCGACCGCGTGGCCGGCGAGCGAGTCGCCCACCGCGACAGGTACCGGCGCGGCGATCGTCGGCGCCGGCGGCACGGCGGCGGCGAAGCGGTGCTGGAACAGCGCCGCGCTGCGCCGGGTGGCCGGATGGTCACCGGCCAACGCGACGAGCGCCTGCCGCAGGTCACCCGGTGGCAGGCCGCCGCGCTCGGCGCGCAGGCGGCCGCTGGAGCCGCCGTCGTCACCGACGGTGACCACCGCGGTGATGTCCAGGTCCAGTTCGGGTACGCAGTGACGCAGCGCCCGCAGCGACGCCGAGAGCCCGTGCCCGCCGCCGAAGGCGACCACCCTGGTCGGGGTCACTCCCGCCCCAGGTCCCGGTGCTGGGCGTTGGCGGCGATGCCGGAATGACGCAGCCGGGAGGCCAGCTCCTCGGCGATGGCCACGCTGCGGTGCTTGCCGCCGGTGCAGCCGACCGCCACGGTCAGGTAGCGCTTGCCCTCCCGCTCGAACCCTGCGGTGGTGGCGTTGACCAGGTCGGCGTAGCCGGCCACGAACGCGTCGGCGCCCTCCTGGCCCAGCACGTACGCGCTCACCGCCTCCTCCCGGCCGGTGTGCTCACGCAGCTCCGGCACCCAGTACGGGTTCGGCAGGAACCGGGCGTCCATCACGAAGTCGGCGTCCGGCGGCAGGCCGTACTTGAAGCCGAACGAGATCACGGTGATCCGCAGCCGGCGGGCGTCCTCACCGCCGAACAGCTCCTCGACCCGGCGACGCAGCTGGTTCACGTTCAGGTGGCTGGTGTCGATGATCACGTCGGCCTGCTCGCGGGCCTCCTCCAGCAGCGTCCGCTCGACCGCGATGCCGTCGGCCAGCCGCCCGTCGCCCTGCAACGGGTGCGAGCGGCGCACGCTCTCGAACCGGCGGATCAGCACCTCGTCGTCGGCGTCGACGAATACCACCCGGGGCTGGAAACCGCGCTCGCGCAGCTCGCGGATCGCCCCGGCCAGGTCGGTGGAGAACGCGCGCGAGCGCACGTCCAGCACCATCGCCGTACGCCGGGCCGCGCCGCCGGCCTTGAACGCCAGCTCGGCCATGTCCAGCAGCAGCGCCTGCGGCAGGTTGTCGACCACGTAGTAGCCGAC
Organism: Micromonospora sp. ANENR4; assembly: GCF_015354395.1. Classification (NCBI taxonomy): domain Bacteria; kingdom Bacillati; phylum Actinomycetota; class Actinomycetes; order Micromonosporales; family Micromonosporaceae; genus Micromonospora; species Micromonospora sp. ANENR4. Next base: position 72,089 of record NZ_JADKYQ010000020.1, read on the forward strand.
GTTCTCCAGCGCCCGCGCCACAGTGCTGCGCCCGCCGCCGGACAGGCCGGTCACCACCACCAGGGAGGTGTCCGACTCGGCCGGCGCCGTCTCCCCCTCGGTCCGCCCCAGGTCACCCGCTGTACGCGCCTCGCTCACCCGCTACCCCCAGCCGTGGCGCCGCGGCCGGTCGGCCGCGCATGGTCAATCAGCGACTCTAACGGCTGCGACCCGGCCCGGGATTCCACGGGGTGACCACCGGAACATGTCGCCGCCCCCGGAACGGCTCGCCGGACGGGCGCTGTCGGGGGACGCTCGTAGACTGCGCGGATGGTCTCCCCCACCGATGAGCGGACCACCTCCGCACCGGCCGGCTCCCCACCGACCGGCGACGCGCTCGACGTGTTGCGGCGGGTCTTCGGGTACGACGCCTTCCGCGGCTTCCAGCAGGAGGTCGTCGAACACGTGGTGGCCGGCGGCGACGCGCTGGTGCTGATGCCCACCGGTGGCGGCAAGTCGCTGTGCTACCAGATCCCCGCGCTGGTCCGCGACGGCGTGGCGGTGGTCGTCTCGCCGCTCATCGCGCTCATGCAGGACCAGGTCGACACGCTCACCGCGGTCGGCGTCCGGGCCGGGTTCCTCAACTCGACCCAGGATCCCGCGCAGCGGCGCCGGGTCGAGGCGGCCTACCTCGCCGGTGAGCTGGACCTGCTCTACCTCGCCCCGGAAGGGCTGGCCGTGCGATCCACGCTCGGCCTGTTGGAACGCGGCCGGATCGCGCTGTTCGCGATCGACGAGGCGCACTGCGTGTCGCAGTGGGGGCACGACTTCCGCCCCGACTACCTCAACCTGTCGATGCTGCACGAGCGCTGGCCGGACGTACCGAGAATCGCGCTGACCGCCACCGCGACGCGGGCGACCCGCACCGAGATCGCCACCCGGCTGCGGCTCACCGAGGCCCGGCACTTCGTGGCCAGCTTCGACCGGCCCAACATCCAGTACCGCATCGTCCCCAAACGGGAACCACGCAAGCAGTTGCTGAGCCTGCTGCGTGACGAGCACCCCGGCGACGCCGGCATCGTCTACTGCCTGTCCCGCGCCTCGGTGGAGAAGACCGCCGAGTTCCTGGTCGCCAACGGCATCCCCGCGCTGCCGTACCACGCCGGGCTGGACGCCTCGACCCGCGCCGCCAACCAGCAGCGGTTCCTGCGCGAGGACGGCCTGGTCATGGTCGCCACCATCGCGTTCGGCATGGGCATCGACAAGCCCGACGTACGCTTCGTCGCCCACCTGGACCTGCCGAAGTCGGTGGAGGGCTACTACCAGGAGACCGGCCGCGCCGGGCGCGACGGGCTGCCGTCCACGGCCTGGCTGGCGTACGGGCTCCAGGACGTCGTGCAGCAACGCAAGATGATCGAGACGTCCGAGGGCGACCTGGCGCACCGGCGTAACCTCGCCGCCCACCTGGACGCCATGCTGGCGCTCTGTGAGACGGTCCGCTGCCGCCGTTCCCAGCTGCTCGAATACTTCGGCGAGACCGAGGTGGCCGACTGCGGCAACTGCGACACCTGCCTCGAACCGCCGGAGTCCTGGGACGGTACCGTCGCCGCGCAGAAGCTGCTGTCCACCGTCTACCGGCTCGACCGCGAACGCAACCAGCGGTTCGGTGCCGGGCACAGCATCGACATCCTGCTCGGCAAGCACACCGACAAGATCGATCAGCACGGCCACGACGCGCTCAGCACCTTCGGCATCGGCACCGAGCTGCGCGAGGCGGAGTGGCGTGGCGTGGTGCGGCAACTGCTCGCCGAGGGCCTGCTCGCCGTCGAGGGCGACTACGGCACGCTGGCACTGACCGACGCGAGCGCGGACGTGCTCGGCCGCCGCCGTACCGTCACCCTGCGCAAGGAGCCGGAACGTCCGGCGGGCGGCCGGTCCGCCAAACCCCGGGGCGCCGCCACAGTGGTCGCCGACCTGTCCCCCGCCGCCGCGCCCGTCTTCGAGCGGCTCCGCGCGTGGCGCGCGGCCACCGCCAAGGAGCAGGGCGTCCCGGCGTACGTCATCTTCCACGACGCGACCCTGCGGCAGATCGCCGCCGAGCCGCCCGCCTCGCTGGCCGAGCTGTCCCGGGTCAACGGGGTCGGCGAGAACAAGCTCGCCAAGTACGGCGAGGCGATCCTGGCCGTGCTCGCCGAGTCCTGACGCACGCGAAAAGGGCCCGGCCCCCGTGGTGGGGGTCGGGCCCTTTCGCGTGCGTCTTGCTCTTGCTCTGCAGCCGTTGGTGCGGCGGTTGGTCAGCTGGTGCTGTAGCCGCGGGTGGCGATCCAGTCGGCGAGGTTGTCGATGCTCATGCGGTAGGTGGCGGTGTTCGGGTCGGCGCTGTCGGCGATGGTGACGGTCTTGCCGTCGTCGCGGTAGCCGATGACGCTGATGTAGTGGCCGCCCTCGAAGGAGTGGGTGTTGCCGTCGGTGTCGGTGGCGGTGCCGGCGATGTTGGCGACCACGGCCCGGCCGGCGTCGACGGTCTTGACCACGTCAGCGCGAAGCTTGTCGGTCTGCTTGTCGTCGGCCTTGGGGGTGCTGATCTCGACCGACTTGTAGGCGTCCTTCGCGCCGGTCTCCTTGTTCAGCACCGGGGTGATGTCGTTGATGGAGTTGGTGCCGGCCTCGGTGGTGCCCATCTCGCGGGCCATGGCGTGCACGTCGATGTTCTTGCCCTGTACGGACAGGGCGTTGCGGGCGGCGGCGGGGCCGCAGAAGTAGAAGTTGGGCTGCGCCTCGTAGCGGACGTCGAGTTCCCGCTCGCCGTGGCCCTTACGGTCGGTGGTGATCTGAGCGGTGCGCTCGGCCGGGGCGGCGTGGGCGGCGATCGCGGGGCCGGCGATGCCTCCGGTGGTGGCGGCGATACCGGCAGCGGTCAGAACGGTCTTACGCAGCAGAGTGGTAGCCATGATGGTTGCCTCCCTGAAGTGGGGGATAAGCGCGGCAGGGGGTGCCGCGAAGGGGGAAAGTCTTGAGGGGTGCCCGTCGGACGGGCGGCACGCGGGCGGCCCGGAGGGGCCTGCTCTGCGCGGCTCGGGGATGTAACGACCACCGGGCCGGGGTCATTCCGGGACGGCGGTGCCCGTCGCTCGGGGATGTAACGACGACCGGGCCGGACCGATTCCCTGACCAATCCGGGCGCCTCGGCGGACCGGTGTCCGGCGCTCGACCTGGTGCCTGGGCGGTCAGCCATGTACAACGCCTGCACCCCACCCCGGATTCCGCCGTGAGCATGGCGCCGACCACAACGCGCCCACCCGGGCAAACCGGACACCGGTCCCAGGACGCGCCGGGCGGCAAATCGGGCACTTGTTGGGCACCAACTGCAAGATCAGGGGACGGGATGGCGGTTTCGCCCATCAGGAACAGGCGTGGCTGGAACGGCGTAGGTGTCAAAGGCGGGCGGAGACACCCACGGCGTTCCACCCACGGCAGCGACGGCGGTGGCGGGCCGGCGGACCGGACAACGGGCGTTTGTTGACGCACGCTGGACACCGGCCGGGGCCTACGACGGCAGGCGCGAGCAAGAGAAGGGTCAGGAACGGGGGGCGGCCGTGGGGGCGTCGGCTGGGGAGCCGTCCAGTGCGGCCAGGATCGCCTCGGCCGTACGCCTGCCCACCCCGGGCACCTCGGTGATCTCCTCCACGGTGGCGGACGACAGCCGCTTCAACGAGCCGAAGTGCCGCAGCAGCGCCTTGCGGCGTACGTCGCCGAGGCCGGGGATGTTGTCAAGCGCGGATTCGGTCATCCGCTTGGAACGCCGCTGCCTGTGGAACGTGATGGCGAACCGGTGCGCCTCGTCGCGGACCCGCTGCAGCAGGTAGAGCGCCTCGGAGGTGCGCGGCAGGATCACCGGGAACTCGTCGTCGGGCAGCCAGACCTCCTCCAGCCGCTTGGCCAGCCCGCACAACGCCACGTCGTCGATGCCCAGTTCGGCGAGCGCCTTCGCGGCGGCGGCGACCTGGGGCGGGCCGCCGTCGACCACGACGAGCTGCGGCGGGTACGCGAACTTGCGCGGCCGCCCGGTGGTCGGGTCGATGCCCGGCCGGTCGGGGTCGGAGGCGGTCTCCTCGCCCAGCTCACCGGTCTCGGCGCGGGCGTCGAGGTAGCGGGCGAAGCGCCGCCGCAGCACCTCGGACATGGCCGACAGGTCGTCGGTGGCGCCGCGCACGATGAACCGGCGGTATTCGCTCTTGCGAGGCAGCCCGTCCTCGAACACGACCATGCTGGCGACCACGTCGGTGCCCTGGATCTGGGACACGTCGAAGCACTCGATGCGCAGCGGTGAGGTGTTCATGGCGAGCGCGTCGGCGATCTCGTCGAGCGCCTGACTGCGGGTGGTCAGGTCACCGGCCCGCTTGAGCTTGTGCCGGGCCAGCGCGTCCTTGGCGTTGCGCTCGACGGTCTCCAGCAGCGACCGCTTGTCGCCGCGCTGCGGCACCCGCAGCGACACCCGGCTGCCCCGGCGGGCGGTGAGCCAGTCGGCGAGCGCCTCGGCGTCGCCCGGCAACTCGGGCACGAGCAGCTCGCGGGGCACATCGGCCTCGCCCTGCTCGCCGCCGTACACCTGGGTGCAGAAGTGGTGCACGAGGTCACCGGTGGTCAGTTCCTCGGTCTTCTCCACCACCCAGCCGCGCTGGCCGCGCACCCGGCCGCCGCGCACGTGGAAGACCTGCACGGCGGCTTCGAGCGGGTCGTCGGCGAACGCGACCACGTCGGCGTCGGTGCCGTCGCCGAGCACCACCGTCTGCTTCTCCATCGCCCGGCGCAGCGCCGCGACGTCGTCGCGCAGCCGGGCGGCCCGCTCGAACTCCAGCTGCTCGCTGGCGTCGAGCATCTCCTTCTCCAGCCGCCGGACCATGCTGTCGGTGCGGCCGGCCATGAAGTCGCAGAAGCCGTCCACGATCTCCCGGTGCTGTTCGGCGGTGACGCTGCCGACGCACGGCGCCGAGCACTTGCCGATGTAGCCGAGCAGGCAGGGCCGGCCGACCTGGCCGGCCCGCTTGAACACCCCGGACGAACAGGTCCGCGCCGGGAAGACCCGCAGCAGCAGGTCGAGCGTCTCGCGGATCGCCCAGGCGTGCGAGTACGGCCCGAAGTAGCGCACGCCCTTGCGCTTCACCCCGCGCATCACCTGCAACCGCGGGTATTCCTCGTCGAGCGTGACCGCGAGATAGGGGTAGGACTTGTCGTCGCGGTAGCGGACGTTGAACCGGGGGTCGTACTGCTTGATCCAGGTGTATTCCTGCTGGAGCGCCTCGACCTCGGTGGCGACGGTGATCCAGTCGACCGACTCGGCGGTGAACACCATCTGCCGGGTGCGCTGGTGCAGGCCGACCGGGTCGGCGAAGTAGGAGTTGAGCCGGCTGCGCAGGTTGCGCGCCTTGCCGACGTAGATCACCCGGCCGGTGCCGTCGCGGAAGCGGTAGACCCCTGGCGACTCCGGGATGGTGCCGGGCGCGGGACGGTAGGTCGAGGGGTCAGCCACGGCGTCAAGCCTAGTCCGCACCCCTGACACGCGACCGTCGCCGCGCCCCCGCCGACGGCGTGCCGACGGGGGCGCGGAACGGGTCAGGCCAGCTTGATCTGGTCGCCGTCGACCTTGATCTCCTTCGCCGCGAGCGGCTTGGTGGCCGGGCCACCCTTCACCGAGCCGTCGACGATCGAGAACCGGCTGTTGTGGCAGGTGCAGTTGATCGTGCCGCCGTCGACGTTCGACACCGGGCAGCGCTGGTGCGTGCAGATCGGGTCGAACGCCTTGAACTGGCCGGCCTCGGGCTGGGTGATCACCACACCCTGGCTGGCGAAGACGGCGCCGCCGCCGACCGGAATGTCCGAGGTGCGCGCCAGCGCGCTGCTGCCGTCCCGGTCGCCGCCGCCCGCGTCGCCGGTCGCGGTGGCGCCGGGCGGGCCGCCGCTGGTCGGGGCCGCCCCGGGGGACGCGTCGTCGTCACTGCCGCAGCCCGCGAGCACCACGGCTGCGCCCACCGCGCCGGCTCCGGCGAGCAGACTGCGGCGGCTCTGGGTGAACGGTCGGGTCAGCGCCTGATCATCACTCATGTCCGGCCTCTCTCTCGGCTTACTGCGGAACACGCACCAGCTTGCGGCACGGTTCATATTGACGCGTCAACGAACCGGGAGCCGCGTTGAAGGACGCCGGTCAGCGTGCCCCGGCGGGGACCTTGCGGGTCCGCGACTTGGCGCTGCCGTTGGCCTTCGCCGCCCGGGTGGTGGCCGCCTTGGCGCCCTTGGCCTCGCCGTCGAGCTTGAGGATCGGCCGCAGGAACTGCCCGGTGTGGCTCTCCGGCACCTCGGCGACCTCCTCCGGCGTGCCGGTGGCGATGACGGTGCCGCCCCGGTGACCGCCCTCCGGGCCCATGTCGATGAGCCAGTCGGCCGTCTTGATCACGTCGAGGTTGTGCTCGATGGTGATGACCGTGTTGCCCTTGTCGACCAGGCCCTCCAGCACCATCAGCAGCTTGCGGATGTCCTCGAAGTGCAGGCCGGTGGTGGGCTCGTCGAGCACGTAGACGGTGCGGCCGGTGGAGCGCTTCTGGAGTTCGGAGGCGAGCTTGACGCGCTGCGCCTCGCCGCCGGACAGCGTCGGCGCGGGCTGGCCGAGGCGGACGTAGCCGAGGCCGACGTCGACGAGCGTCCGGAGGTGCCGGTGGATGGCCGGGATGGCGGAGAAGAACTCGGCCGCCTCCTCGATCGGCATGTCCAGCACCTCGGCGACCGTCTTGCCCTTGTAGTGCACCTCGAGCGTCTCGCGGTTGTAGCGCGCGCCCTTGCACACCTCGCAGGGGACGTAGACGTCCGGCAGGAAGTTCATCTCGATCTTGATCGTGCCGTCGCCGGAGCACGCCTCGCAGCGCCCGCCCTTGACGTTGAACGAGAACCGACCCGGGCCGTACCCCCGGACCTTGGCCTCGGTGGTCTCGGCGAACAGCTTGCGGATGTGGTCCCAGACGCCGGTGTAGGTGGCCGGGTTGGAGCGCGGCGTCCGCCCGATCGGCGACTGGTCCACGCCGACGACCTTGTCCACGTTCTCCAGGCCGGTGATCCGAGTGTGCCGGCCGGGCACCAGCCGGGCACCGTTGATCTGGTTGGCGAGCACCGTGTAGAGGATGTCGTTGACGAGCGTCGACTTGCCCGAGCCGCTGACGCCGGTGACCGCGATGAGCTGGCCCAGCGGGAAGCTCACGGTGAGGTTGCGCAGGTTGTGCTCGCGCGCGCCGTGCACCACCAGTTCGCGGCCCGGGGTCTGCGGCCGGCGGCCGGCCGGCGTCGGGATGGCCTTGCGCCCGGCCAGGTACGCCCCGGTGACCGACTCGGTGTTGTCGAGCAGCGCCGGCACCGACCCGCTGTGCACGATCTTGCCGCCGTGCTCGCCCGCGCCCGGGCCGATGTCGACGATCCAGTCCGCCACCCGGATGGTGTCCTCGTCGTGCTCGACCACGATCAGCGTGTTGCCCAGGCCGCGCAGCCGCAGCAGCGTCTCGATGAGCCGGTGGTTGTCGCGCTGGTGCAAGCCGATCGACGGCTCGTCGAGCACGTAGAGCACGCCGACCAGGCCGGAGCCGATCTGGGTGGCCAGCCGGATGCGCTGGGCCTCACCGCCGGAGAGCGTGCCGGCCGGGCGGTCCAGCGAGAGGTAGTCCAGACCGACGTCGAGCAGGAACTTCAGCCGGGCGTTGATCTCCTTGAGCACGCGCTCGGCGATCATCTTCTGCCGGTCGGTCAGCTCGATGCCGGCGAGCAGGTCGGCCGCCTCGCCGACGGAGAGGTTGCAGACCTCGGCGATGCTCTTGCCGGCCAGGGTGACCGCGAGCACCTCCGGCTTGAGCCGGGTGCCGCCGCAGGCCGCGCAGGGCACGTCCCGCATGTAACCCTCGTACTTGTCCCGGGACCACTCCGACTCGGTGTCGGTGTGCCGACGCTCGATCCACTGCACCACACCCTCGAAGCCGGTGTAGTAGGAGCGCTCGCGGCCGTACTTGTTGCGGTAGCGCACGTGCACCTGGTCGTCGGAGCCGTGCAGGATCGTCTTCTGCGCCCGCGACGGCAGCGCCCGCCACGGGGTGTCGATGTCGAAGTGCTCGGCCTCGCCGAGCGCCTCCAGCAGCCGCAGGAAGTATTCGAGGTTGTGCCCGGTGGCCCAGGGCTGGATCGCACCCTCGCGCAGCGTGCGCTCCGGGTCGGGGATGACCAGCTCCGGGTCGACCTCCTTCTTGGTGCCGAGGCCGGTGCACTCCGGGCAGGCGCCGTACGGGGCGTTGAAGGAGAAGACCCGGGGTTCCAGGTCCTCGATCGCGAGCGGGTGGTCGTTCGGGCAGGCCAGGTGCTCGGAGTAGCGGCGTTCCCGGGCCGGGTCGTCCTCCGGCAGGTCGACGAAGTCGAGCAGCACCAGGCCGCCGGAGAGACCGAGCGCGGCCTCGACCGAGTCGGTCAGCCGCTGCTTGGCGCTGGGCTTGACGCTGAGCCGGTCGATCACCACCTCGATGGTGTGCTTCTCCTGCTTCTTGAGCTTCGGCGGCTCGGTCAGCGGGTGCACCACGCCGTCGACCCGGGCCCGGGCGTAGCCCTTGGCCTGGAGCTCGGCGAACAGGTCGACGTACTCGCCCTTCCGGCCGCGCACCACCGGCGCGAGCACCATGAACCGGGTGCCCTCGGCCATGGCCAGGACCCGGTCGACGATCTGCTGCGGGCTCTGCTTGGAGATCCGCTCGCCGCAGATCGGGCAGTGCGGCTCGCCGATGCGGGCGAACAGCAGGCGGAGGTAGTCGTAGACCTCGGTGATGGTGCCGACGGTGGAGCGGGGGTTGCGCGAGGTGGACTTCTGGTCGATGGAGACGGCGGGACTGAGGCCCTCGATGAAGTCGACGTCGGGCTTGTCCATCTGGCCGAGGAACTGCCGGGCGTACGACGACAGCGACTCGACGTAGCGGCGCTGCCCCTCGGCGAAGATGGTGTCGAACGCCAGGCTCGACTTGCCCGAACCGGAGAGCCCGGTGAAGACGATCAGGGCGTCCCGGGGCAGGTCGAGACTGACGTCACGCAGGTTGTGCTCGCGCGCGCCACGGATGATCAGTCGGTCGGCCACGGTGCGTGTGCTCCCGGAAGAAGAATATGAGGCGGATCTGTGCACCAGACGCCGGGTCTGGGTGGTTTTCACAGGTTGTCGGGGGCGCAGAGAAGACGCCCCGGCAACTCTAGCCCCGACGTATGACAACTTCCGTCGCGCGAACATTCCCCCAGCTCAGGCCGGTCGGGCGCGAACCACGCAGGTCCACCCGACCGACCCGGGCCGGCTCAGAATGCCCCGGGAGCGGGCGGAGTCGCCGGACGTCCGGTGCGTCGCCGACCGGCCCGCCATCCTCCCCGCCGTTCGGCCGCCAGCCGGGCCGCGCGGCGACCGCCCTCGTGCTCGATCTCCCGCTGCAGCCGCCGCCAGCTCTCCCAGCGGCGCACCGGCAGCTCGCCGTCGTCCAGCGCGGCCCGCACCGCGCAGCCCGGCTCGGCGTCGTGGGCACAGTCGGCGTACCGGCAGCCGGCGGCCAGCTCGGTGATGTCGGCGAACGCCCGGTCCAGCCCGGCCGCGCCGTCGAGCAGGCCGACCGCCCGTACCCCGGGGGTGTCCAGCACCGCTCCCCCACCCGGCAGCGGCACCAGCGACCGCCAGGTGGTGGTGTGCCGGCCCTTGCCGTCGACCCGGCGGATCGCCTGGGTGCGCATCACGTCCGCCCCGGCCAGCGCGTTGACCAGGCTCGACTTGCCGGCCCCGGAGGGGCCGAGCAGGCCGAGCGTGCGGCCCGGGGCGACGTGCCGGCGCAGCGGCGCCAGGCCGGTGCCCCGCTCGGCGCTGACCGGCAGCACCGGCACCCCCGGCGCGAGGTCGGCCAGTTGCCGGGCCACCGCCGCCGGGTCGGCGGCCAGGTCGGCCTTGGTGAGCACGACGAGCGGCTCCGCCCCGGATTCGTGCGCCAGGGAGAGCAGCCGTTCGATCCGCGCGGCGTCCGGTTCCGGGTGCACCGGCTCGACCACCGCGGCGGCGTCGAGGTTGGCGGCCAGCACCTGGCCGCTGGAGTCCTTGCCCGCGGTGCGCCGCACCAGCGCGGTACGCCGCGGCAGCACCACCTCCACCGTGACCGGGCCGTCCGGCCAGGTGGACAGCAGCACCCAGTCACCCGCGCAGGGCAGCGCGGTCAGGTCGCGGGCGGCGGCGGACAGCACGCCGCCGCCGAGGCTGGCCCGCACCGGCCCTTGCGGGCACAGCACGGTGCAGACGCCCCGGTCCACCCGGGCGACCCGCCCGGGACGGTGGCCGGCGCGCCGGTCGAGACGGTCCGCCCAGCCGGCGTCCCAGCCGAGGGCGGTCAGATCGAGAGTCATGGTGTCCTCATCGGTGTCGAGGGGAGATACGGCGGAACACACGCGCTGCGACCGGCATGCACACCACCTCCCCTCCGACTCCCGGTGCCGCGTTCGCGACGACGTGGACGCCTGGCGCGTGCGGCGCCGGTCCGATGTCGTCGGCCCCGACGGTAGGTGTCCCGCCGACGCGCCGAAAGCGATTTCCCCCCGGGCACGGCCCGGTCCGGCCCGCTAGGGTCGGACGGGTGAGAACGCGATGACCGCCGACCCCCTGCTGCTGACCGGCCCGCTGGCCGAGGCGAACGACCGGCTGCTGCGTACCGTGTCCGGCCTGACCGCCGCGGACGTCGCGGCGCCCTCCCTGCTGCCGGGCTGGTCCCGCGCGCACGTGCTCACCCACCTGGCCCGCAACGCCGACGGGTTCGTCAACCTGCTCACCTCGGCGCGCACCGGCGAGGAGATCCCGATGTACGCCTCGGCGCAGGCCCGCGCCGACGACATCGACGCCGGCGCCGGGCGCGGCCCGGCCGACCTGCTGGACGACCTGCGCCGCAGCGGCCAGCGCTTCGACGCGGCGGTCGCGGCGATGCCCGCCGACGCGTGGGGCGCCACGGTGCAGACCCGGCGCGGCCCCTGGCCGGCGGCGATGCTGGTCTGGGGCAGGCTGCGCGAGGTCGAGGTGCACCACGTCGACCTGGCGGCCGGTTACCGGCCCGCGGACTGGCCGGACGCGTTCGCCCAGCGGCTGCTGCACGAGGTGGTGACCGGGCTGGCCGGTACCCCGGCCGCGCCGGCCATGGTGCTGCGTTTCGACGGCGCGGCGTCCGAACTCGTCGTGGGTGACCCTGAGGGGGCGCCCACGGTCACCGGCCCCGCGCCGGAACTCGCCGCCTGGCTCACCGGCCGGGGCGCGGGCGAGCTGCTCACCGTCGAACCCGACGGTCCTCTGCCGAACCCACCGGAATGGATCTGAACATCGTCATGACCTACACCGGAGACGTCACGCCCGGCGGTCCGCCGGCCGTGCGCGAGCTCGACCGGCTCACCGTCACCAAGCTGTCGGTGGGCCCGATGGACAACAACGCCTATCTGCTGCGCTGCAACGCCACCGGCGAGCAGGTGCTCATCGACGCCGCGAACGAGGCGCCGCGCCTGCTGGAGCTGGCCGGCGACGGCGGGCTGGCCGCCGTGGTGACCACCCACCAGCACATGGACCACTGGGTCGCGCTGGAGGAGGTGGTGGCCAAGACCGGGGCGCGCGCGCTGGTCCACGCCGACGACGCCGAGGGTCTGCCCATCTCCGCCGAGCGGCTCGCCGACGGCGACACGGTGCCGGTCGGCGACTGCGCGCTGGAGGTCATCCACCTGCGCGGGCACACGCCGGGCTCGATCGCGCTGCTCTACCGCGACCCGGCCGGCCCCCCGCACCTCTTCACCGGTGACTCACTTTTTCCGGGCGGCGTGGGCAACACGGACCAGGACCCGGAGCGCTTCGGCCGGCTCATCGACGACGTCGAGGCCAAGCTCTTCGACCGGCTGCCGGACGACACCTGGTTCTACCCGGGCCACGGCAAGGACAGCACCATCGGCGCCGAGCGGCCCGCGGTGCCGCAGTGGCGCGCACGCGGCTGGTGAGCACGCCCGGTCCGGCCTCCCCCGTGACGGCCGGGCCGGGCGCGGTCAGCCGGTGACCGCCCGCAGCCGCCGCCGGGTGGCGAGCAGCACCGGGCCGGCCAGCAGCAGCCCGACCGCCATGGTCAGCACCGTGGGGTTCAGCGCCGCGGGCAGCAGGCCGGTCAGTGCCCGTGCGGCGAGCCCCAGCGCCACGTAGAGCCCCGCCCAGGCGGTGGCTCCGGCCGCCGCGCAGACCAGGAACCGCCGGTACGACATCCGCAGCCCGCCCGCGGCCAGCGGCAGCAACGCGTTGAACACCGGCAGGAACGGCGCCACCAGCACGATCCGTCCGCCGCCGCGGTGCAGCAGCGTCTCGGCGGCGGCCCAGCGGGACTCGCCGATCCAGCCGCCCACCCGGCTGTCCCGCAGCCGCCCGCCCCAGCGCCGGCCGGCGAAGAAGCTCAGCGACCAGCCGGCCAGGCAGCCCGCGACCACCGCCGCGACGGTGAACGCCCCACCGGCCGGACGACCCGCGCCGACCGCCGCGAGGACCGCGGCGTCGCCGGGCACCAGCACCCCGATCAGGGGTACGGCGTCGGCGAGCATGACCACGCCGAGCAGCCCCATCAGCAGGGTGGTGGGCAGCTCACCGGCGGCGGCCACGAGTTCGTTCATGAGCTGCACGCTATGCGGCGGGGGCACGCCGGCACATCGGGCATGATCCCCCAGTGGTCCCCGACACCCGGCCGGGGAGACCCCTAGGGTCAGGCGGGTCAGCGGGGGCGGAGCACCTGCACCCGGCGTACCGGGGAGTCGACGTAGGGTTCCGTGGTCGGCACCGGATAGCTGGCCACCAGTTCCAGCCCGTCCGGCGGCAGGTGGCCCCGGTCCGGGTCGCCGACCAGCACCTGTACGCCGTGTGCGGCGCAGCGCCGCAGGTACGGCAGGACCCGGGCGGCCAGGCCCGCGTCGTAGAGCGCGTCCCCTGCCACCAGCAGGTCGGCGCCCGCCACCCCGTCGAGCAGGTCGGCGCCGTCGGCCGTCACCCGGACCCGGTTGGCCCGCGCGTTGACGGTGACCGCCGCCACCGCGTACGGGTCGATGTCGTTGGCGACCACCTCGTCGGCGCCGGCGAGCGCGGCGGCGATGGCGACCAGCCCCGATCCGGCGCCCAGGTCGAGCACCCGTCGCCCGGCGGCCAGCTCCGGGTGGTCCAGCAGGTGCCGGGCGAGCGCCTGCCCACCGGCCCACACCGACGCCCAGTACGGCGGCGGCAGCGACCGCCCGGCGGCGGCCTCCATCCGGGCCCACCACAGGATGGCGTCCTCGGCCAGGTGCAGACGCACCTCCGGCACGAACGGCGTACCGACCAGGCGCAGGCGGTCCGGCCCCGCGCCGGGCGCCGCGATCTCCTGCTCCAGGTCGGCCAGAGCCGTCTGCCTGCTCATCGGGGCAAGCATGCCGCGCGCCGCCCGGCGGCGGGGTCTTTTTCCGGTCCCGCACGTATTCACGGGCGCGCCGCGCGCTTCCGGCAGCGGATTCCGGTCCGGACGGTTACTGTCGGGGTGGTACAGGGCGATCACCGGCCGCGGAGCCGATGCTCGCCCGCATTGGAACAGGGAGAGACGCATGGCAACCGGCACGGTCAAGTGGTTCAACTCGGAAAAGGGCTTCGGCTTCATCGAGCAGGACGGCGGAGGCCCGGACGTGTTCGTCCACTACTCGGCCATCCAGAGCAGTGGCTACCGCGAGCTGAACGAGGGCCAGAAGGTCGAGTTCGAGGTGACCCAGGGCCAGAAGGGCCCGCAGGCGGACAACGTCCGTCCGATGTAACGCGTGCCGGTGGCGGCGGTCGGGATCCGACCGCCGCCGCAGTGCATCCTCAGGACGGCGCGGCCGGCAGGTCGCGCCGTTTCCGTAGTGGCCCGGCCAGCAGGATCAGCGGGGTCAGCGCCAGCCAGGCGGTCATCGCCCGGATCGCGCCGCCCGGCCCCCAGACCGCGCCCAGCGCCCCGGCGAGCAGAGCGGCCAGCGGAATGGTGCCGTAGTTGAGCAGATGCATGCTCACCGTCACCCGGCCGAGCAGCCGGTGCGGCGTGTACGTCTGCCGGAAGCTGCCCTTCACCACGTTGCCGACGGCGACGCCGAGGCTCACCAGCACCCCGCCGAGCACCAGCCAGCCGGTGCGCGCGCCGGGTCCGGCGAGCGGGATGAGCAGCGCGGGCGGGCCGGTCAGGACGCCGGCGACCAGCAGCGTACGGGCGCTGCCGAGCCGGCGGGACAGGCGCGCGGCGAGCGCGGCGCCGATCACGCCCCCGAGGCTGGCGAGTCCGATCAGGAGGCCGACGAGGCCCGCCGGAAGGTCGGCCGAGCGGACCAGGAACACCACGAGCACCGCCTGGTAGCCGGTGAGGCCGATGTTGCTCGCCGCCCCGAAGACCGTCAGAACCCGCAGGTACGGGTCGCGGACGACGAACCGCAGCCCGGCGGCGACCTCGCGGCGCAGCGACGTCGACCCGGCCGGACGGTGCGGGCGGGGTTCGGAGGCACGGATGCGACGCAGGCACAGCGCGGACAGCAGGAAGCTGAACGCGTCCAGCGCCACCGCGGTCACCGCGCCGACAAGCTGGGCGACCAGACCGGCCAGTCCCGGCCCGACCAGGTAGCTTGCCGTCTGGGTGGCGTGCAGCCGCGCGTTGGCCTCGGGCACCTGCTCGGGACGCAGCAGCGTGGGCAGGTAGACCTGGTCGGCGGTCTCGAAGAAGACCCGGGCCAGGCCGGCGCCGAGCGCCACGATCAGCAGGTGCCCGACGGTGAGCAGCCCGGCCAGGGCGGCCACCGGCACGCTCGCGAACAGCGCCGCGGCGGCGAGGTCGGCGGCGATCATCACGGGCCGGCGGCGGACCCGGTCGACCCACGCCCCGACCGGCAGGCCGGCGAGCAGCCACGGCAGCCAGGCCGCGGCGGTGAGCACCGCCACCTGGAACGTGGTCGCGTCGAGCACCGCGACCGCGACCAGCGGCAGCGCCACAGCGGTCATGTTGCTGCCCACGGCGCTGACCGTGTGACCGGTCCAGAGCAGCCGGAAGTCGCGGTGCCGGGACAGCCGGGCGGGCGGCACCTCGACCGGCCCGGAGGTGCGCGCGGGAGCGGTCACGGCCGGCCCGGCACGCCGTGGGCGAACACGAAGACCGGCTCGCGGCGCTGCCCGTCCTCGGGCACCGGCCGGTCGGCCCACCTGACGAACAGCGCGATCACCTCGCGGCTGAGTTCGGCCAGCTCGTCGGGGGTCAGGTGCAGCCACTTGTCGGTGCTGAACGGCCCCTCGCCCCACGCGGCGTGGGCCTCGTCGGAGGCGGCGTGCCAGGCGCGGACCAGCTCGGCGTGCCGCTCCAGGTTGAGCGAGCTGGCCGCGTCGGCCACCAGCCGGGCCGCCGGGTCGTCGTCGAAGTCGCTGTTGGACCAGCGCACCCCGCGGTCGCGCAGCCGCCACCAGCGTTCCCGGCGGTCGCGGGCCAGCTCGGGCGCCTCGACCAGCAGGTCGGCGGCGGCGAGCACCTTGAGGTGGTGGCTGACGTTCGCGGGCGCCTGGCCGGTGTGCTCGGCGAGCATGCCGACGGTGCACGGGCCGTACACCTTGAGGACGTCCATGAGCCGGCGGCGCAGGGGGTGGGCGAGCGCGGCGAGCACCCGCGAGTCGGTGACCTGCCGGACGGTGGGTTCCATGCGGCGAGTCTGGCATTCGCAAGAGCTGTTGCGCAACAGCTCTTGCCGAATTGCCCGGACCGCGGCGCCGCGACGCGACGGTCGCGGCGCCGGGCGGTCAGGCGGTCAGCCGCCGGGACAGTTCGTCGGCGACGTCCCGGGCGATCTGCGGCGGGATGGCCTCGGCGATCTTCTCCGGCGGCAGCCCGGCCAGCACCCCGGAGACGATCTGCTCCTCGTCGGTGAAGTCCTTGCCGGACAGTTCGTTCACCTGCGCCACCAGCGCCGGCCAGGCGCGCAGCATCGCCAGCATCTGCTGCAACGGCGAGTTCGCCATCGGCGGATTGACCAGCCCGGTGGTGTTTGCCGGCGAGATGAGCCAGTTGCGCAGGTTCTGCAGGTCGGCCAGGACGTCGCCGACGGTACGGTTCTTGGCGCCGGTGTCGCGGATGAGCTTGTCGGTCTGTTCCATGTCGTCCTCCGGTTTCGCGATGGCGATCATCCCGATCGCGGTCAGATAGCGGCGGAACAGCGGGGTCTGGTCCCGGCCCGCCTTCGTGGAGTCGCGGAAGAAGCTGAAGTGGGTGTGGAACAGGTGGCTGCTGTCGCCGCCGGTGCGCCGTCCCAGCCGGTCCCAGCGGCGTACGGTCCGCCCGTCCGGCGAGTAGATGACCTCCCGGATGTCCCGGGTGTCCGCGGCGTTCGCCACGCACTGCGCCACCATCCAGGTGGAGAACGTCCGCAGATTGTGCGTGCCGCCACCGGAGCGGACGGAGAACGTGCCGACGTCCAGCGCCGACGCGTACAGCGTGAGCCCCGACCGGTCCCGGTTGGACTCCACCACCGAGTAGTCGTTCGTGACGACCCGGTCGGAGCCGCAGTGGTAGCCGCCGCGGTGGTTGACGTCTCCGACGATGCCGACCTCCGCCGGCTCCAGGTCGTCGGCGCGTACGGCGTTCTTGTCGACGTTGAGGTAGGTGAGTAAGAGATTCCGGACGGCCAGCAGGTTCGCCGGGGCCGACGTCATGACAGATCCCCTTCCGATCGATGACCGGCGAGGGCACGAAAATCACACCGCGTGATGACATGCGATCCGCGGACGCGCCCCGCCGGATAACTGCACGGCACCGGGCACTTGCTCCGAGCTTAACCACGGTTAGGCAGAAGTGCCCAGCTCAGAAGCGGTTTTTTGAACTATCAGCCCGCTGTGGACGGTGCCGGAACGAGCGGCAGCACCAGTGCCGAGGGATGCTCGCGATCGTGGAGGATCTCCCGCCATCCAGCACGGAGGGTCACGGCGGTGCCGAGCGGCTCACCGGTGCCGGGATTGCGCGCGTATCGCGGGTGAGCGCCGCCGGAGACCTGCACGCGCAGCCGGTGCCCGGGCGCGAATCGGTACGCCGTGGGCCAGAGCGTGACCGGCACGGTGACCACGCCGGACGGATCGCGCGGGAACCGGCCTGGCTCGACGCGGACCAGGCCGTCGCAGACGTTCCACGAGCGCCCGCGCCGGTCCACGTCGCACAGACGCACGAACACGTCCAGGTACGACAGTTCGCTGCGCAGGTGGATCTCGGCGCGTACCGGCCCGGCCACCTCGACCGGCTCACGCAACCGCTCAGTGGTGTAGGTCAGCACGTCCGGGCGCGCCTCGACCGGCCGGTTGTCCACCGCGCCGGCCCGCTGGGCCACCAGCAGCGGGCCGCCGAGCGACGGGGTGGGGTCGGCCGGGTCGTACCAGATCCGGTCCGGTGCGCCGTGCTCCTGCGGTTCCGGGGCCAGCCCGCCGGCGGATCGCAGATGCCATCGCGCGGGGGTGGCCGGTGGCGGCCAGTCCGGCAGGTCGCGCCAGCCGCCGCCGTCGCCGCCGACGTGCACCCGCACCGGCGCGCGGTCCGGCCCGGGCCGCCCGGCCAGGTGGGTGTCGAGCCAGTCCAGGCCCTCCCGCAGCGACGCCAGGAGCAGCCCCGGGCTGCCGTGCGTCCACGGCCCGACGACCAGGCGGGTACGCGTCCCGGCGGCCCG
Source organism: Micromonospora sp. ANENR4 (assembly GCF_015354395.1). Classification (NCBI taxonomy): domain Bacteria; kingdom Bacillati; phylum Actinomycetota; class Actinomycetes; order Micromonosporales; family Micromonosporaceae; genus Micromonospora; species Micromonospora sp. ANENR4. The sequence goes on from NZ_JADKYQ010000020.1 coordinate 89,828, forward strand.
CAGGCGGGCGTAGTCGTCGAGCTGGGCCGGCAGGAAGATGTCCTGCCAGCCGCTGACCATCGCCACCGGGGCGCGGACCTCGGTGATCCGGTCGCCGAAGACCCGGGTACGCCAGTAGTCGGCGCCGGGCGTGTGGTGGCGCAGCCACTCCTGGAAGAACGGCACCGTGACGCCGGTGGCGACCCGGTCGGCCTCGGCCAGCGGCAGATGCGCCAGGGCCCGGGCGAGGCGGGGCTGGCCGCGCTTGAGTTCCCACTGCCGGGCCAGCCAGGGCACGGTCTGCGCCTGGAGCAGCTCGGCCCACGTGAGCACCGTGTCGAGGGCGAACGACTCCCCCGCGTACGTCGAGTCGCGGGTGCCCGAAGCGGTCACCACGGCGACCATCGCGCGCAGCTCGTCGCCCGCCTCGGCGGCGAGCGCCCACTGCACGAAGCCCTGGTAGCTGGCGCCGAACATGCCGAACGCGCCGGTCCACCACCGCTGGCGGCGCAGCCAGTCGAGCGTGTCGAGACCGTCGTCGCGCTCGTGCACCAGCGGCGCGAACTCGCCGCCGGAGCCGAACGTGCCGCGGCACGACTGGATCACCACGTGGAAACCCCGCTCGGCGATCAGGCGGCCCAGCAGCCGGACCGGTCCGCCGCGCCCGTACGGGGTGCGGATCAGCACGCACGGCGCGGCGGGCAGGCCGGGCGCGTAGTGGTCGGTGCGCAGCGTCACTCCGTCGCGTACCCGGACCGGGATGTCCCGGGTGACGGTGACCCGCCCGGTGCGGGCGGCGGGCAGTCGCAGCGCCGCGGTGGCCGCCCGGGTGGCGAGCCGCACGATCAGGCGTCTCCGGACCCGGCGCCACGGCGGGGCGCGGCGCGGATCTCGTCCCGGTGGGTACGCATGGAGTGCACCATCTCGGCCATGAACCGGTGCACCACGGCCAGCTCGTCGTCGCTGAAGCGTTCCATCACCTCGTCGGTACGGCGGCCGAGCGGCCCGAAGAAGCTCTGCGCCAGCGTGGCGCCCCGGTCGGCGTAGTGCAGGAGGATCTTGCGGCGGTCGGCGGTGTCCCGGTCGCGCCGGATGTGGCCGCCGCGCTCCAGCCGGTCGACGAGCGCGGTCACGGAGCCGGAGGAGAGGTTGAGCGCCTCGCCGAGACGGCCGGGGGTGATCGGGTCGCCCACCAGCTCGGCCTCCATGACCGCGATCAGGGCGTACAGGTCGGTGGCGTTGAGCCCGTGCAGCCCGGCGAACGCGTGCCCGATGTGCTGCGCGTCGACCGAGTAGCGGCGCAGGTCGTTTGTGATGTCGGCGACCATGCGACCGCGCGGGTCGTCGCGTCGCCGGTACATCCTGTGCGCCGCCACCGCTTGCCGCCACCCCCCCTGTCGAACAGTTCCGGTTGCAGCATAGAACCACCCCGGATAATCTCGCTCATCAAGATACTCGTTTAGAGAGAATCCCCCGCGACCAATATGTGAGGGCATCAGATGTCTCTGTTCACCCGCGTCGTCCGGGGCCGGCTGGCCGCCTGGCTCACGCTGGCCGCCGCACTCGTCGTCGGCGTGGTCGCCTTCGGGCTTCCGAAGCCGGACAATCCGGCGCCCGTCTCCGACACCGGCCTGTCCGTGGAGTGGCAGTCGACACAGGTCGAGCGGCTCCAGGAGCAGTTGCCCTCCAAGGACGCCCAGACCGCCCTGGTGGTGGTCAGCCGCGCCGACCGGGCTCCGCTGAGCGGGGCCGACCGCAGCGTGCTCGACGGCCTCGGCGGCGAGTTGAACTCGCTCGCCGCCGGCGGGCGGGTCTCCCCCGCCCAGGTCTCCCCGGACGGCACTGTGGCGCTGGTCGCGGTGCCGCTGTCCACCGAGGGCGGCCCGTCGGCGGTGGTCGACGAGGTGGAGAAGCTCCGCGAGGCGGTCGGTGACCTGCCCGGCGAGCTGACCGTCGAGGTCACCGGCGGCCCGGCGTTCACCGCGGACCTGGGCAAGGTGTTCCAGGGCGCGGACACCACGCTGCTGCTGGTCACCGCCGCCGTGGTGGCGGTGCTGCTGCTCGTCACCTACCGCAGCCCGTTCCTGTGGCTGGTGCCTCTGCTGGTCGTCGGCGCAACCGAGCAGATCACGCTGCGCGTGGTGGAGTCCCTCGTCCCGGCCTTCGGCATCTACCTGCCCAGCGGGCAGGTCACGGGCATCGCCAGTGTGCTGGTGTTCGGTGCCGCCACCAACTACGCGCTGCTGCTCATCGCCCGCTACCGGGAGGAGCTGCGCCGCGAGGAGGACCGGTTCGCCGCCATGCGCTCGGCGCTGCGCCGCACCGCCGAGCCGATCCTGGCCAGTGGCAGCACCGTCGTCCTCGGCGTGCTCACGCTGCTGCTGTCCGAGCAGGAGACCAACCGGGCGCTCGCCCTGGCCTGCGCCACCGGTGTGATCCTCGCCATGCTCTCCGCCCTGTTCGTGCTCCCCGCCGCCCTGCTGCTGTTCGGCCGGGGCCTGTTCTGGCCGTTCGTCCCCCGCGTCGGCAGCGCCGCCCGCGAGGGCCGGATCTGGGGCCGTCTCGGCGAGATGGTGGTCCGCCGGCCGCTGCCGGTCGCCGCGCTCGCCGTCCTGCTGCTCGCCGGCCTCGCCCTCGGCGGCCTGGGCATCCGCACCGGGCTGTCCGAGACCGAGCAGTTCAGCGAGAAGCCCGAGGCGGTCGCCGGAGCCGAGACGCTCGCCCGGGCGTTCCCGGCCGGCAGCACCCAGCCGGTCGCGGTGCTCACCACCCCGCAGGCCGCTCAGGCCGTCCTGGCCGCGGCGGGCGGCGTCGACGGGGTCGCCTCGGCCCGGCCCGGCGCCGCCGGGGACCGGGTCGCCCAGATCGACGTGGTGCTCACCGCCGAGCCGGGCAGCGCCGCCTCCGACCGGGCCGTGGTGGCGCTGCGCGACGCCGTGGCCGCCGTACCGGACTCGGCACCGCCCGCCGTGGACGGAGCGGACGCCCCCGGCGGTGCCCTGGTCGGTGGTTCGGTCGCCGCGACGTACGACTCGAACGAGGCGAACACCAAGGACCTCAAGCTGATCCTGCCGCTGATCCTGCTGCTGGTCGGCGCGGTGCTGGTGCTGCTGCTGCGCGGGCTCCTGGCGCCGCTGCTGCTGGTGCTGACAGTCATCGCCTCGTTCTTCGCCAGCCTCGGCGCGGCCTGGCTGCTCTTCGACCACGTGCTGGACTTCCCGGCGCTGGACAGCGGGGTGCTGCTGCTCGCGTTCGTGTTCCTGGTGGCGCTCGGCGTCGACTACAACATCTTCCTGGTCACCCGGGCCCGGGAGGACGCCCGGCGCACCGGCACCCGCGACGGGATGCTGTCGGCGCTGCGGGTCACCGGCGGCGTGATCACCAGCGCCGGCATCCTGCTGGCCGCGGTGTTCGCGGTGCTCGGCGTGCTGCCGCTGATCACGCTCACCCAGATCGGCATCATCGTCTGCATCGGTGTGCTGCTGGACACGCTGCTGGTCCGGACGGTGCTGGTGCCGGCGCTGGCGTTCCTGCTCGGTGACCGGTTCTGGTGGCCGGGACGGATCAAGCGGGACGCCGACGCGCCCGCCACGACGCCGGCCGAGCCGGTCGCCGCGCGGGACTGACCGGACGGGCGGGGGCCGGCGCGTACGCCGGCCCCCGCCCGTTCGTCCGGTCGCCCGTTCGTCGGTTCGCTCAGAAGCTCAGGCACTCGCACTCGGTCATCAGCGCCCGCACGTTGCGCACGTACTGCGGGTTGGGGATGGTCAGCGGCTGATCCTCCCGCGCCACCGCGCCGTGCCCGTAGTTGTAGGCCGCGATCACGGCGTTGAGCAGGCAGGAGTTCAGCTCGCTGGTGCACAGCGAGGCGTCGAGCCGGTAGTCGGACTCGAAGTACATGTCGCCGATGTACTTGGTCAGCCAGGCCAGGTAGGTGCCGCCCAGGTAGGCGTTGTCCCGGTAGGCGTCGATGTCGTACGACTGGCCGAACCGCTGGTTCATCCACTCCGCCGTGGCCGGCATGACCTGCATCAGCCCGACCCCGCCGTCACAGGCGATGATGTTGGACTGCCACCCGCTCTCCTGCCAGGCGGTGGCCTTCAGCAGCGCCGACGGGATGCGGATGTCCGGCGCCGAGGTCGGCCAGTAGGTCCGCGCCGCGGCGTCGGCGAGCGCCGCCTTCACCTGGCTCTGGCTGGCCTTGGTGCCCCGGTAGCTCGGCTTGCAGCCGTCGTCGGCCGGCTTCGGCGGCGCCGGTGGCACCTGGGTCTCGGTCGGCGGCTTCGGCCGGGCCAGCGGCGCCGTCGACGTGCGGGACGGCTTCGCCCGCGGCTTCGGTTTCGCCGACGCGCTCGGGCTGGGCCGTCCGCCCATCGCCGCGACCGCCGGTGGCTCCTCGCTCGGCGCGTCGGCGGGCGCCTCCTGCGGCTGGTCCGCCGGGGCCGCAGTGGGCAGGTCCGCAGCGACCTCCCGGACCGGCCGTTCCTCCTCGCCGCACGCCGTGAGCGTGGCCGCCGCGACCAGTGCCACCACTGTCACGGCCCACCGGCCGAGTCCTCGCCGCATCGGACCTCCCCGTAGTCCCCCGTCGGCGCACCCTAGCAAGGATCGACAGGTCCGGGGGGTACCCGGAACGCGGACCGGCGCCGCCGGGGCCGGGGCGGCGACTCCCCCGCCACCGCGCCGGCCGGTCGCTCGTCCCGGTCGGCCAGGCGGTCCCGGGTCGCCCACGCCACCACGAACACGGTGGTCCAGGCGACGCCCAGCAGGACCGCGGTGACGGTGCCGCTCGCCGTGCTGAAGCCCAGGTAGAGCCGCGCGCCGGTGACAGTCACCACGCCCGCCGACGCGACCGTCCAGACCGCCGCGCCCACCGGCCAGCGGGCGCCGCGCGACAGCAGCCAGGCGAGCGTGCCGAAGCTCGCGGTCACCACCGCGTTCTGCGTCGGGAACAGGTCACCGGGGCGGTCCGGGCCGCCCGGGCCGGTCAGGTCCGCGACGACGACGAGCAACACCAGCGGCACGGCCGCCCCGACGGTCCCCAGCACCCCGAGCGGGTCCGCCCGCCAGGCCCGGCCGCGCCGGGCGACCACGGCGGCCACCACCGCCACCGCGGCGATCAGCACCCAGCCGCGCAACACCGACACCGCCAGCAGCGCCGTGTCGTCCACCCCGGGGGTACGCCGGGCGGCGAACCAGTCGGCGACCAGCCCGTCGAGGACGTACAGCCCGCTCTGCGCGACCACCGCCTCCAGCAGGACCGCCACGGCCAGCCCGGCGACGAACAGCAGCGCCAGCCCCAGCGCCAGGTTGAACAGCAGCGTCCAGGCCGGGCCGACCCGCATGGCGACCAGGAAGAACAGCACCCCGTACCGGGCCCGCAGCCAGCGCAGCGGCGGCAACGCGGCGGCCCGTGCGGCCAGCGCGCGTACCGGGTCCGGGTTGCGGCCCAGCCAGCGGCCGGCCAGCACCACGGCGAGCAGGCACAGCAGCAGGACCAGCACCGCGCCGGTGGCCCGGCCGAGCAGCTTCGACACCCGCTCGTACGACTCACCGGCGAGGTAGCCGGCGAGCACCGAGGCGCCGACCCAGCTCGCCACCCCGGCCAGGTTCCACGGCGCGAACCGCCGGTACGGCATCCCGGCCGACCCGGCGAGCCGGGGCGCCAGCGTGCGGGCGAACGCGATCCAGCGGGCCGCGAGCACACCCCGGCCGCCGAGGCGCTCCAGCAGCGAGTCGGCCCGCCGCCACCGGTGCGCGCCGATCCGGGCACCCACCCCGGAGGCACGCAGACGGGGGCCGTAGCGGCGGCCGGCCCGCCACGCGAGTGTGTCTCCGATCACGGCGGCGGCGGTCATCGCCACCAGCACGGGCGCGAGGCGCAGCGTCCCCGCGTACGCTAGGAAGCCGACCAGAAGCAGGGTCGCCTCGCCGGGCATCAGCAGCCCGACGATCACCGCGGTCTCCGCCGCGACGATCGCCGCGGCGGCCACGTAGATCAGCAGGGGCGGCAGCTCCTGCAGCCAGCTCAGCAGGTCAGGCATCGGGCACCCCGCACGGGTGTCAGCATGCCAGTCGCTGGAACGGTCGGCACAGCACTTTCGACGCAGATCCGGGTTGTCTCGGGGTGACCCCGAGGCGTGCCCCGGCAACCGCAGACAGGAGTATGGAGGGTATGCAGCTACGCACCGACCTCCGCAACGTCGCCATCATCGCCCACGTCGACCACGGCAAGACGACCCTGGTCGACGCCATGTTGCGGCAGGCCGGCGCCTACGGCGCCCGTGGTGAGACCACCGAGCGGGTCATGGACTCGATGGACCTCGAGCGCGAGAAGGGCATCACCATCCTCGCCAAGAACACCGGCGTGCGGTACATGCCGGCGGACGGCTCGGAGCCCGTCACCATCAACATCATCGACACCCCCGGTCACGCCGACTTCGGCGGCGAGGTCGAGCGCGGCCTGACCATGGTCGACGGTGTGGTGCTGCTCGTCGACGCCAGCGAAGGCCCCCTGCCGCAGACCCGGTTCGTGCTCCGCAAGGCGCTGCGCGCCCGGCTGCCGATCATCCTGGTGATCAACAAGGTGGACCGTCCGGACGCCCGGATCAAGGAGGTCGTGGACGACACGTACGAGCTGTTCCTCGACCTGGACGCCGACGAGGAGCAGATCGACTTCCCGATCGTCTACGCCTGCGCCCGCGACGGCATCGCCTCGCTGACCCAGCCCGCCGACGGCGCCGTCCCGGACGACAGCAGCAACCTGGAGCCGCTGTTCCGCACGCTGCTGGACACCATCCCCGCGCCCGCGTACGACGAGGACGCGCCGCTGCAGGCCCACGTCACCAACCTCGACGCCTCGCCGTTCCTGGGCCGGCTCGCGCTGTGCCGGGTTCGCCAGGGCACCATCAGCAAGGGCCAGACCGTGGCCTGGTGCCGCACCGACGGCAGCACCCAGCGGGTACGCATCTCCGAGCTGCTGATGACCGAGGGCCTGGAGCGCAAGCCGGCCGACTCCGCCGGGCCGGGCGACATCATCGCCGTAGCCGGCATCCCGGAGATCATGATCGGTGAGACGCTCGCCGACGCCGAGAACCCGGTGCCGCTGCCGCTGATCACCGTGGACGAGCCGGCCATCTCGATGACCATCGGCACCAACACCTCGCCGCTCGTCGGCCGGGTCAAGGGCGCCAAGGTCACCGCCCGGATGGTCAAGGACCGGCTCGACAAGGAGCTGATCGGCAACGTCTCGCTGCGGGTGCTGCCCACCGAGCGGCCGGACGCCTGGGAGGTGCAGGGCCGTGGCGAGCTGGCCCTGGCGATCCTGGTCGAGCAGATGCGCCGCGAGTCCTACGAGCTGACCGTCGGCAAGCCGCAGGTCGTCACCAAGGAGATCGACGGCAAGACCTGCGAGCCGGTCGAGCGGCTGACCATCGACGCCCCGGAGGAGTACCTCGGCGCCATCACCCAGCTGCTGGCCACCCGCAAGGGCCGGATGGAGCAGCTGGTCAACCACGGCACCGGCTGGATCCGGATGGAGTGGCTGGTCCCGGCGCGCGGCCTGATCGGGTTCCGGACCGAATTCCTCACCGAGACCCGCGGCACCGGCATCCTGCACCACGTCTTCGAGTCGTACGAGCCGTGGTTCGGCGAGCTGCGCACCCGCAACAACGGCTCGCTGGTCGCCGACCGCGCCGGTTCGGTCACCGCGTTCGCGATGACCAACCTCCAGGAGCGCGGCCAGCTCTTCGTCGAGCCGGGCACCGAGGTGTACGAGGGCATGATCGTCGGTGAGAACTCCCGCTCCGACGACATGGACGTCAACATCACCAAGGAGAAGAAGCTCACCAACATGCGCTCGTCGACCGCCGACGAGACCGAGAAGCTGATCCCGCCGCGCAAGCTGTCCCTGGAGCAGGCGCTGGAGTTCTGCCGCGAGGACGAGTGCGTCGAGGTCACCCCGGCCGCGGTGCGCATCCGCAAGGTGGTGCTGGACCAGACCCAGCGCGGCCGGATGGCCGCCCGCCGCAAGCACGCCGGCTGACCTCAGCCAGCCTGCTCACGAGCCCCACCCGGAGCCCGGCCCGCCCCTTCGGCGGACCGGGCTCCCCCCTTCCCACCGTTCCCCGCTCGCCGGTCCCCGGTCCCCGGTCGCCGGTCGCCGCTCCCCGGTCGATCATGAAGTTGACGGCAGTTCTGGAGA
>NZ_JADKYQ010000021.1:0-69253 GCF_015354395.1 Micromonospora sp. ANENR4
CATCCGGTAAAAACGGCCCAACCTGACTGGAACCAGGGGAGGAAGCCACTTATTGCTACATCGGGCGGTGCGGCCGGGGTCTTGCGGGCACGGAGCGGGACCGCACTGCACGACCTGTTCGTTGGGTGCGGCCGGTTCGCCCGGGGTCAAGTCCCGCGGAGTGGTGTTTTGCGGTTGGGCGTGATTCTTCGTTGTTGTTAGGCGCTGAGCGCTGGTAGGTCGTTGGTGTCGGTGTCCTCCTTCGTGTCGGTGGTGATGAGGGTGAGGCGGGATTTGGCGAGGATGTCGAGGCCGAGGTAGCGGCGGCCTTCGGTCCATTCGTCGTGCTGTTCGGCCAGGACGGCGCCGACGAGGCGGATCAGGGCGTGGCGGTCGGGGAGGATCCCGACGACGTCGGTGCGGCGGCGGATCTCGCGGTTGAGGCGTTCCTGCGGGTTGTTCGACCAGATCTGCCGCCAGATCTCTTTCGGGAAGCCGGTGAACGCCAGAACGTCGTCACGGGCGGCCTCCAGGTGGTCGGCGACGGCGGGCAGTTTGCCGGCGACGGTGTCGATGAGGCGGTCGTACTGGGCGTGCACGGACGCGGCGTCGGGTTGGTCGTAGACGCTGTGCAGCAACGTTTTGACCCACGGCCAGGACGCTTTCGGGGTGGCCGACATCAGGTTCGCCGCGTAGTGGGTGCGGCAGCGCTGCCACGTCGCGCCGGGCAGGGTCGCGCCGATCGCGTCGACCAGGCCGCGGTGTGCGTCGGAGGTCACCAGGCGCACCCCGGACAGGCCCCGGGCGGTCAGGTCCCGGAAGAACGCGAGCCAGCCGGCGCCGTCTTCGGCGCTGGTGACCTGCAGGCCGAGGATCTCCCTATGTCCGTCGGCGTTCACGCCGGTGGCGAGCAGGGCGTGGACGTTGACGACCCGGCCGCCCTCGCGGACCTTGAGCACGAGGGCGTCCGCGGCGACGAACGTGTACGGGCCTTGGTCGAGCGGGCGGCTACGGAACGATGCGACGTGTTCGTCGAGGTCGCGGGCCATGACGCTGACCTGCGACTTCGACAGGCGGGTGATGCCCAATGATTCGACCAGCTTGTCCATGCGCCGCGTGGACACGCCGAGCAGGTAACACGTCGCCACGACCGACGTCAGTGCCGCCTCGGCCCGCTTGCGGCGCTCCAGGAGCCAATCCGGGAAGTACGAGCCTGAGCGCAGCTTCGGGATCGCGATATCGAGGGTGCCGGCGCGGGTGTCGAAGTCGCGGTGCCGGTAGCCGTTGCGGGTGTTGACCCGGTCGGGGGAGCTGGTGCCGTAGTCCGCGCCGCAGATCGCGTCGGCTTCGGCGGACATCAACGTGTCGACGAACGTGGTCAACAACGAGCGCAGCAGGTCCGGTGACGCCGCGGCGAGGTGGTCGTGCAGGAAGCGGGCAGGGTCGATACTGGGATTTGCCATCGCGTGGAACTCCTCGAACTTGAGCGGGAACTCAGATCGAAGAATCACGCGGTGGCCACCTCACGTCTACGCCATGCCCGCCTCAACGGGCCTGCCGCACACCACTCTGCTGGACGCAACTGCCGGATTCCGATGACAATTGTGCTGACCGAGGATGGGCTGCCGCAGGTGCGGTCCGTACGCATGCGGTAAGGCGTGCAGGGACCGGTGGTCGGGGCACCTGAACAGTAGGAGCACGAGCGCCTCGAGAAGTCCAGTTCACGGCCTTGCCGTCGCGGGAATCGTGCATCTCTGCGGGCATGTCAGGTGGGTGGTCGTATACCGCTGGCCCGCACGCGGACGGGGCGAGTCCGGGTGTTGTGGCTACGGTAGGCCCGTGGCAGAACGACTCACCGGCGCTGAGTTCATCGCCCGAGCCCGCGAAAAGCACGGCGACAGGTACGACTACTCGTTCGTCCAGTACGTCAACAGCCAAGCCAAGGTGACGATTATCTGCCAGGAGCACGGCGAGTTCCAACAGGCGCCGGCGAAGCATCTTCACGGGCAGGGGTGCGGCTCCTGCGGAGGCCGGGTCCGGCTGACCACCCAGCGCTTCATTAACAGGTCTCGCCGGGCTCACGGCGATCGGTACGACTACTCACTGGCCGAGTACGTCAACAATCGCAACCCAGTGACGATCTTCTGCGGCGATCATGGGCGATTTCAGCAGCGACCAGAAGCTCACATGGCCGGCGGGGGTTGCCCGCGATGTGCCGACCGGGAACGTGGCCTGGCCCGAACAGGCACGACGGCTGCCTTCCTCGCCGCGGCCGCTGAGGTGCACGGCGACCGGTACGGGTACACCGAGGTGCGATACGTCAACAGCGAGACCAAGGTAACGATCATCTGCGCTGAGCATGGCCCGTTCGAGCAGTTGCCCGGCAGCCATCTCCGCGGTGTCGGCTGTCCGGCGTGCGGCACCGTGCAGCGAGCCCAGCGGCTCACCAGCTCGACGGAGGAGTTCGTTCTGAAGGCACGGGCAGTCCACGGCGAAGCCTACGACTACTCGCGGGTCGAGTACGTCAAGGCGCGGCTCAAGGTCACGATCGGCTGTCCAGCCCACGGTGATTTTCAACAGACCCCGAACAGTCACCTCAGTGGCGGTGGTTGCCCCAGCTGCGCGCAGGAGGCCATCACCCGCGCGCAGACCGACACCGCCGAGTCCTTCATAAAGAAGGCGCTTCATGTACACGGAGAGCGGTATGACTACTCGCAGGTCGAGTATCTGCACAGCCAGATCAAGGTCACGATCCGCTGTCGCGAGCATGGTCCGTTCCCACAAGTCCCCTCAAGCCATCTGATCGGCTCCGGTTGCCCGAGGTGCGCGCACCGGGCGGTTGGAACGGCAAACGCGGACACGACGGCATCCTTCGTCGAGAAGGCGCAGCGTGTCCACGGTGAAAGGTACGACTACACCCAGGTCGAATACGTGCGCAGCCAGGTGGAGGTCACGATCGTCTGCCCTGAGCACGGTCCGTTCCGCCAGGTGCCCAACTCGCATCTGAGCGGTCGGGGCTGCCCCGAGTGCGGTCTCCGGAGCATCTCGCTGGCGCGGGCCGGGAACCTCGACTCGTTCCTCGACAGGGCCTTTGTCGTCCATGGCAGCCGGTTCGACTACTCACGGGTCACGTTCGCCGGCTCGCACATCAAGGTGGCGATCCTGTGCCGCGACCACGGCGAGTTCAGGCAGACGCCGGCCAGCCACCTCAACGGGAGTGGCTGCCCGTCCTGCGCCACCGAAGCGCGCCGAATCGCGATCGCTGGCACGTCTGACCTGTTCGTCGCCCGTGCCGAGTTCGTTCACGGCGACACGTACGACTACTCCGGCGTCGAGTACCGCAACGCGATGACACCGGTCGTCATCATCTGCCGTCGGCACGGCCCGTTCACGCAGATCCCACCTGTGCATTTGGGTGGGAGTGGTTGCCGCCGATGCTCGACCTCGAAGGGTGAGATCGCAGTCGCTCGCCTCCTCACCAGACTAGGGCTGGAGTACGAGCACCAGTGGCGGGACCACGACTGCCGGGACTTGAGAGTCCTCGCCTTCGATTTCGCGCTCATCGGACACCGTATGTTGATTGAGTTCGATGGGCCGCAGCACCGCCAGCCGGTCCGCTGGGGCTCGATGTCGCAGGCGGAGGCCGTCGCGCTGTTCGATGGCGTACTGCGTCGGGACCGGATCAAGGACGACTGGGCGGTGGCCAGCGGCTGGAGGATGCTGCGCCTGACGGATGCCACCACCGTCGAGCAGGACCTGACCGCCGCCTTGGTCGCTGGCGGACTCCTGGTCACCCAGTCAGCCGGCAACCCCGCTGATGAACCGCCCCGGATCTTGTAGAGACCAGGGCGTACCACGAAGGTCGTAGGCTATCGATCGCGAGGGGCTGACTGTGTCGTACCCGCCTCGTACGCTTCGTGTCGATGGTTATGCGAGGTGTAGAAGGTGCTTACCAAGGTGCGCTCCGGGCGTTCCAGAATCCGATGCTTGCCTTGCTTCATCAGACGCACGCGCCGTTCGTGGTGACGGTGTTGGCGATGGTCTTCACGGCGGAGCGGCCGACGGTTGCGGTGGCGGATGCGCATGCGGAGATCAACGACGCCCTTGACCAGCTACGGGCTGCCGGCTATGGCGACGAGGATAACCAGCCGCTGCCTAGTGGAAATTCGCGGGACTTGTGCAGGCAGTGGGTGCAGGCGGGGTGGTTGGTGCGGCAGGTGTCCGACGCCGGTGTCGAGGTGTACCGACTGTCGGCGTACGGTGTCGGTGCACTGGAGATCGCTGGGCGTGTCGGCGGGGCGCGGACCAGGGTGTCGCAGTCGCGGGTCAGGACGCTGTTGGAGGCGATCGAGCGGCTTGCGCAGGAAGCCGATCCGGACCTGATGACCCGGCTGGCGCGCTTGCACGAGGAGATCCAGCAGCGGCAGAAGGAGCTGGCTCGACTCGAAAAGGGTGGTGCCGTCGAGACAGTCGAGGACGAGCAGCTGCTTGAGGCCGCCGAGAATGTGCTGCACTTGGCGCGGGAGCTGCCTGCGGACTTTGCCCGCGTGGCAGAGTCGATCAAAGCTATCCAGCGTGACGTGGTCGCCGAATTGCGGCACGATGTGCGGCCGACCGGGGAGGTGCTGCGTGAGTACCTGGCCCGCGGCCAACGGATCTTGGATGCGACACCGGAAGGCCGCGCGTTCGCGGGGGCGTTGCGCCTGATCGGCGACCCGGCGCAGATCGATGACCTGTGGGGCCAGTTGCGGAGGGTGCTGAGGCACCGGTTCACTGAGCTGTTGCCGGAGCAACAGCGGCGGGAGCTCGCCGAGATTTCGCGGCGCATCGAGCAGGGCGTCAAGGAGGTGCTGGCCGCCCAACGGCAGGCATCTCATGTGATCACCACGCAGGTCCGCAACCACGACCCGATGCGCGACCGTCAGGTGGATGAACTGTTGAGGGATGTGATGTCGGGCCTGCACAAGTGGGTTCCCAGTTCACGCCGTGGAGAGGTCGTCGAGCCGTTGCGTCGCCTGCCGGTGGCCGATGTCGGGCACTTGCGTCAGCGGATGAGTGATCCGCGACCACCGGAGCCACCTGCGCCGTTGCGGGACTGGGCCGAGGAGGAGGCCGAGGACTTACCGGCGGCGGACACTCGGGCATGGGGTGGCCCTCGGTACACCGAGTTGCGGGCGCACCTGGCAGCGTTCGCGGGCGGTGCGGCGAACGTGGATGTGCTGGCGGCATTCCGGGCAGCGGCCGAGGATCTCCAGCGGCCGGTCGATTTGCTAGGCCTACTGGAGATTGCACATGACGCCGGGATGACCGAGACATCCGAGATGGCGGTGGTTGACACGGTCCGGCCCGACCAGACCCGGCGACGGTTCGCCCTCGGCAGTGTGGTGGCGGCGAACCCGGCGGGCGTAGAGGGGAGCGGTGGTGATGAGTGACCCGGACGGCGTCGACGACGGCTGGCCGATGGGCACGGTGGCCGGGTTCATCGACCCCGTTTCGATGGAGGAAGATCCGACCGAGCTGTTCGCTGGCGATGCGGGAACGTTGGACGCAGAGGTGCGCCGTGTGCTGGTCCAATTATTGCGGCGCAAGTTCCTGCTTGCCGAAAAGAATCCCGCGCAATGGCGCACGTTGCTGGAGAACCAACAGATCATCGAATCGCGCATGCATGACCTGTTCGTTCGCCTCGTGGTCGACCACGACCGAGGCGTGGCGTACAAGCAGCAGGTGCGCTCAGTCGAGCTTGACGTGCCGATCCTCCTCAAGGACGACCCCTACACCCGGGCCGAGACTCTGGTCCTGATCCACCTGCGGACCGTCTTCCAGCGGGAACGCGGTACGGGCGAGATGTCCGCGAGGGTGGACATCGAGGAACTTGAGCAGACCGTGCTGACCTACTTCGATCCGCACGACCATAACTTGGCCCGGCGCCAACAGGAGGTGCGCAACGCCGTGCAGCGGTTGGTCCCCGAAGGGTTGCTCGCGGAGGAGTCCGCAGGCCGGTATCGGATCACCCCGCTGGTGGAGGTTGTGCTGAGCACGGAAAAGCTCGCCGAACTGGACCAGTGGCTACGCGAACGGAATGAGGCCACAGCGTGAGCATGATCGACACGCTGTTCGGGTTGATCCCGGCAGCCTCGCGGGGTCAGCAGTGGGTGGCGCGTGACCTGCAATTGGTCAACTGGGGCGGTTACGACGGATATCACCACCTGCGAATCGCGCCTGGCGCTACCTTGCTCAGTGGAGGTTCCGGGTCGGGTAAGTCGACACTGATGGACTCGTACATCGCGTTGCTCATGCCGCATACGACTCCGTTCAACGGGGCGTCCAACGGTGGAGTGGTCGGTAGACCCCGGGGCAGGGACCAGCGCAATATCCTCTCCTACGCGCGCGGTAAGCTCGACGAGTCCCGGACCGACGGCGAGACGAAGGTGCGGGTGCTGCGCGGCGACGGCCGGGATACGTGGTCCGCCATCGCGATGACGTGGGTCGACCACACCGGTGCCGAGTTCACCGCGCTGCGGGCCTGGTATGTGCCGTCTTCCGCTCGGAGCTTGGACGACGTCGTGGCGGTACGCGCCATGTGTGACCACGGTTATCAACTACGCATGCTGGAAGGCCCGGCGAGCAAACAGCTCGCCCGCGCCGAGGTCGTGGCCACTGGCTTGAGCTGGTGTGACACTGACCGGGATTTCACCGCGCGTCTGCACACTACCCTCGGTATCGGCGCCGCCGGCGACGGGCACAAGGCGGTCGCGCTGCTAGGACGGATTCAGGCTGGCCAACAGATCACGACGGTCGATGCCCTTTACAAGACGATGGTGCTTGAGGAGCCGTCCACGCTGGCCACTGCTGATGCGGTGGTACAGCAGTTCGATGAACTTTCCGGCACCCGGGCGCGGATGATCATAGCCCGACAGCAGGTGAAGGCATTGACTCCGATCCGCGACCACCGGGCCACCATCGAGAACGCGGTGAACCAGCTGCGCCTGATCGACGAGGTCGGATCGTTCACCGAGGCGTCGACCCCTGCCGCATTGTGGCGTCATCAACGCCGGCTGGACCTGTTGCGCTCGGCTGAGCATGATCTGGCTCAGCGGCACCGCCGAGCCCAGGAGGAAGTGTCCGAGACCAGCGCCCTGGTCGCCGCGGCCGAAGTGCAGCGAGATGGGCTGGTGGAAACCCTTCGTGCCTCCGGTGGTGACCGCCTCGAGACGGCGCTGCGGGAGATCCGCGCCGTGGAGCAGCGGCTGGGCGATGTTGAACGGTCACGGGAGCGCCTGGACCGGGCGCTTGCCGTCATCGGCGTCACCGTGTCGACCGGTGAGGACTTCGCGGCACTGGTCGAGACGGCGTATCGGTTTCTCGCCGACAATGACGCCCGGAAGACGGCGCAGAACCAGTTCGCTGAGGCGGTGGCGGAGAAGAAGGACGCCGAACGAGAGCTGACCACGCTGCGCTCCGAGCACAAGGCGGTCAAGACCCGTCGGGGCAATATCCCGACTGAGCTGCACGCGGCTCGCGCGCTGTTGGCCGAGGCGGCCGGACTCAAACCAGATGACCTGCCGTTCGTCGGCGAGCTGATCGAGGTGCGGACGGAGTTCGAGCCGTGGCGCGAGGCGTTCAACCTGGCGCTCGGCGGATTCGCTACGCGGATGCTGATCGACATCGGCAGATTGAACTCGTTCCGCGAGGCGATCAACGCGGTGCCAACCGCTCGACGGCTTCAGTTCGAGGGCGTGCGTACCGGGTTGCGTGATGAGGTCGGGCTGGACGCAAAGACACTGCCCGGCAGACTCGACTACCGACCCTCGCCGTTCACCGCCTGGCTCAAGAGCGAGATCGCCCGCCGGTTCGACTTCGTCTGCGTCGAGACGCCCAGGCTGCTCCCGCAGTACCCCAAGGCCCTTACGATCACCGGCCAAACCTCGGAAGGCGGGCGGGGCGCGCACGGCGGTCACGGCCGGGCCAACGTTCTCGGTTTTACGAACAGCAGGCTGCTTGCCGACCTCGAGCACCGCATCGGCTTTGTCCAGAAACGCCTCGACGATGCTCTTGACCGAGCATTCAGGCAGGAGGAAAATCTCAACTCATTCGAAGCCAGACGCACGAACTACCAGACTCTGACCGAGTTGTCCTGGGACCAGGTGGACCTCGATGCGGTCCGAGCGGAACAGGACCGCTGGAACCGCGTCGCCGACGAAATCCGGGCGGGCAACCCACGGATCGATCAGCTCCAGCGCCAGGTCGACGGCCTCAAGGAGCGGGTCAGGGAACTGACCGAACGCGTCGGCCGGCAAAAGGAGAACCTGAAGAAGCTCGGGGAGTCGTGGAGGTCGACCGTCGACGAGGTGGACCGCGCCCAGCTCGCGCTCGACACGGCCACGGAATCAGGCGTCGATGTCCCTGAGGAACACCGGGAGTACCTGGAGACGCTGTTCGGCAGCGAAGCAACCGCCACCACCCCGGACGGGGCGCTTGCCGAGTTCGACGCCGCGATGAAACGGGCCACAGAACGGATCCGCGCCGACCGACAGTCGGCAACGGAGACGATCGGGCGATCACGGAAGGCGCTGCTCGACACGTTCTCGACGTTCCTCGAACGCTGGCCGAACCCGAACCTCGGCATCGACCCGGACGGCTCCTATCGCGACTTCGACCGTCTGCTCACCGACCTAGAGACCAGTGGCCTGCACGAACTGGAGACCGAGTGGCGCGACAGTCTGCTCAAGCTGTCCGGTAACGACCTGACTGGCCTGGACAGCGAACTGGCCGCCGCGATCCGCGAGATCCGCGACCGGATCGACCCAGTCAACCACATCCTCGCCGAACTGCCGTTCTCCGACGACGAACACCGGCTGCGTATCGACCCGCAGGAGAGCCACTCCGCGGTGCGCGCCCGGTTCCGCAAAGAGCTGCGCGACGTACGCGCCTTCATCGACCAGGCGGCAACCGACGACGACCGGGAACGCGCCTATCACCGGATGGCCAAGGTGATCGACCGCATCCGGCGCACCGCGCCCGATTTCGCCGACCTCGTCGACGTACGCAATCACGTTCGGATCAGCGCCGAGAAGTGCGACCTCGAGGGTAGGCATGTCGCCGTGTACGACCACATCGGCGAGAAGTCCGGCGGCGAGTCGCAAGAGCTGGTCGCGTTCATCGTCGGGGCCGCCTTGCGGTACCAGCTCGGCGACGCGGGCGCCGCCCGCCCCCGCTACGCCCCCGTCTTCCTCGACGAGGCACTGATCAAGGCGGACGCGCACTTCACCGGCCGGGCCATCGGCGCCTGGCGCGGCCTGGGCTTCCAACTCATCATCGGCGCCCCCAATGACAAGCACAGCGCGATCGAACCACACGTCGACGCGGAGTACCTGATCCTCAAAAACTCTCAGGGCCGATCTTGGGCGAAGCCACTGGTCGGTGTTCCGGACGCATGAGCGCACTCGTCATCCCGCAGGACGCCATCGCGGCCATGCGCCGCAAGATTGATCAGAAGTGGCCCGAAGCCGTAGGCGCGGAGCTCGGCGTCGGCGACCACGTCGTCTTCTCCGTTCCGCTGCGCCCCGGCGTGACGTCCGGCAAGGCCGTCGAGCAGCTCGGGCACGCAGCCTGGCACCAGTGGCACATGCAGTGGCGTGACTTCTCCGACCAACTGCCCACCGGCGTGGGGCTCGTTCGCAAACCGGTGACGATCCGAGGAGTCGCCGGCGACTTCCCCGCCACGCTCGTCGCCGACCTGGACGGCGCCAACAGGCTCACCACCGACACCCACACCGGTGCTGAATCACCGAGCGTCGACCTCGGCCGCGCCCGCGCGCTCGCTCGGGCGCTGCGATCAGCCGGCGCGACCCTCACCCCGGCTACCCTCCGAGCCGTCTACCGTCTCCAAGACGCCGACGTCGAGGTGCTGATCAACGCGGTGACCTGGCTACACCAGCACCCCGACGCCAGCACCTGGACCCTACGGCAACTACCGGTGCCCGGTATGCACACCAAATGGCTCGGCACCCACGGCGCCCTGCTGCGCGACGTCGCCGGACGCGATGTCCGCGACGAAGTTCGGCCCCGGCTCACCGTCATGCACCTCACCTACGTCGACCCTCACCACGCCGCATCGGGCCGACGCCGGCACGACGCCTGGACTACCGGCGACGTGCACGAGATCGCCTACCAGCCGCGTGTCGTCCTCGTCGTAGAAAACCGCGATTCCCGCCTCTGGTTCCCGCCCGTCAGCGACACGATCGTCGTCGAGGGCGGCGGCAAGGCCGCAGCAGCCTTACTAGCGAACGTGCCCTGGATCCGCGCCGCAGATCACGTCATCTACTGGGGCGACATCGACGCGGACGGGTACGCGATCCTCGACCAGTTCCGCGCCACCCTCGCACAGCCGGCACCAGACGGTGCACCAGCAAAACGCGTCACGTCCATCCTCATGGAAGCGACCGACCTCCACCGCTACTCCCAACATGGCGTCAACCATGACAAGGCTGGCCGCCCCATCAAGCCCTCACCCGAGCCTTTGCCGCACCTGACCGACGCCGAAACCACCGCCTACAACACCATCGCAACCGCGGGCCCCACCCCGTTCCGCCGGATCGAGCAAGAAGCCATTCCCCTCACCCACGCCGCTGCCCGACTGCTGCAGATCTTGGAAGAACGCCGGTGAAGCGCCCACGATTCTCGCCTGCCGGCCGTCGAGGGCGGTCATGGCAAGCTTCGGGTGGCTGCGGCCCGTGACAGCCCCGAGCCCACAGCGCGGGTGGGATTGCTACCCAACGATCGAAATGACGCCGACGATGCGCAGCCCGAGTTAGGTATCGACTCATGTCAATCAACCGACATGTACCCCCATGCCTGCGGCAGGCGGGTCCCGATGGATGGGGGATCGTCGTTCTCTTGGCGACGGGAGACCTCGATGGTAGGGCGGCGGGCGCGGTCGGACCCTGGCGACGTCCTGTCGGTCTGCCCCCCCGTTTACCCCCCGAAAACCCCCCACCTGCAGTTGACAACCAGTGACAAGGGGCGATCGGTCTCTGACCGTGTCTGTGCAGCTCAGCGCTTATTTCTGACGGCCAATGACAAGGTCGGGGTAGCTACGGACGGTAACAAGGGGTTGTCGGTTCGAATCTATTGTCCCGACTCGGCGTCGAGGGGGCTGACCCTAACCTCGGGTCAACCCCCTCGACGGTGTGCCGCTCGGCTCCCTGTTGGTAACGCGGGGACCCGTACGGTCCGGGTAGGCTGACCGTCAACCGATCGGGATGGCACCAACAACGCGCAATCCGAGGTGGGCATCGGTTCGTGTCGATCATCGGACACCAGTACGATTCATTGTGCACAAGATGACGTTGGCGGCCGAGAACATTGGATTGCGGGCGCTGCTGGGCCGTGCCGATCTTCAACGGGCGGCAGCAGCACTGGACGCATGAACTCGGTTCGGCGGGCGTATGCAGGCCGAGACAGTGTGAATGCCTTGACCGGGTCGTAGAGCTGGCCGGTGCTCAGGCAATGGTGCAGGCAGCCGAGGAGTTTGTTGAAAAGGTTCCGCAGTGCCGCGGGATGCCGGTCACCGTGGTTGCGGCGGCGTTGGTAGTGCTGCTTGGCGGGTTCGGCGTGGGTAGCCGCGACGAAGGACCAGATATAGCCGGCGGCCGCGAGGCGGTCGTTCTTGACCTTGCGGTGGGTGATGGAGATGCTTCGTCCAGAAGCGCGGGTGACGGGTGCGGACCCGGCGTATGCCTTTGACGCGCGGGCGTAGGCGAAGCGGGTACGGTCGTCGCCGATCTCGGCGAGGACCCGGGCGCCGGTGACGTCGGCCAGGCCGGGAAAACTCGTGACGATCTCGTGGTCGCGATGCTGGCGAAACGCTTCGCTCGCGGCTTCTGCGAGCTGGTCGACGCTGGCGCACTCGACGTTTAGTGCGGCCAGCAGAGCGAGGGACTGCGCGCCCATCGCGGCCTCGACCATCGGCAGCTGCCGCAGCTGCGGACGGCGCAGGGCTTCATGCAACTCAGCGGCAAGTTCATCGACGCCGCGTTGACGAATCCGCGGCGCAGCGCCGCCGCGATCCGGGTGCGGGACAGCTTGGCCGCTGTTGCCGGCGTCGCCGCAATGGCCAACACAGCGCGGGCGTCCGGGCTGGTCAGATGCCCTTTCCTGCCTGCGAACGCGTTGAGGAAGCCGGCGAAGTACTCTCGCAGCAGCGACCGCAGCTCATTGGACGCGCGGGTCCGCCGCCATGTGGCGTCCTGATGAGCAGGGGCGAGCACCGCGACAGCCTGGACCAGTTCGCTAACGGATAGTGGACGTTGTTGAGCTCACCCGACGATGACGTGACCGTCACCGGGGCGGAGGCTGCGGGAGCGGCGCAGGTCCGTCGCGATGTAGGTGCGCTGCAACCACCTGTCGTAGCCGTCATAACGGGGGGTGAACGGAGAGCGTCCGTGCACGGCCGTCCGGTTATCGACGATGGCCCAGTCGCCCGGCTCGAGGTGGATCGTGACCGCCACGGCCTCAAGAGCCCGAGTTAGTGCGCGTACCGCCGCCGCAGCCCGCTCCGTCGTAGCAGTCGTGGCGCTCAGGTCCACCCTAAGGTCCGCCTCCCCGGTCAAGATGGCGTGCGGCACGCTGCGATCACGGTGCCCGAACGACGGCGGGGCAGCGGTCCGGAACTCGGCCGCGGAAAGCACGTCAACCGTTCCGCCGTCCAGATGGCGCAACGCCCGGCGGATCGACGCGATCCGCAGACCCGCCTCGCCCTCATGGTCGGCCCGAAGGCAGAGCAGCGTGATGTACTCCGGGCGGTGCTCGTGGAAGGCGTTCTCGACGTGGAACGAGAGCACAGCGGTGGAGCCGGCATTGCCTTGGAAGGTCTCCATCCCGGGCACCGGAACGACGTCCTGCACCAGACCGCCCGACTTCTCCGGCTGGTATGCCACCGGATCACCGAGACCGGTCGCGAAGAGCATCAGCACCGCAGCCGGCACCGACGGCTCCCGGCGTACCGATGCTGGACCGTTGGGGGTGTACTCCAGCGGGCCGGCTTCGGCCGGAAGGCCTCGTACGAGCAGGTAGCCGTCGTCGTTGCCGTACCGGCGGAACGCTCGGACGAACTGCCGCACCCTTTCCGGCATACGCTCCCAATTCCGTCGTACCAGATCGATCCAGGGCAACTCCTGAATGGAGCTGTGTGGTGCTGCCGCAAGCTCGGTCGCAATGCCGCTGACCAACTGTCGTTCACAGGGGTCGAGTTCGATGTAACCCGTAGCGACGTTCGGCGGCTGCAGCCGGCACGAACACCCCGCGCTGATTACGGCGTTCTGCAGTAAAGTCACTGCGATTCCTTTCGACTTCGGCCAACGGCATGGCTGACACGACCAAGAATTGCTGTCCAGGCTATCGCGCACCTATCGGGGGCATTTCGCAGGAAGCCGTACATCAGAAATCCGCGCCAACTGACGCCGCCGCGGATTTCGACGAAGGCGGTCGGCCAGGCGGTTACGGTGCCCCCCGGCGGCTACTTCAGCATCTCCGACGCGACCGGGTGGTTCGGCTGTTCCGCCCGAGTCGGAGGTTGCGCTGGGATGCCAGGCGCCGACCCGGCTCGGTGGTGGTCAACGAGTATCACCGGACCGCCCCGCGCGATCTTCAGCAACCCAGGCCACTGCCTTGAGCGGGTCAGGCACAGTTCAGGCAAGGCATGAGCCCCCGACGTAGTGCGGCTTGTTATTCCCGCACCTGTCGGGGGCCTCACGGTTCAGCCTCCAGTCACGTTTTGACTGTGAGAAGCTTCAATCCGATACTGACTCTGGGCGTGACAATTGCGTGTCACCAGTTGTGAGCCAGGTAGAGGTCAGCGCCGGAGGTGCCCTCGCAGCGGTAGTTTTCGGCCTGGCCGCTGCTGATCAAAGAGACGCCGGCCTGCTGGCACTCGGCCGCCGTCGAGTAGGTTGCATAGTACTTCCAGGTGTAGATACCGGCGGATGCAAGGTTTGGGGTGAGTGCGGTGAAGCCCGCGACGACGGCACCGATCACCATCGCCTGCCTGATACGCAAAGACAGCATTGTTTACCTCCGGTCCGTTACTTCGTTGATTTCATGCAGCCCGGACGCAAGGAGCAAAGGGTCCGCGTCTCAGGACGCCGGTGCGGTCCGGGAGTTCCCACTATGTTGCTGTCCGGGAGGCGCCCTTGGCCCGTGCCGGGCCCCGCCTAGGCGCGGAGCCGGACGACGATGCCCGGCCCAGGCGTTCGGCGCCTCCTCGGCCCCATGAGCCCTTACTCGTTCGCCCGTGGCCCGACCGCGACCAGCGAGACCGAGCCGAGAACACCGAACGAGGCCCGCACATCTCGGCCGGGCACCAGGTCCACGGCGCCGGCCCAGGACCCGGCGAGCACGATGTCGCCGGCTCGGATGCCGTCGCCGTAGCTGGCCAGGATGCGGACCAGGCAGGCCACGGACTCAGCAGGATGCCCCATTACGGCAGCACCGGTCGCAGTGAGGCGGCTGCGGACCGTGCCGTCCCGCTCCCGCACCTCGAAGACCATACGCTGAGCCGCGAGGTCGAGGTTGCCAAGCGGGGTCGGGGTGCCGAGCACCGCCATCGCGGACGACGCGTTGTCGGCGACCGTGTCGACGAGGGTGATGTCCCAACTGTCAAACCGGCTGTCGAGCACCTCGAGCACCGGGATCACCGCGGACGTCGCGTCGAGGACGTCCTGCGCCGTCACCTCGGTGCCGGTCAGGTCCTCACCCAGCTCGAAGGCGACTTCGCCCTCCACCTTCGGGTGGATGAACCGTCCCGTGTCCAGATGGATGCCGTCGGGCAGCAGCATCCGGTCGGTCAAGAAGCCGAAGTCCGGATGGTCGATGTTGAACATTTTCTGGATCGCCGCGCTGGTGGCGCCGATCTTGCTGCCCACCAGACGAGCTCCGTCGGTCAGCTCCGCGTCGCGCACCCTCCGCTGGACGGCGTACGCGTCGTTCAGCGTGAACTCCGGATGCCGCTGGGAGATGCGTGGGACCGGGAGGCGATGCCGGGCTGCGGTCCAGAGCTCGTCGGCAACCACCCGCTGCGGTGTCATGCCGGATGTCCCCGGGCTCACTACCTGACCGCCACGAAGAGTCGGCCACCGGGCAGGATCTCTGCGTGGCTCTCGACGTGCCGGAAACCGGCGGCCCGGAACTTCTCCAGCCACTCCTTCTCGCTGGGCAGGAAGACCTCCATGAAGGTGGCGTGCAGGTACGTGAAGAGAGCGCTGAACCTGCGCTCCTCCTTGCCAGCGGCGAACGAGACGGCGTCGGCGACGACCATGGCCCCGCCCGGGGGGAGCGCGTCGCGGCACTGACGTAGCACGGCTTCACACAGCGCGTCGTCTTGGACGATGTCGTGCAGGACGAAGCAGGCCGTGATGACGTCGGCGCCCTTGATGGGACCGGGGTCGTCGATGAGCGATTCGATCGGCCGTTCCACCACCTCCATGCGCTCGGCCACGCCGGCCCGAATTGCGGCCGTCCGAGCGGAGGAACAGGCGGAGGCGCTGATGTCGACCGCCACGCCGGTGCGGGACGAATCCTGTTGCAGCGCTTGGATGAGCAGTCCGCCGGCACCCGCGCCGAGGTCCACGATTCGCGAGGCGCCGGACGCCCGGGTCCGGTTGAGCACCGCGGGGTAGAAGGTTCGCTCACCAATCCAGCGTGAGCTGACCGCGACCCGGCGCCCGTTGCGTTGGTGCGCCTGCGCGGATGTTTCCCGATCGATCAGGAACTCCCGCGCGTTCTCGACGAAAGGGCTGTTGGCGGTGAGCGACCAGGCGAGGTAGCCGGCCTCATGCCTGCGCTCGGCGAAGTCCGGCGCTGCGCAGA
This sequence comes from Micromonospora sp. ANENR4, assembly GCF_015354395.1. NCBI lineage: Bacteria > Bacillati > Actinomycetota > Actinomycetes > Micromonosporales > Micromonosporaceae > Micromonospora > Micromonospora sp. ANENR4. Next base: position 15,844 of record NZ_JADKYQ010000021.1, read on the forward strand.
ACACACCGGGGTCGGCCGTCGGGACCACCAGGCCCGCAGCGGCGAGGGTCTCCACGTACGCGGCGACACCCGACCGCGGGATCCCCGCGGTCTCGGCGGCGGAGGCGATCGTGAACGGGTTACCGGGCTCCAGCACGTGGTCTAGTCCCAGCTCAGCGCCGATCTGCAGCAGCGTCGCGGCCGCGGCGAGGTCGGCTGCGGACTGATTCTTCACTCGGTGCCTCCAAAGCGTTGGCAGTCTCACATCGGACCCGGCTTGTCGTCGGCGGTCAGCGCCATTGCCACTTCGATGATCGTGTCCTCCTGGCCGGCCACGACCCGTCGGCGGCCGAGCTCCATCAGGATTTCGCGGGGGTCCACCCCGAACTGGTCCGCGGCTTGACGGACCGGCTTGGCGAACCCGGAGAAGACTCCGGCGATGCCGCTGGTGATGGTGATGCTGTCGTTGGTGGGGACATGCTTGACGAACCGATCCTCGGCCAGATCGGCCGCGTCCAGGGCGCCGAAGAGGTCCACCCCGGATGCGATCTCCCGCACATGCAGGTTCGCCGCGATCAGCTCCAGCGGCGCGTTTCCGGCCCCGGCGCCGAATCCCCGGGAGGTGACGTCGACGATCGTCGCGCCCGCCGCGATGGCGGCCATGCTGTTGGCCACGGCCAGCCCGAGGTTGTTGTGCGCGTGGAAGCCGACGTCGATGTCCAGGTGTTCGACGACGGTCCTGACCTTCTCGGTGACGTCCCGCGGGGTGTAGGCGCCGGCCGAGTCCATCAGCACCACGGCCTCGGCCCCGAAGTCCTGCATCATCCTGGCCTGTTCGGCCAGTTTCGCCGCAGGTGCCATGTGGCTCATCAGGAGCATGCCCTTGACCGTGATCCCCATCGCCCGGAGCATGGTGATCTGCTGCCGCGTCACGTCCGCCTCCGTGCAGTGGGCGCCGACCCGGACCTCATCGACTCCACAGTGGAGGGCTGGCTTGAGATGCCCCTCGACAGTCGCGAACCCGGGGATCGACAGCACACCGAGACGCGCGTTTCGCAGTTCCGCCTTGGCCGTCGTCAGCATCTCCGTGTCGCTGAGCGCGGCCAGGCCGACCTGGATCGTGGAGGCGCCCAGGCCGTTGCCGTGGCCGACCTCCACGACGTCCGCGCCCGCGAGCTCGGCGGCCCTCGCGTAGGCGCGGATGTCGGCCTCACCGAGCTGGTGCGAGACCGCGTGGTTGCCGTCCCGTAGCGTCGTGTCGCAGAGAGAAAGACGACTTTCGGTGGTCCTCATACTGATCTCCCCGCTCGCGCCTCGGCCGCCGCCACGGCCGCGCACGTGATGACGTCCAGGTTTCCGGCCGAGCGCGGCAGCCAGTCACCGCGACCCTCGACCTCGACGGTGATCATGATTCGGTTGGAGTCCCTGACCGGCGGGACGACGACGCGGTACCCGGGAACGTAGGTGCGGATCTGCTTCTCCATGATGTCCACCGCGGCCCGAAGGGCATCCATGTCGATGCGCTCCGACGCCAGGGCGGTGATGGAGTTGCGCATGACGATCCCGGGCTCGGCGGGATTGATGATCAGAACGGTCTTGGCGCGGTCGACGTCACAGAACTGGTGGGTGGCCTTCTGCGTGGTGACGACGTACTCATCGAGGTTCGCTCGGGAGGCCGGGCCCACGCTTGCCGAAGAGCTCGCCGACACGATCTCCACGTAGCCGAGGCCGTCCGTCGCCTCAGCGACACAGACCGCCATGGGAACCGCTGCCTGTCCGCCACAGGTGACCATGCCGAGATACCGCTCGTTCAGGCATTCGTCGAGGTTCAGCGCCGGTACGCAGAACTTCCCGAGGTTGGCCGGTGTCAGGTCGATGAATGACGGGCCGAGCGGCTCGATGATCGACCAGTGCCGAGCCGCGTCCCTGGCCGATGTCGCGTCGAAGACGATGTCGATGCGATCGGCGATGTCGACGATCGCATCGATGCCCGCCACGCTGGTGGGAACGCCGTGCGAGTCGGCCAGCGCGATGCCGGGTGATCCGGCACGGCGCCCCGCGAACATCTCGCAGCGCAGCGCGGGGGAGTCGATGACCTTCAGGAGTAGATCGGTTCCGATGTTCCCGGTGCCGACGATCGCCACGCGAAGCGGGTCCGTGGTTGACGCCATCAGCGCAGCCATGGCGGTCTCCTTTGCTGTGGTGGGAGTTCTCAGGCGGCCGGCACCGCGAGTTTGCTGGTCACAAAGGCATCGATGACATTGATTGTCCGGAAGTTGCCGATATCGAGGTCATCTCCGTTCGCGGTGACACCGAAGGTGTTCTCCACGAACATCACGAGCTGGACCGCAAACAGGGAGTTCACGTAGCCGGTCGCGAAGATGTCCTCGTCGTCGTCAACGGCGAGGCCATTGATGTGGCTCTCGACGAAATCGCGAATGATGCCGAGACGCTCGTTCATGATCCTCTGCTCCTTTAGATGTTGTAGGTGAAAAAGCCGCGACCGGTCTTCACGCCGTGTTGACCGGCGTATACGAGCTTGCAGAGCAACTGGCTGGGCCGGAACTTCTGATCGCGGAAATGGTCCTGCAGGACCTCGAGCGAGTACAGGACGGTGTCCAGGCCGATGAGGTCTGCCGTGGCCAGCGGACCCATCTTGTGGCCGAAGCATTCGACGAAGAGGCGGTCGATGTCGGCCGCGGTGGAGACGCCCTCGTCCAGCAGGCAGATGGCCTCGTTGACCGTCATCATGGCCACCCGGTTGGTGACGAACCCCGGTGAATCGTTGACGACGACGCTGTCCTTGCCGGCGCGTGAGATCACGTCACGGGTGCCCGCTACGGTCGCGTCCGAGGTGTGGAAGCCGCGAATGACCTCGACGAGAGGCTTGATCGGCGCGGGGTTCATGAAGTGGGTGCCGATCACCCGGTCGGCCCGGCCGGCATGGCCGGCTACCTTGGTGATGGGGATGGCCGAGGTGTTGACGCCGAAGACGCAGTGCTCCGGGCAGATCCTGTCCATCTCGACGTAGAGCGGCCCCTTCACCGCCCAGTCCTCGGTGACGTTCTCGACGACGAAGTCCACGTCGGCGAGCCTCTTGAGATCCGTGGTGAACTCGATGCGGGACAGCACCTCGGCTGGCTGCGCATGCGAAGCTGGGTCGAGCATTCGGTAGAGCCGGACATTGCGCTCGATGAGCCGGGCCGCGCGATCCAGCGTCGCCTCGTCGACGTCGACCAGGACGACCGGCAAGCCGCCCGCGGCGAACAGATGGGACACTCCGATGCCCATGGTTCCGGCACCGACCACGCCGATGTTCTTCACTTGCGCGTGCCTCTCTGTGGGGAACGGGTTGCGCCGTCGGCGGATCGGCTGAGGGCCTGGTGGCCCCGCTCCAGCCGATTCCGAGGGTTGGCGCCGGATTGACAGGGTCCTGTCGGTCGGGGTGGGATGGTCGTGGCCATCGCTGGCTCCGGTCCGGCCGCTCAGGCTGCGGTCATCTGTTGGCGCAGGCTGAGGGGTCGCATGTCCGTCCACACCTGCTCGATGTGGTCGAGGCAGACCTGCTTGGTGCCTTCCACTCCGGTGGGTGACCAGCCGGGCGGTACGGTGCGGCCGGTCGGCCAGATCGAGTACTGTTCCTCGTCGTTGACCACGACGGTGTAGTGCTGTTCCTGCTCGGACACGTCTTCTCCCATCGCAGCCTCCGAGGGCCGTCGAGTCGGCCCTGCTCGGTTGTCTGCGAGGCTGGCGGTCGGCGCTTTCGCGGGCCTTTCAACCGCCTTTTCCGCCCGGCCGCCACCGGCGACACCCGGCAGGCGGGAGGGGCATCCTGCTCTTCCGCACCCCCGCGCCCGCACGACGGCGGCCGGACCGGGGCCCTTCGGCGCACGCTCACGCCGGCGGCGCGGTGGAGATAGGACGTCGACAGCCCGGCGAAAGAACAGCGGCGTAGCACTGCGGTGTGACCCCGACATCGACTCTCATCGGCCCAGCGGGCGCCGTCTCGGCGGCGCCTCGGAGCGACTACCTTCGCCCTGCCGACCTCGACGAGGCGCTGCGGCTGCTTGCCCGGGCCCGCGATGCCGTGATCGTCGCGGGCGGCACCGACCTCATGGTGGCTGCCAACCTTCGCGGGTGGGCGCCGGCGGCGCTGCTGGACATCAGCCGTGTGGAGGAGCTGCGCCGGGTGGACGACACCGGCGATCTGATCCGGCTGGGCGCCGGCGTCACCTTCGGCACGATCCTGCACGAGTATGCGCACCGGCTGCCCGGCCTGGCCCTCGCGGCGCGGACGGTCGGCTCTGCCCAGATCCGCCAGCGAGCCACGCTCGGCGGCAATCTGGCCACCGGTTCGCCGGCTGGTGACAGCCATCCCGCGTTGCTTGCCCTGGACGCCCAGGTCGAAATGCGGTCGCTGCGCGGCACCCGGCTGGTACCACTCGCCGACTTCCTCCTCGGACCGCAGCGCACCGTACTCGCCCCGGACGAGCTGATCACCGCGGTCCTTGTCGAGCCGCACCCCGGACCGCAGCTGTTCGCCAAGGTGGGCCGCCGGTCCGCCATGGCCATCGCGCTGTGCTCGCTCGCCCTCTCCATTCACTCGAACGGGCCGCGGGTGCGGGTCGCCTTCGGCGCGGCCGCACCCACCGCGCGCCGCGCCTGGGCCGCCGAACGCTTCCTCGTCGAGGCGATGCGTGATGCCGGCGGTGACACCCCTCCGGCAGAGCTGGTGGCCGAGTTCGTCCGGCTGGTCCGAGGGGCGGCCGACCCGATCGACGACATCCGCACCACCGCCGACTACCGCCGGCATGCACTGGGTGTGCTCGCGGAGCGGGCGGTGTGCCGCGCCTGGCGGGAGATGCTATGCGACTGACGATGAAGGTCAACGGCCGGCCGGTGGCCGCCGACGGCGTGGCGCCCGAACGCAGCCTGCTCCGGCTGCTCCGCGACGACCTCGGCCTGACCGGGACCAAGGACGCGTGCGAGCAGGGCGAGTGCGGCTCGTGCACGGTGCTGCTGGACGGCGGGTGCGTCAACGCGTGCCTGGTACCCGCCGGGCAGGCCGACGGCGGCTCGGTGGAGACGGTGGAAGGACTCGTCGACGTGCCGGCGGTGGTTCTCCTGCGGGAGGCGTTCCTCGCGGCTGGTGCCGTCCAGTGCGGCTTCTGCACGCCCGGCCTGCTCGTGGCGGCGCAGGAGCTGATGAGCCGGCGTGCCGAGCCGAGCGACAACGACATCCGGGAGGCACTGGCCGGCAACCTCTGCCGGTGCACCGGGTACGTGACCATCATCCACGCGGTGCGCTGCGCTTGGCGAGCGGGTCGGGAGGTGCGATGAGCGCGGTCACCGGCCGCCCGGTCGCGCTGACGGTGGCCGGCTCGGCGGGCATCGGCGCCAGCCCGCGCCGGCCCGACGGGATGCTGAAGGCCCGGGGGGAGTTCGCGTACTCCTCCGACCTGCGGCACCCGCAGGCGCTGTTTGGCGCGACCCTGCGCAGCCCGCACGCCCGGGCGCGCATCGTGAGCATCCGCGCGGAGGCGGCCCGGCGGCTCGCGGGCGTACATGCCGTGCTGACGCACGGCGACCTGCCGGCCGCCCGCACGACCGGTCTCGACCGCCGCGATCAGCCGGTCCTGGCCGGCGACCGAGTCCGATATCAGGGCGAACCGGTCGCGCTGGTGGCGGCCGAGGACGCCGCGACGGCCCGGCGCGCTGTCGCGCTCATCGAGGTCGAGTACGCGGTGGAGACTCCGCTGACCGACCCGTGGCGCTCGGCGTTCGATCCGGACGCCCCGCTGGTGCACGACGAGTACCTCAACGTCGTACGCCACCAGCGCATCAGGCGCGGCGAGGTCACGGTTCCCGCCGCAGTGGTCGTGCGCGGCGAGTACCGGGTGGGCATGCAGGACCAGGCCTTCCTCGGACCCGAGTCCGGGCTGGCACTGCCCGCCGGCGACGGCGGCGTGGAGCTGTTGGTCGCGACCCAGTGGCTGCACGTCGACCGCGACCAGCTCGCGGCCGTGCTGGGCCTGCCGCCGGAGAAGGTGCGGCTGACGCTGGCCGGCGTCGGCGGGGCGTTCGGCGCCCGAGAGGACCTGTCGATGCAGGCGCACGCCTGTCTGCTCGCTCTTACATGCGGGCGGCCGGTCCGGATGGCGTACCTACGGGAGGAGTCGTTCGTTGGCCACGTCCACCGGCACCCGGCCATCCTGCGCTACGAGCACGGCGCCGACCACGACGGCCGGCTGGTCTACGTTCGCGCCGAGGTCATCCTCGACGGTGGTGCCTACCAGTCGTCGACTGCCGCAGTCGTCGGCAACGCCGCCTCGCTCGGTGTCGGCCCGTACGAGGTGCCCAACGTCCTGGTGGACGTCTATGGCGTCTACACCAACAATCCGCCCTGCGGCGCGATGCGCGGCTTCGGCGCCGTGCAGACCTGCTTCGCGTACGAGTCGCAGATGGACCGACTCGCCCGTGCGTGCGGCCTGGAGCCGCTGGAGGTGCGCGCGCGCAACGCCGTACGCCAGGGGTCCCGGATCGCCACCGGGCAACTGGTGGACGCCCCGATCCCGATCGCGGAGATCCTCGACGCGGTGCGCGCCACGCCGCTGCCGCCACCCGTGGACCCACTCGACCCGCGCGATCTGCCCGGCGGGATCGGGGCCACCACCGGCGGTGAGGGCGTGCGGCGCGGGGTGGGATACGGCATCGGCATCAAGAACATCTGCTACTCGGAGGGGTTCGACGACCACTCGACCGCCCGGCTACGGCTGGAGCTGCGCGACGACGGACCGACGGCGATCGTGCACACCGCCGCCGCCGAGGTCGGCCAGGGGTTGCAGACCGTGCTGGCCCAGATCGTCGCGACCGAGCTGCCGGTCGACCGGGTGGAGATCCTGCCCGCCGACACCGATGTCGGGTCCGCCGGATCCACTTCGGCCTCGCGGCAGTCGTACATGACCGGCGGCGCGGTGCAGGCGGCCTGCGGGGCGATCAGCGCCCGCCTGGCGGCCGTCGCCGCACGCCACTTTCCGGGCCGACCCGACGTTCCCCTGGCCGAGCTGCTGAGGGACGGGCCGGTCGAGGAGACCCGCGAATTCCGCCACCGGCCGACCGTGCCGCTGGACGCCGATGGACAGGGCGCGTCGCACGTGCAGTTCGCCGTGTGCGCCCACCGGGCGGTGGTCGACGTCGACGTCGACCTGGGCCTGGTCCGGGTGGTCGAGCTGGCTGCGGCACAGGACGTGGGCCGGATCCTGCATCCCGTGTCCCTGGCGGGCCAGATCCACGGCGGCTCGGCCCAGGGCCTCGGGCTTGCGCTGCTCGAGGAGGCGGTCGTGGTGGATGGCGTCATCCGCAACCCGTCCTTCACCGACTACCTGATCCCCACCATGCTGGACATGCCTGAGATGACCCTTTCGATCCTCGAACACCCTGATCCGCACGCGCCCTACGGTCTGCGTGGCGCGGGTGAGCCGCCCACGCTTTCCAGCACCCCGGCGATCGTGGCGGCAGTCCGCGACGCCACCGGCGTCGACCTCCACCGCGTGCCCGTACGCCCGCAGGACCTCACCACAGCGCCCCCGCCGGAGACATGGGGCTGGTGGGCCGACGCCGACGCCGGCGCGGACAAGGCGGCGGCAGTCGACCGACACATGACCGAGAGGTGACATCGTGACCGAGACCCTTCCGCGCGCCGATCTCCCGTCGGCACCGTTTCCGCGCCACCTCGACCGTCCCGAGCACGGCGACGGTGCCGTGCCGGCCACCGTGGTGGAGCGGTTCGAGCGCCTCGCCGCCGAGCAACCGGACGCCCTCGCGATCGTCGATGGCGACGAGCGGGTGACGTACGGTGAACTGAACACCCGCGCCAACCGCCTGGCCCGCGCGCTGGCCGACCGCGGGATCGGCCCGGAGAGCCGGGTCGCGCTGCTGCTGCGCCGTGGGGTGCCGCTGATCACCGCGCTGTGGGCGGTGCTCAAGGCGGGCGGCGTCTACGTGCCGCTGGATCGGAACCTGCCGCTCCTCCGGCTGCGGCAGATGCTCGACGACGCCCGACCGGCGTTGATCCTCGACGAGGAGGACCAGATCCTGCCGTCCGCCGACAGCCGACCGGTCCTCACCCTGGCCGACCTCGGCCCCGGCGCCTACGACGACCGGCACCTCGACGTGATCAACCACCCCGACTCGCTGGCGTACGTCATCTTCACCTCCGGCTCGACCGGTCAGCCGAAGGGCGCGGCCATCACGCACGGCGGGCTCGCGAACTACCTCACCGCGATCGGTGCGGTGCTGGGCGACACCGGCGGCCGGGATGGTGCACCCCTGCACTCGCCACTCAGCTTCGACCTGACCGTCACCGCCCTGTTCCTGCCGCTGACCACCGGGCGCCCGCTGTGGGTGGTGCCCGAGGAGAACACGCTGGACCATCTGGCCGACCTGTTGGTCCGCTCCGATCTCGATTTCCAGGTGGTCAAGCTGACCCCGACGCACTTCGAGGCGCTGCTTCCGCGTGTCGTGGGCCGGGGACCGGTCGACTCGGTCCGCTCCTTCGTGGTGGGCGGCGAGGTGCTGTCGCCGGAGTCGGTCCGCGACTGGCGACGACTCGCGCCACACGCCTTGATCGTCAACGAGTACGGCCCCACCGAGACGGTTGTCGGCGCGGTGGTCAGCGCCGTCGACGACCCGGGCGAGCTCGTACCGATCGGTCGGCCACTGGCGAACTACACGGCCCACGTCCTCACCGACAACCTGGAGCCGGTCGCCCGGGGAGAGGCGGGCGAGCTGTACCTCGGTGGGGCCGGAGTGGCGCGCGGATACCTGCACCAGCCGGGCCTGACCGCCGAGCGCTTCGTGCCCGACCCGTTCGCCACTCGGCCGGGCGCGCGCCTATACCGCACCGGTGACATCGCCCGCAGCAGGCCCGATGGCGTCCTGGACTTCCTGAACCGGGTCGACGAACAGGTCAAGATCCGCGGATACCGGATCGAGCTCGGTGACATCCGCAGTGCCCTGCTGGCCCATCCGGCCGTCGCCGACGCGGTCGCCGTGATGCGCGAGCGCAACCGCGACAAGGCCATCGTCGCCTACCACGTGGTGGCACCGGGCACCGAACCACCCACGCCCGCCGATCTCGCCCTGTGGGCCGCCGAGCGACTGCCCACCTACATGGTGCCGAGCGCGTTCGTGGCGATCGACGACGTTCCGATGAACCATAACGGGAAGGTCGACCGCAGGGCGCTGCCCGAGCCGCCTGATCCGGCGGAGCCGGCGGAGCCGTCCTACACCGCTCCTCGTACCGCTGCGGAGCGAACCGTCGCCGACCTGTGGTCGACCGCGTTGGGTGTCCGCACAGTGGGCATTCACGACGACTTCTTCGATCTCGGCGGACATTCGCTCTTGGCCAGCCAGATCGTGATGGCCTGCGCCGATGCCTTCCCACAGTTGCCCGAGCACATCATGCTGCGGGACATGTTCCGCTACCCGACGGTCGCCGGGTTCGCGGCGACGCTCGACGAGGGCCTCGCACAGGTCGCGACGCAGGACCAGCCGGCCGCCGCGCCGGAGACGACCGGCACGGTCGACGGCGGGGACCCGACCGACGGGTCGCCACGGCTGCCGCTGGCCCAGGAGCGGCTGTGGTTCCTCGACCAGCTCAACCCGCGAAGCCCCGAGTACCTCATTCCGATGGCGCTGCGGATCACCGGTCCGCTGGACGTCGAGGCGCTCCGCGCCGCCCTCACCGCGGTGGTCGAGCGACACGAGGTGCTGCGTACCCGATTCGAGGTACGCGACTCGGTGCCCGCACGGGTGCTGTGCCCGGCTGCCGACTTCCGGCTCGAGGCCCGGACGGTGGCCGAAGACGCCATTGCGGCCGAGGTCGCCGCCGAGGCGGAACGGCCCATCACGCTGGAGGCGCAGCTTCCGCTGCGCGCGGTGCTGCTGGCCTGCGGTCCACAACTGCACGTCCTGTGTCTCACCGCCCACCACATCGCCTTTGACGGCTGGTCGCACCGGATCCTGCTGGAGGAACTGGCGGGCGCGTACGAGGCGTTCACCAGCGGCCGCGCGCCCGGCTGGCCGGCCCTGCCCGGCCAGTACGCCGAGATCGCGCTGCGGCAGGATGCCCAGCTGAGCGGCGCGACGCTCGAACGCAAGATCGACTTCTGGCGACAGTCGCTCGCCGGCTCGGTGGCCACTGAGGTGCCGCCCGACCACCCGCGGCCGCCGCGTCGGTCGACTTGCGGGGACACCCGGCTGGCGCAGCTCCCCGCGGAGCTCACCGACCGGATGACGGCCCTGGCCCGCCGGCACGGCGCAACGCCGTTCATGCTGCTGTTGGCGGCCTCGCAGGCCCTGCTCGCCCGCTACGGCGGCCAGTCGGACGTCACGGTCGGCACGACCGTCGCCGAGCGCGCCCGCCCGGAGACGGCCGACCTCATCGGGCTGTTCGTGAACATCCTGGTGCTGCGCAACGACCTGTCCGGCGATCCGACCTTCACCGACCTCCTAAAGCGCACCCGCGACCGGGCCGTCGAGGCGTACGCCCATCAGGACGTGCCGTTCGACCACCTGGTGCGCATCATGGAGCCGACGCGGGACCTGTCCCGGACGCCACTGTTCAACATCCTGGTCAAGTACAACAGCGCACCCACGGTCCCGGCCCGGCTGCCCGGACTCGGCGTCGAGGTGTTGCCGACCCCGGACGAGGTCTCCAAGTACGACCTGATGCTGAACTTCGACCTGACCGACGAGGGCCTCGAATACGGCGTGCAGTTCGACACGGCGCTGTACGACGCCCCCACGATCGAACGGTTCATGACCCAGTTGCGCGCTGTGGTCGAGCAGGTCGTCGCCGATCCGGGGGTGCGCCTGTCGATGCTCTCCTACGGCGATGCCGAGCCCTGCCTCCGTGGCCCTGACGCGCCACTAGACCTGGCGACCCTGCTGCACGAGGGGATCCGGGCGCAGGCCCGGCGTACGCCCGACGCCGTCGCGGTCTCCGGGCCCGACCGGGCCCTCAGCTACGCCGAACTGGACCGCCACGCCGCCCTGGTCGCCGCGCGCCTGCTCGACAGCGGGGTGGCCGGGGACGAGCCGGTGGTGCTGTGCATGGACCGGTCGGTCGACATGGTGGCCGGACTGCTGGGCATTCTCCACGCGGGCGCCGCCTACCTGCCGATCGAGACCGACACCCCGAAGGCACGGATCGTCCAGATCGTGGCGGACTCCGGTGCCCGGGTAGCGGTCGTCGACCCCGGGGTCGCCGACACCTTCATCGGCACCGGATGCGGGGTGGTGTCACCCGCCGCCCTGGAACCGCTGGGCGACCTCGACGAGGTGGCGGCGGTGGCGGGAGCGGCCGAACGGGGGAGCCTGGGCGAGGCGCGCAGCCTGGGCCTGTGCTCGGTGTACTACACCTCGGGCTCCACCGGCCGACCGAAGGGCGTGGCGAGCAGCCACCGCGGCTGGCTGAACCGGATGGCCTGGATGCAACGCCACCACCCGCTCGCCGTGGGTGACGCCGTCCTGCACAAGACCACTCTGACCTTCGACGATGCTGCGGTGGAGATCCTCTGGCCGTTGCTGACCGGTGGCCGGGTCGCGCTCCTGCCACCGCGCCTGCACCTGGATCCGCAGGCGATCATCGACGCGGTCATCGCGAGCGAGGCGGTGCACGTGCAGTTCGTGCCCAGCGTGCTCGACCTCTTCCTGCAGGCGGTCACGCCCGAGGACGTCGCCGCCATGTGCAGGCTGCGGTCCGTGCTGTCCAGCGGCGAGGCCCTGCGCCCGCGACTGGTGCGGCGGTTCCATGAGGTCTTCGGCGACCGGGTCACCCTCGACAATACCTGGGGGGCCACCGAGGTCTCGATCGACTCGACCTGCCACGTCTGCGTGGCGGCGGACGGCGTCGGGACCGCCGGATCGGTCGCCATCGGCACCCCGTTCGACCACAACGAAGTGTGGGTGCTGGACGAGAACCTGCGGCCGGTGCCGGACGGCGCCCCCGGCGAGCTGTGGATCGGTGGCCTCGGCCTGGCCCGGGGCTACCTCAACAACCCGGCCATGACCGCTGCGGCATTCGTGCCGCACCCGACCCGGCCGGGCGAACGGCTGTACCGGACGGGCGACTGGGGCCGTCGGCGCGCGGACGATGAGCTGATGTTCCTGGAGCGGCGCGACGACCAGGTGAAGATCCGCGGCGTACGGACCGAGCTTGGTGAGGTGACGGCGGCGCTGCTGGGCTGTGCCGGCGTCGCCGACGCCGTGGTGATCGCCTGGGAGGCTGTTCCCGGTGACAAGCGGCTGGCGGCGTACGTGGTCCTGCGGCCGGACGCGCCACCCACCGCGGCGATGATCCGCGAGCAGCTCTGCTCGGTCCTGCCCCCGTACGCGGTGCCCACGTCGATCCATGTCCTTGCCGCGCTGCCTCGGCTCGGCAACGGCAAGCTGGACCGGCAGCAACTGCCGCCTCCGCAGGCCGGCGGCCCCCTCACGCCGGACGAGTCGGCCCCGCTCGCGAATCCGACGCAGGAGGTGGTCGGCCGGATCTGGGCCGAGGTGCTCGGGATCGAGCGGATCGGCCCCGACGACGACTTCTTCGCCATGGGCGGGCACTCGCTGCTGGTGACCCGGGCGGTGATGCGGATGCGCGGCGCGTTCGAGCTGCACGTGCCGATCGGCATGATGTTCGAACGCCCCACGGTGGCCTCGGCGTCGTCCTGGGTCGAGGAGGCCATTCTCGCCGAGATCGAGGCGATGACCGAGGACGAGGCGACTCGGCGGGCGAGCTGATGTCAACCGGGCAGGCACGCGACGTCGACGTCTGGCGGGCGGAACACCGGCGGGCCGATCCGGCCTGGCTGCCGCTGCTGGAGCCGGGCGAGCGGGACCGCGTCGACGCCTACCGGCGGCCCGACGACCCGGGCCCGGTTCCTGACCGGCGCCACACTGGTACGTCCGCTGTTCGCCCGTCACCTGGGCGTGCAGCCGGCCCGTGTTCGCCTCACGCGGACCTGCCCGGACTGCCCCCGCCCGCACGGCAAGGTGCGGCTGGACCGCCGGGCGCACCCGCATGGCCCGCCGATGGAGGTGTCGGTGTCCCATTCCGGGCGGTGGGTGGTGGTGAGTACCTACCGCAGCAGGCTGGTCGGGGAGGACGTCGAACGAGTGGACCCGATGTTGGACCACGCCACCCTCGGTAGGTTCGCGCTGCCCTCCGACGAGCTGCGCGCGTTGCGGAAATCTGCCCGTCGCGGCACGGGCGGCGCCGTGCTGCGGTAGAGCGGAAATCGTCTGCACCGCAGCACGGCGGCTGTGCCGTGACTAGGAACACGCCTCCCGGGCCGGAACAGGTTCGTCCGGGTGGTCGCACATCCGCCGTACGCACTGGTAGAAGTCGGTCCGCATCCGTGCCACGGTGGCGGCGTCGAACACCGCCCCGCGGTACTCCCAGTAGCCGCTGAACCCGTCCGACGAGCGGACCAGAGACACCGACAGGTCCAGTGACGAGGTGCCGCGGAAGAGTTGCTCCTCGGTCACCTCGACCCCCGGCACCCGCAGCGGGATCGGCTCCATCTCGTACACCTGGAACATCACCTGCATCATCGGCTGACGTCCCGGCACGCGACGCGGACGGAGGTCGGCGACGATGTGCTCCAGCGGCAGCTCCTGGTGCGACATGGCGGCCAGGCAGCGCTCCCGTACCCGGGCCAGCAGCTGGCGGAAGGTGGGCGGGCCGGACAGGTCGATCCGGATGGGTACGGGGGTGATGAAGAATCCCACCAGCTCTTCCCACTCGGGTCGGGTCCGGCCGGCCGCTGGCGCGCCGACGACAAAATCGGACTGACCGCCGGCGCGGCCGATCGTCACGGCGAACGCGGTGAGGAATGCCATGAACCTCGTGACGCCGCAGGCCGCCGCGAGGTCCGCCAGTGCCCCGGCCACATCGGCCGGGACCTCATCCCGCAGGACCCCGCCGCGGAAGTCCGAACCGGTGTCCGGATCGCGGTCGAACGGCAGGGCGACGGCGGGCGGCGCTCCCGCGAGCTCGCGCCGCCAGAATGCACGGTCGCCGTCGAGCTCCGCGCCGGCGAGCCGGGCCCGTTGCCAGACGGCGTACTCGGCGTACCGGTGGCGGGGAGCGGGCGACGGCGCCGGCCCGCTGTCGCCGGCGGCGACCAGCAGGGCCGACAGGTCGGCGCGCAGGATGTGCTCCGACCATCCGTCGATGATGATGTGGTGCGCGACGAGGGCGAGGACGTGGTCGTCCGGTCCGAGGCGGCACAGCAGCCACCGGATGCCCGGCTCCAGGTCCAGCCGGTACGGGCGGGCGTCGAGGTCGAGGGTGGCCCGGTGGGCCGCCGCCATCGGGTCGGTCTCGCCGGACACGTCCACGACCGGCACCGTCACCGGAGCCGGCGGGATGACCCGCTGTACGGCGGTGCCGCCCTGCCGGCCTATGACGGTGCGCAGGATGTCGTGGCGAAGGTGCAGCTCGGTCAGCGCCCGGTCGAGGAGCGTGCGATCCAGCCGCCCGCAGAGCCGGAAGACGTTGACCAGGCCACCTCCGCCGGTACCACCCTGGATCTGCGACATGATCCAGAGGCGCTCCTGGCCGAAGGACAATGGCGCCTCGCCGACGACCGGCGGGACCGACCGGGTCGCCATTCGGGCCCGCCGGTCGAGCAGGCGCTGCGTCGCCGGATGCGGCGCGGCCGTGCTGTGCTCAGCCATGCTCCTCCTCCCAACGCACCAGCGCAGCGGTGAAGTCGGCGAGAACGGGGTGTTCGAACAGCGTCCGAACCGGAAGGTCGACGCCGAACGCCTGCCGTACGTGACCGACGACCCGCGTCGCCGCCAGTGAATGCCCACCCAGCGCGAAGAAGTCGTCGAATGCGCCGACCATGTCGAGATTCAGCACCCCGCGCCAGATCTCGGCGCACGCCTGCTCCAGCTCGTCCCGCGGTGGCACACGCTCCTGTGGGTCGACCGCGATGAGGTCCGGCAGCCTGGCCCGGTCGATCTTGCCGTTGGGTGTCTTGGGCAGCGCGGCACCGATGCTCACCCGCGCCGGGACCATGTAGTCGGGCAGGGTGCGGGAGCAGTGTTCCCGCAGGGCTTCCTCGGGGACGACCGCGTCGGCCACGCCGACGTACGCCACGAGCCGTCCGTCGCGGGCGACGACCACCGCCTCGCGGACCGCGGGGCAGGTGGCGAGGGTGCTCTCGATCTCTCCGAGTTCGATGCGGAACCCGCGGATCTTCACCTGGTGGTCCAGGCGACCGAGATACTCGAGCACGCCGTCCGAGCGCCAACGCACCAGGTCGCCGGTCCGGTACAGGCGGCCGCCGGGGTTGCCGCCGAATCCGTCGGGCAGGAAGCGCTCGGCGGTCAGCCCGGGCCGCCTGAGGTATCCGCGGGCCAGCACATCGCCGCCGAGCAACAGTTCACCCGGCACGCCGACCGGGGCAAGCGTGTGGCCGTCCTGCTGGACGACGAACGCCCGGACACCGGGGAGCGGGCGACCGATGGGCAGGCTTGCTCCCTGTGGCACGCCGGCCTCGACCCGGTAGCTGGTGGAGACGATCGACGCCTCGGTGGGGCCGTAGAGGTTGATGAAAGTCCGGCTCGCCGCCCATTTCTCGGCCAGCGGAACGGGGCACGCCTCGCCGGCGACCGTGATCGTCTCGGGAACGACCGACTCGTCGACGATCCCGGCCAGCGCCGACGGGGGCAGCAGGGTGGCGGTCGCCCGGGTACCGCCCAGCATCCGCTCCAGATCGGTGTCCGCCGTCGCCTCGACGTCGGGCAGGTAGAGCGACGCACCGGCGCCGAAGCCCATCAGGGCCTCCAGCACCGACGCGTCGAAGTTCGGCGACGCGAACTGCAGCATGCGGTCGGCCGGCGAGAGCGGGAAGGCATGCCGTTGCGCCGCGCTGACCGTCGCGAGGCCGCGGTGTACCACGCCGACGCCCTTCGGCCGCCCGGTCGAGCCGGAGGTGTAAATGACGTACGCCAGCCCGGTTGGGTCCAGGGTCCTCGCAGGATTGGCGGGCGACGCCGCGGCCAGCTCGCTGCCGAGGTCGTCGAGGTCGACCGTGGTGCTACCGGCAGGTACCCGGGCCGTCAGCGGTCCGCGGGTGAGGACCAAGGCGGGCCGGGCGTCGTCCACCATGTACTGGATCCGGGCGGCCGGGTAGGCCGGATCCAGCGGGAGGTAGGCGCCGCCGGCCTTGAGAACGCCGAGGGCGCCCAGTATGACGTCCGCGCGGTCGTCGAGGAACAGCCCCACGACGACTTCCGGGCCGACTCCGCGGGCCTGCAGCGCATGGGCCAGCCGATTCGCGTCGGCGTTGAGCTCGGCGTAATCGGCCCGGACCCGGCCGCTGAGCGCCGGGCGGTCCGGGTGGCGGTCCGCGACCGCCTCGAACGCGGACGGCAGCGTCCAGCCGGGGTCGACCGGTCGGGCCGGGCTGGAGAACGCCGCGATGGCGGCACCTTCCGCCCCGGTCACGATCTCGAACTCGGCCATCGGCCGGTCCGGCTCGGCCAGGGCGGCGTCCAGCAGCCGTACGTAGTGTCCGTGCATCCGCTCGACCGTTGCGGCGTCCAGCAGCCCGGCGTCGTAGTCCCAGTAGCAGTGGTACCCGTCGCCCTCCCGGGCGATCGTCAGCACCAGGTCCGCGCCGGCGATCCGGCTCGCGCTCGGCAGTGGCTCCAGCACGGCGTCCGGCAGGCTCAGTGGCTGCCGCTGCAGATCCGCCAGCTGGAACATCACGTCGAAGAACGGCCGGCGTCCCTGGGCCCGGTCCGGCCGCACCGTCTCGACCACGGTGTCGAAGGGCACGTCCTGGTTGGTGTACGCGTCCAGGACGATCTCCCGGGCCCGGCCGACCAGATCGCGGAGGCTCGGCCGGCCGGACAGGTCGGCCCGCAGCGCGACCGCGTTCGCGACGAACCCGACCACCCGTTCGGATTCTGGCTGGGTGCGTCCGGTGCACAGCGACCCGACGAGCACCTCCTGGTGTTGCCCGTACCGGCCCAGCAGCGCGGCGTATCCGCTGAACAGCACGGTGAACAGCGTCGCCCGGGCCGACCGTGCGGTAGCGTTGGCCGAGTCGACCAACTCGCCCTCCAGCATCGCCGCGAACCGGCGCATGTCCTGCCGCTCGCGGGCCGCGGTCCGCACCGGCAGGGACAACCGCGGCGGGTCGGTGGGCAGGATGTCACGCCAGTACGCCAGCTGCCGGGCGCACTCGAGTCCGGCCAGCCAGTCCCGCTGCCAGGCGGCGAAGTCGCCGTAGGTGTGCGCCGGGACAGGATCCGTCGGCGGCTCACCAGCGTGCCAGCGGGCGTACGCCTGGGTCAGGTCCTCGTGCAGGACCTGCACCGACCAGGGGTCCGCGATGAGGTGGTCCATGGTGAGCAGCAGGGTGTGGTCGGCGGCGTCCGTGGTCAGCAGGACCGCCCGGTAGGTCTCACCGGTGGCCGGTTCGAAGCGGGTGCCCAGCTCCCGCTCGGCCCGTTCGGCGACTGCGCCAGCCGGGTCACCGAGCCGCGAGAGGTCAGCCATCGCCAACGGCACCCGGCCCGGCGGGGTGACCACGCAGGTGAGCCTGGCCCCATCGACCACGAACCTGGTGCGCAGCGCGTCGTGACGGGCCGCCAACTCGTCCAGGGCCTGCCGCAGGGCCTCCACGTCGAGGTGACCACGTATGCGCAGGCCCATCTGAAGGTTGTAGGCGGGCGCCCCGTTGGCGAGCTGCTCGGCCACCCACATCCGCTCCTGAGCGTAGGACGCCGGCCAGGCCGGGGCCTCGCGTAGCGCCGGTGACGGGGCGGTCGAGGTCACATCGGATGAAAGGAGGTCTGCCACCGGCCCTCGAACGTACGAGCCGGTTGGCTGGAACTGAGAGATGGTCATGGGTGACGCCTCTTCGGGACGGGGGGATGGGTGGGCGGCAGGGCCCTGTTGCGGCCCGGCTGTTGGTCAGCCGGGCCGACGCGTCGGGATGACCGATGCGCCGGCCCGGCTGTTGCCAGCCAAGCCGGCGCGTCGGGATGGCCGAAGCGGCGACAAAGCTGTTGTCAGCGGCCGGCGCGTCGGGGTGACCGATGCGGCGGCCCGACCGTCGCGCCAAGGTGGCGGTCCGGGCTGCTTCCCAATGGGCGGGCGGTGGCGCCGGCGGTCAGGCCGCCGCGCAGGTTGCTCGCCGCTCCTCGACCAGCAGCGCGAGGTCGCGCAGCAGCGGCCGGTCGTATATGTCGCGTACGGTGATGGGTGCCGCGAAGGCCTCTCGAACCCGCAGCGTCAAGCGGGTGGCGAGCAGCGAGTGCCCACCGAGGGTGAAGAAGTCGTCCTCCCGGGCGACCTCGTCGAGGCCGAGCAGGGCTTGCCAGAGGCCGGCAAGGCTCTTTTCGGTTGCGGTGACGGGCTGGTCACCACCACCGGCGGTGGTGACCAGCGGCACCGGCAGGGCATGGCGGTCCAGCTTGCCCGAGTGGGTGAGCGGGAAGGCGTCCAGCCCCACGACGGCGGCCGGGACCATCGCCTCCGGGAGGACCCTCTTGAGGTGCTCGCGCAGCGAGGCTACGTGCGGGCCGTCGGGCACGACGTACGAGACGAGCCGGAGTCCGTTCTCCTCGGCGAGCGCGACCGTGGCAGCGTCGGTGACCGCCGGATGGGTCCGGAGCTGGATGTCAATCTCCCCGAGCTCGACCCGGAAGCCGCGCAGCTTGACCTGGTCGTCGGCGCGGCCGACGAAGTCGTACACGCCGGCGACCCGCCGGGCGAGGTCCCCGGTGCGGTACAGCCGGCCGCCGGCGTCGGGCCCGAACGGGTCCGGCGCGAACCGCTCGGCGGTGAGCCCGGGCTGGCCCAGGTAGCCGCGGGCGACGGCCGGCCCGCCGATGTAGACCTCGCCGACGACGCCGTCGGGTACCGGCCGGTGTTCCTCGTCCAGCAGGTGCACCGCACGATCGCCGATCTGCCTCCCGATCGGTATCGCCGGCAGCGCCAGGTCGGCGGCCGTGATCCGGTGGGCCGTGGCGAGACAGGTGCACTCCACCGGACCGTAGACGTTCACGATCGTCAGATCGGGCTGGTTCGCGAGCACCTTGCCCAGGTGGTCGCGCGAGGCGGCCTCGCCCCCGATGACCAGGCACCGCAGCCCGGCCAGCAACCCGGGCCGTTCGGCAGCCACGGTGTTGAACGCCTGCGTCGGCAGCATCAGCATGTCCGCCCCGGCCCGCTGGGCGGCGTCGGCGACGGCCAACGGGTCGCTGCCGTCGTCGCCCCGGTGGATGACGAGGGTTCCGCCCGTGGTCAGCACCGGGTAGATCTCAAAGACGTGGCCGTCCCAGGACATCGCCGAGTGGCACATCGCGCGCAGGCCCGGGCGCCACGGACCGTAGCCCGCGTCGAGGTAGAAGCCCGGGATGCTGCGGTGCGGCACCTCCACGCCCTTGGGCCGGCCGGTGGAGCCTGAGGTGTACGGGACGTAGAGCAGGTCGTCGCCGGTCACTTCCACCGGTGGCGGCACCGCCGATCCGGCGGTGGCGTCCGGGTCGCGGAGCGAGTAGGTCAGCGTCGGGAGGTCGGACAGCCCCCAGTCCAGTGGAGGCACCGTGAGCACGGCACGTACCCGGGCGTCCGCGGCCATGCGCCGCACGCGTTCCGCCGGCAGGCTCCCCTCGAGCGGAACGTAGGCCGCGCCCGCGCCGAGGATGCCCAGCATCGCGACGATGGTGTCGGCGGAGTGGCCGGCCCGCAGGCCGACCAGATCACCGCGACCGATGCCGAGCGCCAGCAACCGCCGCGACAGCCGGGCGGCGTACGCGGACAGTTGCCGGTAGGTCAGCTCCCGCCTGCCGTCGACCACCGCCTTCAGGCCCGGGGTGCGGGCCGCCTGCGCATGGAACAGGCCCGACACGGAGGATGTGTTGTCTGACATGCGAACAGGATTGTCACCTGGCCTTTCGCCGCGTTGTTGGCGGCCTATCGCCGGACCGGTCCGACGTGCGCTCCGGGTCCGGGGCAGGCCGGTCAGCTTGTCGATCTTGGTGAATCCGCCCGGTGCCCGAGGTCAAGCTCTCGCCGCTGCCGTTGCACCGTCTTGCGATGATCTCCGCGGCAATGCTCACCGCGGTCTCCTCCGGGGTCCGCGCCCCGAGGTCCAGCCCGATGGGGGAGGCCAACGTGGCCAACTCCGCCTCGCTCAGGCCAAGCTCGCGCAACCGGTCGAGGCGGTCGTCGTGGGTTCGCCGCGACCCCATCGCCCCCACGTAGGCCAGCGGCAGGCGCAGAGCCACATCCAGTACCGGCGCGTCGAACTTGGGGTCGTGCGTGAGGACGCACACCACCGTACGCTCGTCCACCCGGCCGGCGTTCGCCTCGGCCTTCAGATACCGGTCGGGCCAGGCGATCACAACCTCATCCGCCGCCGGAAAACGCCGCTCGGTGGCGAATACCGCACGGGCGTCGCAGACGGTTACCCGGTAACCGAGGAAAGCGCCGATCCGGGCGACGGCCGCGGCGAAGTCGATGGCACCGAAGACGAGCATCCGGGGTGGTGCCTGATGGGACGCCACGTACAGGGTCAGCTCGTCGCGCCGGCGCTCGCCGTCGTAGCCGTAGTGGAGTAGGCCGGTGCTGCCGACGGCCAACATCGCGCGTACGTCCTCGACAACCGCGGCGTCCAGCCGGGCGCTGCCGAGTGAGCCGTCGGATTGGTCCGCGTAGACGATGAGCCGCCGCCCCAGCCACGAGGCTGGATCCTCGCCGTTCGTGGCGACGCAGGTGACGACCGCGACGGGGATCCCGTGCCGCACTG
Organism: Micromonospora sp. ANENR4; assembly: GCF_015354395.1. Classification (NCBI taxonomy): domain Bacteria; kingdom Bacillati; phylum Actinomycetota; class Actinomycetes; order Micromonosporales; family Micromonosporaceae; genus Micromonospora; species Micromonospora sp. ANENR4. The sequence goes on from NZ_JADKYQ010000021.1 coordinate 36,660, forward strand.
CGTACGACACCGCCGCGAGCTGCGGATAGGACTTCCGGTCCACCCGCTCCACGAACACGTCGAGGATCCCCCCGCAGGTCAGACCGTCCGTGAAGGCGTCGTAGTCGCTGACGCCGTAACGTCGGAGCACCGGCGCGCGGGACTCGACCACCTCCTGGGCCAACTCGTAGACAGCGCCCTCGACGCAGCCGCCCGCGACGCTGCCGACCACCGTGCCGTCCGCGGCGACCAGCATCGTCGCGCCCGCCGGTCGCGGTGCCGAGTGCCGTGTCGCCACCACGGTGGCCATTCCCACCGGCACCTCGTCAGCCCACCAGCGCTCCAGATCCTTCAACACCTCACGCATGTGTGCTCCCTTCCACCGGCCGTCTCGACTTCTCAGGAAGTGTCCGCCAAGGCGATTGCCAGGTCGGCCATCTCAGCTGGCGCCCGGCCGAAGCGTGACGCAGAAGAAGCCACCCGCTCCGGGTGGCTTCTTTCGTGCAGGCTTTGGCGGGGCGGTCGTCAGCCCCAGATCGTGTCGCCGCGACGGCGGGTAGCGAAGGCGTGGCCGTTGTCGCCGATGCTGTTCGACATCTCAGATTCTCCTCTTGAAGGCGATCTCTCGATGCCGAAAGGTTGTCCGAGCAGGCTTTTCTTGCCTCAACTCAGTGCTATCGTTTCGCTACTGTCCGCCTCGGCCGAGACGGAACAGTCGTGATGGAGCCGAGCTTTGACGGTTCTGGATGTGCCAATGGGGATCGGCCTGCTGAGGGTCGGCATGCTGTGCGGCACGAGCACCGTCCTGGTGGCGACCGTCGGGCCAGCGCGCGACCGGTGATGCCCTGCCTGTTCCGCAGCCTGCGCCTCGGCTACGTCCTCGCCACTGCGTGCCCCGCCAGGAACTCACCCGCCTCGTCAGCCGGCGGGTCGACCAGATCGCCGTGGTGCTGACCAACGCCGCCTGACGGCGCGTCCCGGCCGGTCTCGGCGAGCGGAGGCGCCGCCTCCAGTGCGGCCTGCTCGATGGTGCGGACCAGCACTCCGGCCCGCTCGTACCAGGCGTCGGCGTGCAGCCCGCGGAAGAGCTCCCGCGCCCGGGACGCTGCCCGCAGCGCCTGTTCGCGCTGGCCCTGGTTCTGTCGGAACTCGGCGATGGTCAGTCTGATGCGCGCCTCGATGAAGTCGTCGTTCAGCTGGGCCGCGAGCGCCGCCGCCGCGCTGAGCATGGTCTCCGCCTCCGCGTGGCGATCCTGGCGCAGGGCCACGATCGCCAGGCCGTGCTTGGCATGTGCCTCGCCCACCCGGTCCTGCAGCACCAGCACCAGATCCAGGGCGTCCTGGAACGCGCGCTCGGCCTCGTTCAACTCGCCGAGGGTCAGGTGCAGGTCGCCAAGACGGCACAGCACCTGGGCGTGCACCCGGCGGGCGTTGGCCCTCTGGGCCGCCGCGAGAGCCAGCTTCAGGTCATGCGCGGCCGCCTCGCAGTCACCGGTCTCCAGATGGATCTGGGCCATGTTGCTCATCACGTGCGCCTCGGCAACGTGATCGCCAGCGTCACGTAGCCAGCCCAGCGCGTCCTCGAAGCCCTGTATCGCCGCATCCGCCTTCCCGGTGATCCGGTCGAGGAAGGCCAGCATGCGCAACGCGAGGGCGTAGCCATGGCCCTCCCCGATCTCACCGAACAGCCGCGTGGCCTCGGTAAGCAGCGGTCGCGCGTCGCCATGGCGTTGCTCGAACACGGCCAGGGAACCGAGTGAGCTCAGCATCGCCGCCCGCCCGCGTCGGTTGCCGGTGCGAGCGGTGACCTGCAGCGCCAGTTCGTGGGTCGTCCGCCAGTCGTCGAAATAGCGCCGGTTCTCGAACAACGTGACCGATGCCAGGGCGAGGTCCCAGCACGCGTCGTCCATACCCATCTCGGCCGCGAGGCGTACCGCTGCGAGCAGGCCGAGGCGCTCGGTGTCGTACCAGGCCAGCGAGTCGGCGATCACCTTGTCCACGACGGACTCGGTCAGCTGCCAGCGCGGTGCCTCTCCGTGGATGATGGTGTGATCGCCGCCGTATTCGGCGCGGTGGGCGCGTTCGGCCAGGAACAGCCAGGCGCCCACGAGCCGGCGCGCCGTCGCCAGCCGCTCGGCCTCGGTCTCATCTGCTTCCAGCTGCTCGCGGGCGTACGTCCGGACCAGGTCGTGCAGCCTGAAACGGGCCCGGCTGCCCCGGCCGTGTTCCACCTCGACCAGGCGCGCCTCGACCAACTCGTCGAGCAGATCACCGGCGGTCATCGGGTCGCAGTCCATCAGCGGCGCGCAGATCCAGCCACCGAAGTCAGCCGAGCTGGCCTGGCTGAGCAGCCGAAACAGGCGCCGTGCCGATGAGCTCAGTGCCCGGTAGGACAGTGCCAGGTTGGCGCGAACGTCGAGCCCGCCGTGCGCTAACTCGCTCAGCCGCCGACGCTCGTCGGAGAGGCGATCCACGAGATCGCTCACCGCCCAGTGCGGACGGGCGACCAGGCGCGCACCGGCGACCCGCAGTGCCAACGGAAGGCCACCGCAGAATCGGACCAGCGAGATGGCGGCGCTTTCCTCGGCGTGGATGCGCTCCCGACCGAGCATCTTGCCCAGCAGCTCAAGCGCGTGATCGAGGCCCAACACGTCCACTTCGACCGGGTACGCCCCGGACAGCCCACTGAGGCGGTGCCGGCTGGTGAGGATCACGGCGCATCCGGCGGTGGCCGGCATGATGGGCCGCACCTGGTTCTCGTCCGCGCAGTTGTCGAGCACGACGAGGATTCGCCGGTCGGCCACGCAGGTACGAAACAGCTCTGCTCGCTCGTCGAGCTGCTCGGGCAGATTGGTGGCGGGCACTCCCATCGCCCGCAGGAAACGGCCGATCACCTCCGCGGGTGCCGCGGGATCGGCGTTGACGCCGTGCATGTTGGCGAACAACTGCCCGTCGGGGAAGGCGCCGGACAGTGCGTGGGCCACGTGCGTGGCGAGACTCGTCTTGCCCACGCCGCCTCGGCCGGAGATCGCCACCATCGGAACGGCGGTGGCGTTGGCATCGGAGAGCAGCCGCTCACGCATCGCTTCGATGAGCTCGGCGTGTCCGGTCATGTCCGACTGGGCGATCGGCAACATCCGCGGCACCTGTACGGGGCCGCTGCGCGGACCGCCGCTGAGGCCGGTGCCGATCCGCAGGTCGGGATCGTCGCTGAGGATGCCCTTCTCCATCAGGCGCAGCTGCTCGCCTGGTTCCAGTCCTAGGTCGTCGATGAGGATGCGGCGGCCGACGCGGTAGACCTCCAATGCGTCGGCGCGGCGGTCACAGCGAAAGAGCGCTAGCATCAACTGGGCGCGGAGCCGCTCGCGCAGCGGGTAACGCTCGACGAGATCCACCAGCTCGCCCACGGTCTCCTGGTGCTGATGCAGCCGCATGCGTAGGTCGATGTACTCCTCGATCGCGGTGATCCGGCGTTCGAGCAGCGAGGCCGCCGCCGCCTGTAGGATCGGGCTGGGAATCCCGGCGAATGGCTCGCCGTGCCAGAGTGACAGTGCCTCGGCGAAGGACTGTGCGGCGTCTGCTAGCCTTCCGCCGCTGGCCGCCTGCCGTCCGGCAGCGATGGCGCGTTCGAACATCAGCAGGTCGAGCTTGGTCGGATCGACCTCTATCTGGTAGCCCGGCTGTTTGGTGTGGATGGTCGCGCCGATACCGTGCATCGTCAGGGTGCTGCGCAGACTCGATACGCAGATCTGGATCTGGCCTCGGGCGGTGGCTGGCGGCCTGTCCGGCCACACCGTGTCGATCAACCGCTCAACCGAGACGATCCTGCTGCTCTCCAGCAGGAGGGTGGACAGGACGATGCTCTGCCGCGCCGCGGTCAGTGGGACAGGCCCAGTGGCGCCGATGAGCTCAAGCGGACCCAATATGCGAAACCACACGTTGCCCCCGTTTGGCATTGATTTCGTCGCACGGCGAGGTTATCAGAGCGGGCGGCTGCGACGGTATTAGTGAACGTCGATAGTCTGGAGATCGAAAGCGCGGACCTCGCCCAGCCGACGGGAATGGTGAGGGGACAGTACGACAGCGCAGGCACCAGATCAAGGCCGGTGTATGCGCAGTTCCGGGGCGCTCTCCGGCTTGAAGTGTTTCGTCCGGATTGAAGTCCCTAGGAAATAATGGATTCATGGGAGGAGCGCGAAGTTCGTGACATTCCTGAAGTTTCGGCCTGACCTCGCCGCTCTGGTCCTGGGCGGCCGGACTCGCGGAACGCCAGGCCACTGCCGATTCGGTGGCCATGGTGGCTGCTCCGGTGGTGGGGCCCAGCGGTGCGTCAGGCATCCGCCTGGTGGCACCGAGTTGCCCGCCAGACCGGGGGGCCGGGCCGAATCGGGTCCCGCCGACCGGTGGGCGGCCACCTCCGCGCCTCGTCGGGGTTGCGGGCGATGCGCGCGTCGCTCAGGAACGGCCGAGAGCGGCGTGGACCCGCTCCGGCCACTTCTGCGGATCGGCGCCGTACTGACAGACCAAGGCGTACGCGAACCGCTCCAAGCCGAAGCCGGCGCACGCGGTGTAGACCGGCTCACCCGCCGTTCCCGTGAGGGCGAAGGCGTCAGCGAACATCTGCTCGTGGAAGTTGAACGACCCGACGGCGATGGTCTCGCCACCGCCGATGTCGAGGCGCAGCTCGTACTTGAGTTCGAGCAGCCGTTGCGAGGTGGACCGCAGAGCCCCGTCGCTGTTGCCGAAGAACGGGTCGTTGGCCACCTCGCACCGACCGACCAGGCCCAGTTCGTCGGCCAGGCCCAACAGGCGGTCCATCAGCCGCTCGCGGTCGGCGAGCACCTGCTCTCGTGAGCCGACGAAGACCACTTCGCGGATGGTGAAGTCCCACAGGCGCTCCAGGCCTTTGCGGTACTTCTCCTCGTGCCGGAACGACTTGCCGCGCGACGTGACGACGGAGACCCCGTCCGGCAGTGAGCTGTCGGCGAACTGGTGGAACGTGTGGTAGCACATCGTCGGTGGCAGGCAGTAGTCCACCGCACGGCAGGATTCGAGCAGCTGTGCGTCCAGCCCGCCGGTGGCCTTCGTCTTGGCCAGAAATTCCTGGTACACGTCGATGTCGCTGTGCAGTCGGGTGACGAACATGACGTACTGGGGGAACGACGTGAGGTAGCCGCAGCGGTACAGCGTCCTGGCTGGGATCAGGGTCGGGTAGCGGTACTCCCGTCCGTGCATCTCTTGGACGACGAAGTCCCGCACCGTACGGTCCAGGTCGTCCATGAGGCTCAGCACCGGCTCGCCGAGGGCGATCTGTCCCTCGCCGGCCTCGAACGCGATTCCCGCCGCCACGAGGTCCTCGAAGGTCCCGGGGGCGATGGCGCGGTCTTCGGCCGAGCGCCAGATGACCTTGGCGTCGCGGCCGAGCTGGGTGAGGACGTCGTTCTGCAGGATGACGTTGAGCTTGCGGGCGAGGTTCTCGGTGGCCTCGGGTGTGTCCGTTCGTACGGTGATGCCGGTGACGCCGCTGTCCTCGACGACGAGCTGGAAGTCGACGATGTTCCGGGAGGCGAAGTACACGCGGCGGGCGAACTCGTCGGCCAGCGTGCGGTTCAGCGCGCGCTCCAACTGGATCGTGTGCAGGGTGCTCATGGTCTCGTCCTCTCGTCGGTGCTCAGGACATCGCGGGCACGCCGACGAGGCTCGCAATGACATTTCGTTGGATTTCTGATGTGCCGCCGTAGATGGTTCCGGCGAGGGCATCACGAAGTTCGCGCTCGATCGGCAGGTCGCTGACGTAGCCGCGCGCGCCGTGTAGCTGCTGCGCGTCCAGGCACGTCTGGATCAGACCCTCGGTGGCGAAGACCTTCAGAATGGCGCACTCGAGTAGCGCCATTCGGCCTTGACTCTTGAGCCAGGCGACGTGGTAGAGCATCAGACGTGCCGCCTCCAGGCGTACCCGCATGTCGGCGATCTTGTGCGAGACGGCCTGGAACGCGCCGATCGGCTTGCCGAACTGCCGCCGGGTCGCCGCGTGCTTGACGCTCATGTCCATGACCCGACGCATCGCGCCGATGGCCGCGGAGAACATGAAGCTCCGCTCCCACTCGATCGTGGAGGTGAAGATCTGGTAGCCGCGGCCCTCGGCGCCGAGGATGTGATCGGCCGAGAGGACGCAGTTGTCGAAGCGGATCTCTCCCATCAGGGTGCCGCGCAGCCCGGCCTTGGGGATGTCCCGGACGACCTGGACCCCCGGCAGGTCGGCCGGGACGATGAACAGGGTGAGCGCGCCCTGACCCGGCCCGTCCCCGGTGCGGGCGATGACCGTGAACAGGTCCGCCACCGGTCCGTTGCTGATGAAGCACTTGGTGCCGCTAAGCACGTAGGTGTCGCCGACCCGCTTCGCGCGGGTGGTCATGGCCAAGATGTCGGATCCGGCCGCCGGTTCGGTGAGCGCGTGGGCACCCACCATCGACCCGTCCACCAATGGCGGCAGATAGCGGGCGCACTGCTCGGGCGTGCCGTGCTCCACGATGTACATCACGCAGGCCCAGAGGTGATTGTTGATCGCGAAAGTCAGCCCGTTGTCCCGGCAGGCATAGGCGAACGCCTCGTGCGCGACCATGGCGCTGACCGGGTCGAGCTCCGAGCCCCCGAACGCGCGGGGGACCGTCCAGCCCAGCACACCGAACTCGGCGCACCTGGCCCAGCCCTCCCGGTCGAAGGTCGCTGTCCGGTCGTGCTCGGCGGCGTGTGCGCCGACCTCCGCGCGAGCGAATGCGATCACCTTGTCCCGCAGGCTCAGCTGATCGGGACTGAGAGAGAAGTCCATCGAATCCTCCGTTCGGTTGGGTGGTCAGCGGATCCGCGGCCACGTCCGGCGCACCGGCTTCGCGGCGCCGGGCCAGCCCGGATGTCCCGGCGTGCGGGCGGACACCGCGTGCCAGTCGACGGGGAATCCGCGTACCCACGCCTGCGCCGCGACCGTCAGCAGCGCGACGACCTCGCCGTGCGGGCTGGCCATCCGGCTCAGGGCCGGCATTACGTGCGCGGTGGTGTTCGTCGGCCGGTCGGGGTGCAGGTTCGCCAGTGAGCAGAGCATCTGGCCGGGGCCCGTCTCGACCGCCAGGACCGACGGCAGCTGCCACATCTGGGCCACGTTGTCGGTGAAGCGGACCGGCTGAGTCAGGTGCTGTGCCCAGTACGTCGGTGTGGTCGCCGCGTCGTCGATCCAGCCACCGCTCACGTTGGACAAGAACGGAATACCTGCCGGACGCAGGGACACCTTACCCAGCTCTGCGAGCAGCGGCGCCACGATCGGTGCCATCATCGGGCTGTGGAAGGCGTGCTCACTCTTGACCCGCATCGCCGGTACCGCTTGGGACAGCAGCGTGCGTTCGAGCCGCTCGACGGCTTCGGTCGGACCGGCGGCCACGCAGACCGACGGCCCGTTGACCGCGGCCAGCGACACCCCGTCGGTCAGGTAGCCACTGAGCGCGTCCGGGCCGAGCTGGACCAGGAGCATCGACCCGCGGGGTGCGGCCTCGATCAGCTCCGCCCGACGGGCCAGCAGGTGCAGCGCGTCCGGCAGGTCCAACACGCCGGCGATGCAAGCGGCGGCATACTCGCCGACGCTGTACCCGAGCATCGCCGACGGGTGCAGCCCCCACCGCCTCAGCAGAGTCGCCAGCGCGTACTCGACGGCGAACACGAGTGGCTGGGCGATGCGGGTGCGGATCAGGTCGGTGGCTGACGCCGCATCTGTCGTGGAAAACAGCGCCTCGCGGATGTCCGTCCCGAGGTCGGGCATGAGCAGCTCGGCGCATTCGTCGAGCGCGGACCGGAAGTCCGGCATGGTGTCGTACGCGGCGCGGGCCATCCCGGCCCGTTGGTCGCCGACGCCGGGGAAGAGAAAGACCAGCGATCCGGCCGCGGCGGCGGTGACTTCGCTGGTGGCGACCAGGGCCGGCGCGGGATTGGCGAGAAGGGCGCGAGCGTGTTCGGCGTCCCGAGCGATGATGGCGAGCCGGTGCCGCTCCCCGGCCGGCGGAGCAGGTGGCGCGGCCTCCGGGTGCTCGGCGAGGGCCCGTGCGAGCTGATCGGCCGCCGCCCGCAGGCCCTCGGGCGTAGCCGCAGACACGCACAGTACCTGCCATGTCTCGGCCGGTCCGGACCCGGCTCGGGCGGCCTGGGCTCGGTCGGCGAGCGTGGTCTGGTTCATGACTCCTCCGCGCTGGGAAGCGTGATCTGGACCTCGGCGAGGAGGTCGGTGGCGAACCGTAGGTCGCCGCCGACGTTTGCAAGGACGATGACGCCGGTACCGTCCTCGACGACGCCCAGCGACAGGGCCTGGTACGCATCTCCGTCGCCGGAGTGGCCGTACCACCGGCGTCCGTCGCGCTCGAGGGCGATGCAGCCCAGGCCGTAGGCCGCGGCGCTTGCCGGGGTGAGCATCCTGGTCGCCAAGTTCTGGTCGAGGAAATCTCGCCGGGCGCCGGTGACGGCTTCGCGCAACGCGCAACTGAGCCGTGCGAGGTCGGTGGCGGTTGTCCACAACCCGGTGGACGCCAGCTCGGGAAAGGTCCGCCAGCCGCCGGGTAGCGGTGTGCCGCCGGCCAGGTGCCCGTGCGCGACGCGGTCCGGGTACCACAGCGGGAACTCGGGGTCGAAGCCGCTGTCGGTCATGCCGAGCGGAGTGAACACCAGATCCCGCATGGCCTCTGGATACGGCATCCGGGTGACGTCGGTGACGATCTGCTGCAACGCGGAGTAGTGCGCACCGCTGTAGCGGAACTCGGCGCCGGGCTCCAGCTCGACCCTCACCGGCCGGGAACCGGCCGCGCCGGAGAGCACCTCCGGCAGCGACGGCACCGCCTCGCCGGGTGGATACCCCGGATTCGGGACGCGGGTGAGGCCGGCCGTATGGCTGAGCAGTTGCCCTATGGTGACTCTCCGAGCGTCGGGCAACCGCCACGTCCGCAGGTAGGCGCGCGCGTCCTCGTCGAGATCGAGAGCGCCGTCGCGGACCAGCCGCAGCACCCCGGCCGCGGTCACATGCTTGCTGACCGAGCAGACCTGGAAGGCGGTACGCGCACCGACGGCGATGGTACCGCCGGCTTTCGTCACGCCCTCGCCCCAGGCACGCACGATCTCGCCGCCCTCGATGACCGCGATGCTCACCGCCGGTACGTGGTGTTCGGCCATCGCGGAGCGCACCAGTTCCGCGCCTGGGGCGAGCCGGCCCACGCCGCTGGCCGGACGGACCGCTTCCGGTGCCGCCAGAGGCGGTTCGCCGCGCAGGAGTGCGGCCAGCGCGACCGGGGTGGGATGCCGCAGCAGGTCCGGAACCTTCAGGTCCAGGCCAGCGCGCCGGGCCTGGGAGACCGCCTCGAAGGCCAGGATCGAGTCGCCGCCGAGGGCGAAGAAGTCGCTGTCGGGCTTCACGTCGGTCAGGCGCAGCAGCGCGGTCCAGATTCCGCAGAGGGTGGTGACCGCGTCGTCCGCCGGGCTGATCTTTTCGACCGGGGTGTCCGCCGCCGTTGCGGTGAACGTGTGCAGCACCGCGGTGTACTCGTCGAGCAGCCGTCCCACCGTCTCGTCGTCGTAGTGCGCGCGCTGAAATTCCATACCCAGTCGCAGCGCCCCGTTCAGCTCAGCGGTGACCTTCAGCGGGTAGGGCGGCTCGTCGGATCGGAGGTCGAGATCAGACGGCGGTGACTCGTCGCCATAATCCATCTCGTCGGCGTTGAAGTGGTAGAACACCAGCAGCGAATGGAACAGGCTCTCCCGGCCGAGTCCGGCGGCGCGGCGGATCTGTCCGAGTGAGCAGTGCCCGTGTTCGTGCTGGGTCAGCTGGTCACCCTGCACCTGGCGTAGCCAGTCGCCGAACGCTGGTGCGTCCAGCCGGATCCGGGTCGGCACCGAGTTCATCAGCGTGGTGACCATGCCCTGGATCCCGGGCACGTCTGCTGAGCGGCCGACGATCGTGCTCCCGAACACCACGTCGTCGCAGCCGGTCTGGCGGCCGAGCAGCAGGGCCCAGGCCGCGTGCAGGATGGAGTTGAGGGTGACCCGGTGCGCCTTCGCGAGGGCCTGCAAGCCGGCCAGCATGCCGTCGGGGGCCGGGCGCTCGATGCGTCCGCCGCCGCTGGCGGGTTGCGCGCTGGCCAACGGCGGCGGCGTCGCGCCCGGGAATCGGTCCAGCGTCTCCCGCCAGTACGCCTCGTCCTGCTGCGTGTCCCGGTGGTGCAGCCAGTTCAGGTACTCGCGCGGGTGCGGGGCGGGTTGCGCGGGTGGGACTTCGCTGGTGCGCAGGGCCCGGTAGATCTGGATCACCTCACGGACGATGATGCGCTGACTCCACCCGTCGATGGCCACGTGGTGGCTGTTCCACAACAACCGATGGGTGGCCTCGCCGATACGCACGAGCACCAGGCGCAGCGGCGGCTGTTCCTCGATGTCCATGCCGCGGGTACGCTCCGACGCCACCAATCGGTCCAGCCGATCGTCCAGCTCGGCGGCGGGAACGCCCCGCCAGTCGTGCTGTTCCACGGGTACCGGGAAGTGCCGCAGAACGACCTGTACCGGATGTGACAGACCATCCCAGGCGAACAAGGTACGAAGCCCGGCATGGCGGTCGACCACGTGTTGCCAGGCCCGGATGAACTGGGCTATGTCGAGCTCACCGTGCAAGTCCGAGCCGAACTGGAGGAGGTACAGGTCCTTGCTCGCGGTCAGCCGGTGGAAGACCATGCCGGCCTGCAGCGGGGCGAGTGGGTAGACATCCTCCACTTCACCGGCGCCGACCCTGGACAGTAGTGCCGCCAGCTCGGGTTCGGGGAGATCAGCGAGCGGAAAGGCCACGTCGGTCGGCGCAGTGCTCGACGGTGTCGACGGGACCGAGTTGCCGTCCTCGGCGAGGAACGCGGCGAGCGTCGGCCGGCGGAACAGGTCTCGGGGCCGACGGATCAGGCCGATGTCCCGGGCCCGGCCCACGATCTGCATCGCCTTGACCGAGTCGCCGCCCAAATCGACGAAGTCGTCGTGCATGCCGACTCGGTCGGTCCGCAGCACCTCGGCCCAGATCGTCGCGACGGCGCGCGCCGTTTCGCCCTCGGGCGCCACGTGCGGGACATCCCGCCGGACCGCTGTCGCGGCCGATGCGGGGCTGCCGTTCGCGGTGACGGCGGTGGGGTCGACGGTCGGCGCAAGGTCGACCAGACGAGCGCCGGGCTCGACGAGTTCCCGCAGGGTCGCCACGTAGGCGGCGAGCGTGTCCGGCGCGGCCTGCTCGTCGACGACCCGGGTACGGTCGGCGTTGAGCCGTAGCATCACCTGATCGTGGAGTCCCACACCGAGGACGAGCGGGTACCCGGTCTGCTCGTGTGCCTGCTCCAAGCGGACGGAAAGCTTGTCCCACCCCGGAGCGTCGGGGCCGGCGAAGTTCTCGTAGACGAAGATGCTGTCGAACATCGGCCGGCCGGCGGGAACTCCCGCGGCACGCTGCACGTCGGTGAGCGCGCAGTACTCGTACTCGCGCATCGCCACTTGCTGTGCCTGCAGCCCGCGCAGCCATTCGCCAAGGTCTGTGTCCGTCACCGTGACCCGGGTCGGCAGCGTGTTCATCAGTACGCCAACCACCCTGTCGATGCCGTCAAGGGAACCCGAACGTCCGGCGGACGTGGTTCCGAAAACCACCTCCGGGAGGCCGCTGTCGCGCGCCAGCAACAGCGCCCAGGCGGCCTGCAGCAGGGTGCCCGGGGTGACCCGGTGCTCCTGCGCGCACCGTCGGATCGCCGCCGTCTCGGCCACCGTGAGCGTGCCGCGTGCGGTGCAGACTCCGGCGCCTTCGGCGTCGCCGACCTGGTTGTCGGGTACCACGACGGAGATCGGCGTGGGCCCGCCGACCCCAGCCAGCTCCTGCCGCCAGTAGTCGGCCGCCGCCTGGGCCGGCTGCTCGGTGAGCCAGGCCACGTAGTCCCGCAACGGCACCGCCGGCGCCAACGCCACCCGCCCGTCGCCTGTCCCGGCGCGGTAGTGCTCCAGCACGTCGGCCAGGACCAGCGGTGTGCTCCAGCCGTCCAGCAGGATGTGGTGGAAGACCCAGACGAGGCGGTACTCAGCCGGGCCGGTACGGATCAGGTAGAAGCGCAGCGGTGGCGCGGCGTCGAGCCGGAAGCCGTGCCTGCGGTCGGCGGCCAGCAGTCGCGCCAGGGCGTCAGCGCGCTCGGGATCGGCCATGCTCTGCCAGTCCATCTCCAGCCAACGCAGCGCTGGCGTTCGGTGTACCAGCTGCACCGGGTGCGGCAGTCCCCGCCAGCGGAACGAGGTCCGCAGCACGGCGTGCCGCGCGATGACGGCCTGCCACGCACCCCGCAGCGCCGCGGCGTCCAGGTCGCCGTCGATGGCGAAGACGAATCCCTCGACGTAGTCCCCCCGGTTCGGGGCGGCCGTGCTCTGGAACAGCATGCCGATCTGCAGCGGGGTGAGGCGGTACACATCCTCGACATCGGCCAGCGCACCCTGCGCGGAGAGCTCGTCCAGGTGCCGCTGGTCGAGGTCGGCCAGCGGGAAGTCCGACGGCGATGCCGCGGCGAGCCCCACCACCGCGCCACGGGCGAGCTCGTCGACGGCCGCGTGGAAGGCCTCGGTGAGGCGGGCGACCGTCTGCGGGGCATGGCAGGAGGTGGCGTACGTCCAGCCCACCCACAGTCGGCCGTCGGCTACGTACGCGGTGATCTCCAGGAGGTACGGCCGGCGTCCCTCGAGTGAGCGCTCGACCCCGAGGCCACCCGCCGTGGTGCCGTCCATGGTGCTCAGGTAGTTGAAGCAGATCGGCACGCCGACGTCGGGCAGCCCCGTTCCCAGGTACCGCGCGATGCCGTACCCGATGCCCCGGTGAGGCACCTTGCGCACGGTGTCCTTGACCGACCGGACCCAGTCCGCCGGCCGGGCTCCCGAGGCGTGCAGTCCGACCGGGTGCAGAGCGGTGAACCAGCCCACCGTCCGGCTCAGGTCCACGTCGTCGAAGAGCGGTTCGCGGCCGTGTGTCTCCAGGTCCACCACCACGCCGGGCAGATTCCAGACGTCCCCGGTCGCCCGGGCCAGCGCGGTCAGCAGGATCTCCTCGACACTGGCCCGGTAGTCGCCAGGCAGCCGGCGCAGCAGCACCTCGGTCTGCTCGGCGGAGAGCGAGGACACCGCCGTCGCCGCGTCTGCGGTGCGGTTCGCGCCGCCGGGACGGTCCAGCGGTACCCCGGGCAGCTCGGCCAGCTCCCGCGCGTACCCCTGCCACCACTGCGCCTCGTCCCGGAACCCGTCGCTGTGCGCGTACCCGGCGAGGCGCTGCGCCCACTGCCGGGCCGAGGTGGTCTTCGCGGGCAACTCCGGCTGGCGGCCCGCGATCAGTGCGTGGTATCCACGGTCGAGGTCGGACAGCAGGACCTCCCAGCCGATCCGGTCCACCGCCGTGTGGTGTACCGCGAGCAGCAGCTCGTCGGATCCGTCGTGGCGGAACAGGACCGCCGTGAGCAGGCGGCCCTCGGTCAGGCTCAGTCCGGTGTGCGCGCCGGTGGCGATCTCGTGCATCATCGCCTCGGGCTCGTCGGCCGGCAGGTCGACGACGATGAGCGGGTCGTACCCGACCTTCGCGGCGAAGCTCTTCCTCCAGCCGCCCTCGTCGCGGGCCATCGTCACGCGCAGCCCGTCGTGGTGGCGCAGCAGCGTCCGTATCGCCTCGCGCAGCGCGGGGACATTGGCGCGGTCCGGGTATGCCACGCGGACCGCCTGGTTGTAATGGTCGTGGTGCAGGTCCTGAGCGGTAAACCAGTGTTCGATGGGGGTGAGCGGGGCCGGTCCGCTCACCTCGGCCTGTTCGGCGGAAACCGCGTTCATCGGCCGGGTCGCCGCCGCGGCGGCCAGCTCGGCGACGGTCTGGTGACTGAACAGCAGGGCCGGGGTGACGTCGAGTCCCTCCGCACGCGCCTCGCCCACTGTCCGGATAGACAGCAGCGAGTCGCCGCCGAGCGCGAAAAAGTTGTCGTGGATGCCAATCTCGGACACGCCGAGCACGCGCGACCAGATCCCGGCGAGCAGCCGCTCGATGTCGGTGCGGGGCGTCACCTTGTCCGTGTCGACGGGCTCGACGGGGTCGGGCAGGGCGGCCCGGTCGACCTTCCCGCCGGAGGTGAGCGGCAGCTGGTCGAGCACGGTCACCACCGACGGCACCATGTACTCCGGCAACCCGGCCGCGACGAACCGTTTGACGCCGTCGGCCTCGACCGCCGCACCGGCGGTCCCGACGACGTACGCCGCCAGCCGCTGATGGCCGCCGGCCTCGCGGCAGACAACCACCGCCTCGGTGACCTCCGGGTGGGCCAGCAGACGTGCTTCGACCTCGGCCAGTTCCACCCGGTACCCCCGGATCTTGACCTGGTGGTCGATCCGACCGAGGAAACCGATGTTGCCGTCGAGGTGGAACCGGGCGAGGTCGCCGGTGCGGTACATCCGGGCACCGGGCAGCGGGTCGTACGGGTCCGGCACGAACCGCTCCGCGGTCAGCGCCGGGCGCCCGGCGTAGCCGCGGGCCACCCCGACACCGCCGATGTACAGTTCGCCCACGATTCCGGGTGGGGCCAGCCGCCCCTGGGCGTCGAGGACGTACATCCGCAGGTTGGCGATCGGCCGGCCGATCGAGATCGGCGACGCCGGGTCGAAATCGTCGCCGATCTCGTAGACGGAACAGCCGACGACCGTCTCGGTGGGGCCGTACTCGTTGATGATCCGGCCCTGGGGGGCGATCTCGCGCCAGGCCGTGACGGTTTCCGGCCGGACCTCGTCGGCCCCCACGACATAGGTGCGCACCGAGTTCACCCGGGAACCGGCCGGCGTGAGGTGGCGCAACGCGTCGAGGTGACCCGGAGTGATCTTCAGGAGACTGTAGTCGCCGTCGCGCTGGATCAGGTTGGCCAGCGTCTGGACCTGGTCTGTCTCCGGCAGGAGCGTGACATCCCTCCCGCTGATCAGCGGGAGCAGGAAGTTGGGTACGGACAGGTCGAAGGCGATCGAGCCCACCATCGGTGCGCCGGACGCAGCCTGGACGCCGTAGCCGTCGATCGACCAGAGTAGATAGTTCGCCACGCCGCGGTGGGTGACCAGCACTCCCTTGGGACGGCCGGTCGAGCCCGAGGTGTACATGACGTAGATCAAGTTGTCCGGGGTGGTGACCGTCTCGGGATCGGTCCCGGCGTACCCGGACAGGTCCTCGGTGGGGACACAGATCCGCTCGCCGTCGAAGTCCGCGAACCTCTCATGGGTATCGGCGGCCGTCATCAGGATCCGGGCGCCCGCGTCCGAGAGCATGTAGCGCTGGCGCTCCGCCGGGTGCGCCGGGTCGAGTGGCAGGTAGCAGCCACCGGCCTTGAGGATACCCAGGAGCGTCGCGTGCAGGTCGGTCGATTGCGGCAGGCACAGCCCGACCACGTCCTCGACACCCACTCCCCGTGCGCGCAGGAGGTGCGCGACGCGGTTGGCCCGAGCGTTGAGCTGGGCGTAGGTCACCGCCTTCCCATCATGTTCGATGATCGCGGTGGCCAGCGGTGTGGCGGCGGCCTGACGTTCGAAGAGTTCGTGAACGCACAGGTCCGGGTAGGTGACCTCGGTGTCGTTCCACTCGCGCAGCATGGTGTCGCGTTCGGCGCCGGTCACCAGCTCGACCGAGTCGAGCGGCGCGTCCGGCTCCGCGACGACCTGCTCCAGCAGCGCGACGAAATGTGCGACGAAGCGGTCGATGGTGGCCCGGTCGAAGAGGTCGGTCGCGAAGCTGAGCTCCAGCCCAATCTCACCGGTCCCGCCGTTGACGGCGATCATCGTGAGGTCGACCTTGGCGGTGCCGTTGTCGAGATCGACGTGCTGGACCACGGCCTCAGGCAACTGCCAGGTCTCCTCGGCCGCCTCGACGCACTGGAAGATGACCTGGAAGATGGGGTTCCGCGAAGCGTCGCGCACCGCGCCCACCCGCGTCACGATCTGGTCGAACGCGACATCCTGATGGTCAAGCGCGCCGCGGACGGCGCGGTTGGTCCGGGCCAGTGCCTCGGCGAAGGTCGGTCGTCCGGCGAGGTTCATCGGTATCGCGACGGTGTTGGCGAACAGGCCCAGGGCGTGTTCGGTCTCAGGCGCCCCGCGCCCGGACAGCAGGGAGCCCACGGCGAACTGCTCCTGCGTGCTGTATCGGGCGAGCAGGGCCGCGTACGCCGTCAGAAGCACGTTGTGGACCGTGCTGCCGCGCTGTCCGGCCAACGTGCGGACCTGGGTACTCAGGGCGGCGGGCAGCAGGGCGACGAACGTCTCACCGCGGTCGGACCGGCGCGGCGGCCGGGTCCGGTCGAGGGGCAGCTGCAGGCCGTCCGGTAGGCCGGCGAGCGCGTCGGCCCAGTAGTCCAGGTCCTCGCGGAGCCGCTCGGGCGGCACGGCGGCCTGCCAGGCAGCGATGTCGCCGAACTGCACGGGGGGCGGCGCCTGGTGCAGGCGGCCGGTGACCACGGCCGTGTAGGTCTCGCAGAGTTCCTTGGCCAGCAGGGCACAGGACCAGCCATCGGTGATGATGTGGTGCTGGGAGATCACGACGAGGAATTCCTCGTCGTCCACGCGATACACGGTGAATCGCAGCAGCGGGCCGGCTTCGAGGTCGAACGGGGTGGCCACCGCGAGCCGAGCCTCGTGTAGCGCGGTCGTGCGACGCTGGCCCGCGGTGGCCCCCGGTGGAGACACGACGGTGAAGCAGGCTGGCGCGGCGGGGTGCACGACCTGGTGGTTGTTGTAGATGGTGGTCCGCAGGATTTCGTGCCGCGCGACCAGCAGATCGGCGGCCTGCCGCAACGCGCCGAGGTCCAGCACGCCACGCACCGTCATTGTCCGGTGCACCGTGTACGCGGCGCCGCCGTCGAAGAGCTGGTCGGCCAGCCATACCGCGCGCTGTGCGGGGGAGAGGGGGATGGGTCCGGTCGGTCGGGGTGGGATGGTGCGCGCCGCGGTGTGGTCGGCCTGGCCGAGCAGGCGCCGTGCCAGCAGGGCGCGCTTGGACTCGGACAGCGCCGTGGTGCGTCGGGTGTCGGTCGTCGTGGCCATCGTTGACTCCGGTCCGGCCGCTCAGGCTGCGGTCATCTGTTGGCGCAGGCTGAGGGGTCGCATGTCCGTCCACACCTGCTCGATGTGGTCGAGGCAGACCTGCTTGGTGCCTTCCACTCCGGTGGGTGACCAGCCGGGCGGTACGGTGCGGCCGGTCGGCCAGATCGAGTACTGTTCCTCGTCGTTGACCACGACGGTGTAGTGCTGTTCCTGCTCGGACACGTCTTCTCCCATCGCAGCCTCCGAGGGCCGTCGAGTCGGCCCTGCTCGGTTGTCTGCGAGGCTGGCGGTCGGCGCTTTCGCGGGCCTTTCAACCGCCTTCCCCGTGGCCATCGTGGTGCTGAGGGCTGAGGGCTGAGGGCTTGTCGCGCACGCACGCAGAAGGGGCGGGACCGCGACGCGTTCCCGCCCCTTCTTGCGTGGCGCCCCAACAGCTGCCTGCGGCGGCGATCACATACCGTTCACCTGTACTGGCGGGCGACCAGCCGCACCGTCCAGGATCAACCCACTCCGACCGGAACGCCGCACGGAGGACCCACCTAGGCGTGGTCCTTGGCGACCACCGACTCGGCAGTCGCCTGCGTGGGTGGCTGGGGTGCCGCCGGGCCCGGCTCATCGGCCGGCGGCGCCGCGAGGGTGTCCCCGGAGCGGGCCAGGCCGATCAGCACCCACCCTGACAGCAGCAGGACGAGGCCCTCCGCGCCGAGTACGAGCCGGTAGTCGAAGGCGGCGATGAGCGCCGCGCCGACACCGATCGACATGAGGTTTGGCGCGGAGGTGAGCACCTCCAGCGCGGTGAAGACGCGGCCTTGCAGGTGGTTGGGGGAGACCCGTTGGAACAGGGTCAGGATGGCGATTGCCATCCATGGCAGGCCGACACCACCCAACAACTTGCCGGCGATAGCCGCGGGCAGGAAAGCAATGGTCATGAACAGCGGGCCGAGGGCGAAGACCGCAATGCCTGCCGCGGCGACCTTGATCTCGCCGAACCGCCGCATAACCCAGGTCGCGGTGAGCCCACCGATGATGGCCCCGACGCCTTGGACCATCTGCAGCACGCCGAGGAACTCGGGCAACTGGCGGAGTCCGTCGACCACGGCATAGTTTGCCGATTCGCTGAAGCCGATGACCAGGGTGGCCACCGCAGTGCCGATCGTGACACCACGCAGTGTCTTGTTCGCCAGCAGGAAGTGGAAGCCCGCGCCGAGGTCGCGGCCGAACGCGGTCAGCCGCCCCGCCTTCGTGGCCCCGGCCGCGCCGCCCCCGGGTTCGTGGGCGGCGGGGACGGGCTTGGCCTCACGGAGCGACAGCGCGGCGGTACAGGCCGCCGCGGCCAGGAACGTCACCATGTCCAGTGCGACGACCAGCTGTCCACCCACCAGCGTGAAGAGTCCGGCGCCAGCGAGCGGGGCGACGATGCGAAGACCCTCCTGGGCCGTCCGCAGCGCGGCGTTGGCGCTGGGTCGCAACTCGGTGGGGAGCAGGGTGGACAACAGCGCGGACTGCGCGGGTGCCACCAGCACGTTGAGCCAGCCGTAGAGCAGCATCACGGCGTAGATGAGCCAGACGTCGCCGCTGTCGTTCACCAGCAACAGTGGCGCGACGACCAGGGCGCCGGCGAGGTTTGCCACCACCAGCAGGGGTCGGCGGCGCACCCGGTCGACCAGTAGACCGCTCAGCGGGGCCATTAACGTCGGCAGGCTGAAGAACAGGAACGTCAGTCCGGCCGCAGCGCTACTGCCTGTCAACGTCTTGACCCAGATGCCGCATGCCAGCCACATGGCGCTGTCGCCGAGCAGCGACAGGGTCTGGCCGATCAGGTAGAGCCGGGCATCGCGGTTGGCGAGTAGTCCGCGGGCCGTCATGCGGCGCCTCCAGGGATTGAGAGGGTGAGCACGTATGCATCCCAATGCATCTTCTACAACGAGGCTCTCGCGGTTGCGATCAAGGGGCACCTTACTGCAAGTGCTCAGCCGAGTTCGAGCAGTGGTGTGACCGTTTCCAGGACAGCGTTTCTCTGTTCCCGGACGAAGAAGTGGCCGCCCGGGAAGGTGTGGTGCCGGAAGGGGCCCGTCGTGTGCTCCCGCCACTGGTCGACCTCGTCAACGGTGCAGAGTGTGTCGGCGGCTCCCGACATCGCCACCATCGGCGCGGTCAGCGGACCACCGTTGCGGGCATGGGCGTACGTCTCCGAGACGGCGAAATCCGCCCGCAGCGCCGGCAGGACCAGCTTGATCAGCTCTGGATCGTCGAAGACGGCCGGCGGTGTGCCGTCGAACCGGCGGACCGTCTCGATGAGTTCCGCCATGGGCAGGCCCCGGATCGGCGGGAGGGCCGAGGGCAGGTGCGGCGCCCGTCGTCCGGAGACGATCAACGCCTGCGGCTCGGGCCGGCCGATGTCGCGCAAGCGGCGCGCCACCTCGTACGCCAGGAGCGCACCCATGCTGTGGCCGAACAGGAGGTAACGGCCGTCCGTGTACGGGGCGATCTCCGGCACCAGGGCGTCGACGATCGCGTCGAGGTCGTCCAGCGGGTCCTCGCCCAGGCGGTTCTCCCGCCCCGGCAGCTGCACGGCCAGAACCTCCGAATCCGGAAACCGCCGGGGCCAGCCGCTGTACGCCGAGGCGCCCGCGCCCGCGAACGGGAAGCAGATCAGGGTCGCCTCGGCGTGCGGGACCGGCCTGCGGTTGACCAGCCACGGACTCGTGGTCGCGACACTGCCGTTCATCCCTGCAGTCCTTCCTGCTCCATGAGGAGGATGGCCGACTGCAGCAGGACATTGGCTCCGTGCACTAGGTCCTCGTCGTCGGTGTACTCCTCCGGCGCGTGGCTGACGCCGCCGCGGCTGGGCACGAAGATCATGCCGATCGGGGCCTCCGTGGCGATGATCTGGGCGTCGTGGCCGGCGCCGCTGGACAGCACCAGGTGCTCAAGCTCGAGCGAGCTGGCGGCCTGCCGGATGACCGAGCTGACCGTGGCGTCGGCGGCCACTGGATCGGTGCGCATGGTGACGTCGATGTGGACCAGGGTCGCCTCGCTCACCCGGAACGTGTCCAGCTCGGCGCGGATCGCCGCCTCCGCGCGGCGCAGTCGGCCACGGTTGGAGTCGCGGATCTCCGCCGTGAGGTGGACCTCGCCGGCGACCACGTTGGCCTCTCCCGGTGCGACCATGGCGTTGCCGACCGTGGAGACCGAACACAGCCGTTGTTCGCGGGCGGCGCGCTCGATGACGAGGATCACCCGGGCCGCCGTGGCGAGCGCGTCCGCCCGCAGGTTCATCGGGGTGGTGCCGGCGTGCGCCTGCCGCCCGCGGATCTCGATCTCCACGATAGTACGTCCGTTGATGGTGTCGACGACGCCGATCGGTATCCCCGCGCGCTCCAGCGTCGGCCCCTGCTCGATGTGTACCTCGAGGTACGCCCCGATCGGCGTGGGCCAGCGGGCGGACTCCTGCCGGTCGATGTCGCCGCCGCTGCGCCGCAGCTCGAGCGCCAGCTCCTCGCGGGCGCCGTGCGTGACATTGGCCGGCAGCGCCGACTGGCCGACCACCGCCCGAGAGCCGAAGAAGGGGTACGGGAACTTCGCGCCCTCCTCGTTGCTGAAGGCGACAACGACCGGCTCCAGCCAGCCGGTGCGCCCTTGGGCGGTGAGTTGCCTCAGGACCTCCAGGGCAGCCACGACGCCGTACGTACCGTCGAACTGACCGCCGTTGGTCACGCTGTCGAGGTGCGAGCCCAACATGAGAGTGGGCTTCGTGGGATCGGCGCCGGGACGCCGGATGATCAGGTTGCCGGCCGCGTCCACCGTGCTGTGCAGGCCGTGCTCGGTGGCGCGCCGGGCGATGTGGTCGCGAGCCTTCCGCTCCGGCTCCGAGAAGCCGGGGCGGGTGATGCCGCCGTTGGGCTGCGCGCCGAACCGGGACATTTCCGCCATCGTCGCCAGCAGCCGCTCGGCGTCGACCCGAGCGACTTCCTTGGTCAGTGCTGCGGTCATTGCGATCTCCTTCGGTGGGTCACAGCGGCTCGACCGCCAGGTGGCGGCCGGCGGGGTGGAGGGAACCCACGGGTGCGGTACGGGTGGCTGCCGGGGTCGCGAACGTGGCCGACCAATGTTGCTCCAGGGTGGACAGCGCGCTGGTCGGCGTGGTGCGGACCGCGTAGAGCGGTTCGAGGCTGTTCTCTGCGTAGCCGCGCAGGTGTACGTCGGCGACCATGTTCTCGAGCTGGTCCCAGCAGCCCTCGACGTCGAGGAGAACGACCGGCTTGCGGAGCATCCCGAGGTAGCGCAGCGACAGCACGTCGAGCACCTCGTCGAGGGTGCCGTAGCCGCCGGCCAGCGCGAGGAACACATCCGCGTGTCCGAGCATGCTCTGCTTGCGATCGTTCATCGTGTGAGTCAGCTCCACCGACTGGGGTGGGGCCGCAATCGACCGCTCGCGTTCGGCGAGGAACGCCGGGATCACGCCGACGATCGGCGCGCCCGCGTGGAACGCGGACCACGCCACCGAGCCCATCAGCCCGCTACCGCCGCCGCCGTAGACGAGCCGGTGGCCCCGCTCGCCGATCAGGCGGCCGACCTCCTCGGCCGCTCGGGTCATGGCCGGGCTGACGCCCGGTCGGGCTCCGCAGAAGACGCAGACGGAGAGGGTGGGCGAGTGCTGCATGTGTGTCATTCACGCTCCTGTCGGTTGGCGGGTACCCGACGCCACGAGGGCCCGGCGGACGGCATCAGAGAGGATCGCGACAGCTCGGTCGATCTGCTCACCGGTGACGCATCGGTGGGTCACGGCACGGATGCGCCCGTGGCCCAGTTCCCCGACCCGCAGTCCTGACGACGCCGCCTCGCGCACGATCGACTGCCAGGGGAGACCGGGGTCGGCGGCGCGGAACATCACGATGTTGGTCTGCGGACGCGGGTTCTCCACCACGAGATCGCTCACGGTGGCCAGTCCGTCGGCCAGGCGGCGGGCCAAGGCGTGGTCGTCGGCGAGCTGGTCGGTCATCTCCGTCAGGGCGATCAGCCCGGCGGCGGCGACGATGCCCGCCTGGCGCATGCCGCCGCCAAGCATCTTGCGGGCCCGGCGGGCGTTGGCCACGGCGTCAGCCCGCCCGGCCAGCACCGAGCCGATCGGCGCGGACAGCCCCTTGGACAGGCACACCTGCACCGTGTCGGCTCCTCGAGCCAGCTCGGCGGCGGGCAGCCCGGCGGCCACGGCGGCGTTGAACAGGCGGGCGCCGTCCAGGTGCACCGCGACGCCGTGGTGGCGTGCCCCGGCGTACACCGCTTCCAGGTGATCCTGCGGCACCACGGCGCCGCACCGGCGGTTCTGGGTGTTCTCCAGACAGATCACGGCGGGGCGGGCGAACTGGGGATCGTCGGGATCGATCGACAGCGCGTCGACCAGGTCGGCCATCCGGAGCGATCCGTCGGCTTCGACGGCCACGGGCAGGTACCCAATGCCGCCGCACACCGAGGCGCCGGCGGCCTCATAGACGTAGATGTCCGACTCCGCCCCGACGATCGCCGTGGAACCGCGGGGCGCCTGCGCCAGGAGGGCGGCGAGGTTGGCCATCGTCCCGCTCGGCATCAGGCAGGCGCTCTCCTTGCCGAGCAGATCGGCGGCGACCTCCTCGAGGCGGCGCACGGTCGGATCCTCGCCGTACACGTCGTCGCCGACCGGCGCGGTCGCCATCGCCTCCCGCATCTTCCGGGTCGGGACGGTGAAGGTGTCACTTCGCAGCTCGATCATTCCGGCGCTACCTCCCACGCGATCTCGGCTACGGCGCGGTCGAGAATGCGCTCGACTGTCGCGGCCGATCTGCCCTTGGCGATGACGAAGCCGACACGGCCGTACGCGTCGCGCGGCGGCGCCACCGCCTGGCCGGCCTCGACGGTCAGGTGGACCTGCTGCACGCCGCGCACGCTCCGCGCCCGGTCCAGGCCGTCGATTGACAGCAGGACGCCGCGCTCCGGCGCCGTGATGAAGTGGATGCCGGCGACGCTGCGGTGCCGGGCGGTCAGCTCGACCGGCCGTCCGGTGGCCACGTGCAGTTGCTGTGTCAGCAGATCCACGCCGGTGGCGAGCCGTACCAGCTCCGGGAGCATCCCGCCGGCCAGGCGGGCGTTGACCTCGATGATCGCGGGACCGCTCGCCGTCCAGCGAACCTCGGTGTGTGCCGGGCCCTGCGCGAAGCCGAGCGCCTTGAGCGCGCGCTCGGCCGTGGCGGCCAGCTCGTCGGCGACACCGGCTGGCAGTGGTGCCGGATAGATGTGGCGCGCCTCGACGAATGACGGCGGTGACCCCACCGTCTTCGCCGTGATACCGACGCAGGTGACAGTGCCGGCGTCGCTGAAGGTCTCGACGCTGAATTCCGGCCCCGTGACGTACTGCTCCAGCAGCACGCTGCGCGGCGCGGGCTGGCCGCGAACATTGGTCTTGTTGGCCAGGATGTCCGACACCTGATGGCGGACCTCGCCGGTGTCGTGGCACAGCAGCACGCCCTGCGATCCGGAGCCGTCCACCGGCTTCACGACGCACGGCAGACCCAGTCGCGCCACCGCCCGGCCGGCCTCGGCGGCCGAGCCGACGACGACGTATGCCGGCTGCCCGACGCCATGGTGGTCGAGGACGCGGCGGACCGCGGCCTTGTCCCGGCAGGTGACCATGACCTCCCACGGGTTGCCCGGCAGGCCGAGCTCGGCCGCCACCCGGGCCACCGCGGGCAGGTAGAACTCGCTGGTGGTGGTCACCCCGGCGATCCGATCCGGCCAGCGTCCGGCGATGGCCGCGGCGAGCTGGCTGGGCGTGTTCGTGTCGCAGATCAGCAGGTCGTGCGGGATCTCCGCGAGCTGTGGGTATCGGCCGGGCGATCGGGTGACGAAGCACGGCAGCCAGCCGAGCTCGTTGGCCCGCCGGAGCGCCACCATGCCACTGCCGGTCGTGTTCGACTCGATGAAGATGACGCGTCTCACTCCAGCCTCCCCCCTGGGTAGCTGCACGACCAGGAGTGGACGGGAGTCCCGTAGGTAACCCGGGCTGGCTCCTCGGCGATCGGCTGGCGGTCCAGGCCGGTACGGCGCCAGTACTCGTCGCTGTAGACGCTCTCCCAGTAGCGGTCGCCGCGGTCGGGGAACACACCGAGGACGGTGCTGCCGGGCTCGGCGGTCCGGGCGAGGTGACGCAGGACGCAGTACACCGACCCGGACGTGTTCCCGGCGAAGATCTGCTGCTCCTGCGCCAACCGCCGGGTGGCGGAGAACGCCTCGTGGTCGTTGAGCCAGTGCACCTCGTCGAAGACGGAGTGGTCGAGGTTGGCCGGCATCAGGCTGTTGCCGAGCCCGCTCTGCAGGCGGCCGGCACGGTCGGGCTGGTGGAACAGCATGCTGCCGACGCTGTCGACGCCGACGGCGCGGACGTTTCCCCCGACCTCCCGCAATGCGCGAACCGTCCCACAGGACGAGCCGCCGCTGCCGACCGACGCCACGAGCATGTCCACGTGGTCGAGCTCGCCGAGCAGTTCGGCGGCGAGCACCGTGTAGGACTGCGGATTGCCGGGATTGCTGTACTGCTGCGGCCAGAACGCGCCGGGCAGCCGGGCGAGCAGGTCGTCGAGCAGTTCCAGCCGCGCACTCTGCCAGCCGCCGCTGGTCATCGCCGGCACGATGTGCACCTCGCAACCGAGCGAGCGCAGCTTCGCCAGCGTGATCTGGTCGATCCGTGGATCGGTGACGATGTGCACCTCGTGGCCCAGCGCCCTGCCGACCAGGGCGACGCCCAACGCCATCGAACCCGACGAGCTCTCGACTATGGGCGCGTCAGGCTTTAGTTCCCCGCTCTCGCGCGCCGCGAGGATGATGCGGCGTGCCACCCGGTCCTTCATCGCGAAGAGGTTCTGCATCTCGAGCTTCGCGTAGACAGCCACCCCGGACGACTCACCCAGCCGCAGTTTGACCAGGGGCGTGTGGCCGATGGCGTCGATCACATCCGTGGGGGCCATGTCGCCTCCTCCATGATCTGGTAGGGCTCGCGAGGACCGTGGACCTGGTCGATCCACACGGTGGGTCGTAGCGCGGCGCAGCCGCGGTGTACCAGCCGCAGACGCTCGTCGTAGTCCGGCTGGTCGGGCGAGAGCAGGATCCCGACGGCCGTGCCACTGTGCGCCACCACCACGCCGAGGCCATCGGCCGCTTCACACAGACTGACCATCGCCGGCAGCGTCTTCTTGGGGTGCAGTCGTTGGTTCATCTCGGCGCTACGGGTGGCCACCCGCCCGATTCCTGCGGCGTCCCCGAGCAGCATGGCGTGCGAGATCTGGTCCAGAAGCTCCGCGTACTCGCGCTTGTCGCGCGGTTGGAAGGGCTTGGGCAGCCGGTTGAACTGAACGGTGTCGATCTCGCCGCCCTCGTCGAGGCCGACGATGGTCAGTGGCGGCAACGGTCCCAGCCGACGGTGCAGCCGCACCTCCCGGTGACGGAACGCCACCACGTCGGAGTACATGATTCCGTCGGAGGGTTCGATGTCGCGCAGCAGCGCCTCGATGTCCTGGGGCCCGAGGGGCTGGCCGAGCGCCTGACCGACCGCGCGGGCGACCGCCACCAGGTCGGCCGAGGAACTGGCCAGCCCTTTCCCGACGGGGAGGTCGCTGGAGATGATCAGATGGCCGCCGCCGTGGTGGCCCAGCGACCGAAGCAGGCTGCGGGCCAGGAGTAGGGACTTGGTCTTGCCCGTCGGCGAGACGGTCAGCTCGGTGGCTTCGGGGTCGAGGATGACGCGTACCCGCACTCCGCGCTGGATAGGGAGCGTGACGAGGAAGTCGACGTCGTCGGGGAGAACGCCCTGCAGCAACTCGCCGAAGGTGCCGTGCGCGGTGCCGGTACCGACCTGCGGTTGCGCGCGCCCCGACGCGATCGGCGCGAGAGCGAGAGGACTTTCGGTCATCGCGTCATCACCCTTCACCATGGCTGGTCGGGTATGGGTCGTTGAAGTAGGACGGGCGGGATTCGCCGGTGGGCAGCCCGAGCTCGGAGTCGACGCTGTCGACCGCCATGGCTGCGGCGGCCTCGTATTGCGTCCAGGCCTTTGTCACGTCGGTCATCCGGCCGCGTTGCCCGTCCAGCAGGGCACGGACGTGGTGGGGATTGGCCGAGCCGGTGGACGACTTGCGGCAGAGGAGGGCCACGGGGTCGGCCACGTCGGCCAGGATCTGGTCGGCGTCGGGAATGTGATAGCCGTCCTCGGCCGCGAGCCGCCGGAGCAGGCTTCCGTCCGCCTCGCCCGGCGGTCTGCCGTCGGCGATCAACGCGCTGATGTAGCGGCCGGTCAGGACCTGAGCGGAGCGCCACGGTACCCCGTGGTGAAGGGTGAGGTCGTTGGCCAGGGCGAAGGCGCCCAGGTGCTCCTCACGGCTCCGCCCGAGCGCCCGTTGCCGGTCGAGGCGCAGGTTGTCCAGTACGGCTGTGAGCAGCCGCAGGGTGCCACGCAACCCGGACAGGGCGACAGCCTGGCCGGCGGCGGCCTCCTTGGACACCTCTACGGTGTTGCTGTACGGGGTGGACCGCTGCGCCAGGGCGACGTCAACGTACCACGAGGTGAGATGCGCCGTGCGGCCCCGGATGCGCTCCAGGATCGGATAGTTCTTCTTCTGCGGCATCGCAGACGAGATCCCCGCGAGTTCGTCGGGCAGCTCGAAGTAGCCGTACTCGGCGCCGCACCACGTCATCAGGTCGGTGACGAAGCGGCTGAGTACCACGCCGAACGTCGAGCAGGTACCGGCCACTTCCAACTGCCACAGACGGCCGGCCACGCCGACGAGGGCGTGCGGCACCGGTGCGCGCAGGCCGAGCAGCTTCGCCATCCGAGCGCGGTCCCATGGCAGGTCCTGGCCCGCCATCGCACCGCTGCCGAGCGGGGACTGGTCGATCCGCTCGTAGATCTGCTCAAGGAGCTGCACCGTGGACAGGATGTGCTCAGCGAGCGCACCGAAGTAGAAGCCGGCGGTGATGACCTGGGCCGGTTGCAGGTGCGTGTAGCCCGGCATCGGGTCATCGCTGTACCGAGCGGCCAGGCGGGTCGCGGCGGCGGCACAGTCCAGCAGGGATCGCACCAACCGGACGATCTCGGCGCGAGCCGCGAGGAGCTGCGCGGTGGCCTGAAGGTCGTTGCGGCTGCGGTCGACGTGCCAGGCCGCGGCCTGCTTGCCGGTGACGACCGCCGACACCCGCCGTTCGATGGCGAACGCCAGGTCGGAGAGGTTGGCTGTGGGATCTGCGACGAGGTCACCCGGGGTGACGGCGCTCAACGCGGCGCCAATGTCCCGGCAGACCCCGGCGTCGAGGATGCCCAGCCTGCGGTACTCCAGCAGGAGCACCTTCTCGGTCGATATGTAGTGCGGCAGGTAATGGACCAGGTCGTAGCGGAACTGCGGGTCGAGGACTTCTTCATGCACGATGGCGCTCGGTCCGAGCGCGACACGGCCGGTCATCGCCGCGGCCTGCTGGGATGTCACCCCTCAGCTCCCTTCTGGAGAAGCGCGTCGGTCTGTCGCTGATCTCCTGCAGGCCGACCGTTCGTCATGGCGGTATCGGCCACCCTTCGGCGCGCTATCACGGGCGATGGACCGACCTCACCCGCCCGGTCCGGCTCGCCTGGTCGCCCCCCGCGGACCGCAGCGTTCGTTCCAACCGGCAACAGAGGGGCGAGAGCCGGGCGATAGCAGAGGTGCAGAGACTGCCCGCGAACGATCGGCTAGGGGTGTCCCGCGGGTCTCTCCAGTGCAGGCCGCGCCCGTCGGAGATCTGCGGGACACCCCGGGGAGGGACGGAATCGACCCATGGCTCCGATGACGACACGGGTGCCGCTGGCAACCTTCAACGCCATGCCTGTCGACGCTGCGTCGGCGCTGCTGGAGACGTGCTGTCAGACCACCCGTTGGCACGCTGAGGTCTGCCGTCGTCGGCCCTTCACCTCCGTCGAGGAGCTGGCCGACGCCGCGTCGGCCATCCTGGCCGGGCTGGGCTGGCCCGACATCCACCAGGCGCTACAGGCTCACCCGCGCATCGGCAGCCCACCCCAGGGCGACGACGACGCCGACCGCATGTCACGGGACGAACAGGCCGGGGTGGGCGACACGTCGATGACGTTGGCCAACGAGGCGTACGAGGCCCGATTCGGGCATGTCTTCCTCGTCAGCGCGGCCGGCCTGTCCGGCGAGGAGATCCTCGATCGGCTGAGGGAGCGGCTCCGCAACGATCCGGACCGCGAGCAAGGCATCGTCGCAGTGGAATT
This sequence comes from Micromonospora sp. ANENR4, assembly GCF_015354395.1. Taxonomy (NCBI): domain Bacteria; kingdom Bacillati; phylum Actinomycetota; class Actinomycetes; order Micromonosporales; family Micromonosporaceae; genus Micromonospora; species Micromonospora sp. ANENR4. The sequence continues at coordinate 65,047 of NZ_JADKYQ010000021.1, forward strand.
GAGCAAGATCATGAGGCGCCGGCTGACCGAACTGGTGATGCCGTGATGGACTCGCCGCGCCTCGCGGCCATCGCTTGCCCGACGATCTCACTGACCACCCACATACTCGACCTGGCCCTGGGCCGCCCCGCCGTCGGCGTGGCGATCCGTCTGGAGCGGCATGATCCGCCCGGCTGGTCCCTGGTCTCCACTGGCCTCACGGGCAGCGACGGCCGCATCACCACCTGGTCGGCCCCCGTGGGGTCGGGCACCTACCGGCTGGTGGTCGACAGCGGCGCCTACTTTGAGGCGACCAGTCGCCCGACGTTCTATCCGGAGATCAACATTCAGATACGGCTGGAGTCGCTGGCGCACTACCACGTGCCGATTCTGCTGAGCCCTTACTCCTACTCCACGTATCTAGGGAGCTGACATGGCGATTCTCACCCAGAACCGGTACGGCAAGGCCGAGATTCGGCTCGTCGCGGTGGATCGCAGCGATGACCAGCATCGGCTGACCGATCTCACCGTCCACGTCGCCCTCAGCGGCGCATTCGAGGCGGCGTATCGCAGCGGGGAAAACACGACGCTGCTGCCCACCGACAGCCAGAAGAACGCCGTCTACGCGTTGGCCGCCGAGCGTGGCCCCGAGCCGGTCGAGGAGTTCGGGCTGGCATTGGGGCGCCATTTCCTCGAAGGCAATCCGGAGGTGGAGTGCGCCCAGATCCACCTCGTCCAGCACGCCTGGAACCGCCTCGGTGAACGTCACTCGTTCGCGGCCGCGGATTCCGCGCGGCGCACGGCCACTATTTCTGCCACCCGGTCCGGAGCCTCGGTCTGCTCCGGGATCGACGGTCTCATGCTGCTGAACACCACCGGCTCCGAGTTCCGCGGCTTCCGACGCGACCGGTACACCACGTTGCCGGAAGCCAGTGACCGCATCCTCGCCAGCCGGGTCCGGGCCCGCTGGGTACGCCGGTCACTCGGCGAAGTCGACTGGGACGACGAGTACACCACCGCACGTGCGTCGATGACCGCCGCCTTCGTCGACACCTACAGCACCTCGCTGCAGCAGACGTTGTTGGTGATGGGTGAGCGCGTGCTGGCGGACCGCCCCGACATCGCCCGCATCCACCTGGCCCTCAGCAACGTGCACCATCTGCCCGCGCTCAGCCTGTACGGACTGCATGGCGTCGTCGAGGAGAAGGCCCAGCGGGTGTATGTGGCCTCGGCGCAACCCCACGGGGTCATCGAAGGAACGATGACTCGCAACGACACCGACGGCCTCGCGGCGGACGACCCCGCCTGGACGGCCGCGGAGGGGTGGCCCTGGTGACCGGGGCGAGCCGGCCACTGGCGATCGAGGGCTGCGCGATCGCGACGGTGGACGCGTCCGGCACCGAATACGAGTACGGACACGTGGTCATCGAACATGGCCGCATTGCCGCAATCGGCCCGGGACCATCGCCGACCCGGGCGGACATCGCCCGGATCGACGGTCGAGGATGCTTGGCCACCCCCGGCCTGGTGAACGTTCACCATCACCTGTACCAGTGGGCGACGCGCGGATTGGCCCAGGACCACGACCTCTTCGGCTGGTTGACGTCGCTGTACCCGGTGTGGGCAGCCATCGACGCCGACCTCGTCCGTGACACGACCGCGGCCGGCCTTGCCTGGCTGGCGCTGTCGGGCTGCACGACCTCCGCCGACCACCCCTACATCTTCCCGGACCGCGTCGGGGACCTGCTGGCAGCCGAGGTGGCCGAGGCCCGGCGGATCGGCCTGCGACTGCACGTGTGCCGCGGCGCGATAGACCTCGGGCGCTCGCGGGGCGGGCTCCCGCCGGACGAGCTCGTCGAGAACAGCCACGCCTGCCTCAGCGCGATGGAGCAGGCCATCTCCGACTTCCATGATCCCAGCCCCGGGGCGATGGTGCGCGTCGCGATCGCGCCCTGCTCGCCCTTCTCCGTCAGCGCCCAGCTCATGTCGGAGAGCGCGGCGCTGGCGCGGGCCATGGGTGTTCGGCTGCACACGCACCTTGCCGAGACCATCCAGGAGGAGCACTACTGCAGGGACAAGTTCGGTGTGACGCCGGTCCGTTATCTGGAGCGCCTGGGGTGGCTCGCCGACGACGTGTGGCTCGCCCACGGCGTGCATCTGTCCGACGACGCGATCGAAACGATGGCGAAGGAGGGGGTGGCGGTGGCGCACTGCCCGAGCTCGAACGCTCGGCTGGGCGCGGGCATCGCGCCGGTGCGTCGGATGCTGGACGCCGGTATCGCGGTGGGTCTGGGCGTGGACGGTCCCGCATCCCAGGAATCCGGACTTCTCGTCGCCGAGCTGCGTCAAGCCATGTACTCGGCACGCCTGGCGGGCGGCCCCACGGCGATGTCCGCCCGGGAGGCGCTGCGGATGGGGACCATCGGCGGTGCCCGCTGCCTAGGGCGGCAGGACGAGATCGGCTCGCTGGAGGTCGGCAAGCTGGCGGACATCGCCCTGTGGCGGCTGGACACCCTGGGGCACGCCGGTATCGCCGATCCGGTAGCCGCGCTCGTCTTCGGCCCTCCTGCGGGGCTGGCCCGGCTGGTCGTGCACGGGCGGGAGGTCGTGGTCAACGGCGAGTTGCAGACCGCGGACACCACCGAACTCACCCGAGGCTTGGAGGAGTCGTGCCGTCGCCTCGCAGCCAGCCACTAGACCTGGTCGTCCGGTCCGACCGCGTCGTGACGCCGACCGGAGAGCGACCCGCCGCGGTGGGGGTCGTCGGCGGCACCATTGCGGTCATCACCGACCGGAACGCGCGCCTGGCGGCGATCGACGAGGTGGACATCGGCCGGGATGCCCTGCTACCCGGCCTGGTCGACTCGCACGTGCACGTCAACGAACCGGGGCGTACGCACTGGGAGGGCTTCGAAACCGCGACTGCCGCCGCCGCGGCGGGCGGCATCACGACCCTGCTCGACATGCCGCTGAACGCCCTACCGCCCACCACCACGGCCGCTGCGCTGGACCGCAAACGGGCCCTCGCCCGAGAGCGGTGCGCCATTGACGTCGGGTTCTGGGGCGGTGCCGTTCCAGGGAACCTCGGCAAGCTGAGCGACCTGGTCAACGCCGGGGCGTTCGGGCTGAAGTGTTTCCTGGTCGACAGCGGCGTACCGGAGTTTCCCGCCCTCACCCCGCGCGAACTGGCCGCCTGCATGCGTGAGGTACGAGCTCTGGACAGCCTGCTGCTAGTGCACGCCGAGGACAGCAGTGCCCTGCGTCCCGGGGTCGACGGCCCCTCGTACGCCGACTTCCTCGCGTCGCGCCCCGCCTCGGCCGAGGTCCGCGCGGTGGCGCTGGTCGCCCGGCTGGCAGTACAGCTCGGCACCCGGGCGCACATCGTGCACCTCTCCGCTGCCGACGCGGTCCCGGCGATCGCATCGGCCAGGAGGGCCGGCGCCCCGCTGACCGTCGAGACCTGCCCGCACTACCTGACCCTCACTGCCGAGACGATCCCCGACGGCGCGACCGAGTTCAAGTGCTGCCCGCCGATCCGCGACGCCCGCCAGCAGGAGGGCCTGTGGGAGGCGCTGGCACGCGGCACCATCGACTGCATCGTCTCGGACCACTCGCCGTGTCCGCCGGCGATGAAACACACCGACACGGGCAACTTCAACGCCGCCTGGGGAGGTATCGCCTCACTCGAACTCACCCTGGCGTTGGTGTGGACCCAGGCCCAGCGGCGCGGATTCGGCCTGGCCGACGTCGCGCGGTGGATGGCCGACGCGCCTGCGCGCATTGCCCGTATCCCCGGTCGAGGGCGCATCGCCGAGGGTTACCGGGCCGACCTGGTGTGGTTCACGCCGCGTGAACGCTTCACCGTTGATCCGCGGCGACTGCGTCAGCGCCACGCCCTCACACCGTACGCCGGGATGACCTTGACCGGGCTGGTGCGGCGCACGTGGCTCGCGGGATCGGCTCCGGGCCCGGGCGGAGGGCGCCTGCTGACAGCGCGGGCCGGCGTTCCGGCTTGGCCTGCAACCGGCTGTCAACGCCGGCTGAACTTTGACCCCTCTGTTCCGGCCGAATGTTGACCCCCTCGTTGGTTGTTGATGTTCAGTCGTTGGTCTTGGTGGCTGCGGGGACGCGGCCGAGGTCGCGGTCTTTGAGTCGGTAGCTGTCGCCCTTCATCGAGATGACCTCGGCGTGGTGGACGAGGCGGTCGATCATGGCCGCGGCGACGACA
>NZ_JADKYQ010000022.1:0-65502 GCF_015354395.1 Micromonospora sp. ANENR4
CCCAAGAACTGAAGGCCGGCACCCCAAGACGGGGTGCCGGCCTTCACGCTTACCCGATGGGTCAGGCCGGGGGCAGCACGAACGTCCACGTGGTGGTGGTCGTGCTGGCCGCGGCGCCGGTGGCGGTGAGGCCGCCGTAGCTGCCGGTCGGCACGCTGCTCGCCGAGTCGGCGAGCAGGCCGGTCGCCCGGCCGCCGCCGGTCTGCGAGGAGTTGCTGCGCACCGCCACGCCGGACGGCGGGGTGAGTGCGGTGGAGGTGCTGTCGCCGTGCAGCCAGTACGACACGGCCCAGCTCTGCGCCGTGCTCACCGGCGCGTACGGGGTGATCCGGGTAGCGGTGCTCGCCGGGTCGGTGGCCCTGGTGAAGACGGGCGCGCCCGGTGCGACCCCCCGGTACGCGGCCAGCACCAGGTTGCCCTTCGCCTGACTGTCCAGCGTCACCCGGACCGCACTGCCGGCATCACCGGCGCTCGCGGTCTTCCACCAGGCGGTGGTGGTGGCGAAGCCGCCGTCGAGGCGGTCGAGCCGGGTCCAGCCGGTCACCCCGGTCGGCTCGCCGGTACCGGTGTGCGTGTTCTGGCTGAGCACGAGCAGCAGCGTGTCACCGGCCTGCACGCCCGCCGGGACGGTGACCGTGTGGCTGGTCCAGTTGGCGTTCGCGGTGGCCTGGCCGACGAACGAGATCCGCTCCGGTACGGGCGCGACGGTCACGTCGACTGTCGCGGTGCCGGTGGCGCCCCGGTCGTCGGTGACGGTGAGCGTGACCGGGTAGGTGCCGGCGGCCGCGTACGTGTGCGACGTGGCCGGTACGGATGCGGTGCCGGTGGTGTCTCCGTCGCCGAACGACCAGCTGTGGTCCTGGATCGCGCCGTCGACGTCGGTGGAGGCCGCGCCGGAGAACGTGCACACCAGTCCGGAGCAGGTGGGCGTCAGCGCCGCCAGCGGCGCCTGGTTGGCCGGGCCGCCCGATCCCTTCAGGATCTTCACGTAGTCGATGTCGCCGGCGAAGTAGTCGCAGGTGACCTTCGTACCGTCGCACTGGCTCTTGCCGCCGACGGACAGCGGCCAGGTGTTGGCGATGGTGCCGGTCGGCCCGTTGAGGCGGCTCGTCCGCACGCCGTCGACGTACATCTCCACGTACGCGGAGGTGCGGTTGCAGGTGACCGTGTGCCACTGGCCGTCGGAGATCGGCACGTCCGTGTAGCCGGTACGGGAGGCGCCGTCCGCGCCCCGGAACAGGCACTTCGGCTTGCCGTTCGGCGCCTCGAACTTCCAGTAGCCGCCCGCCGTGTTGCCCTGTCCCTTCTGGAGGATGTTCCCGAAGGAGTACGTGGTCCGGTAGCGGATGGTCAGCGAGAAGTCCCCGGCGTCCGGGTTGAAGTCGGTGGTGTGCGGCACCAGGTCGACGTGGCCCGGGACGTACTCCTTGTCGGTGGGCAGGTGGGTGGCGAAGCGGTGGCCGGTCGCCCCGGCGTAGAGCGCGCCGGTGACCACCTCACCGCCGATCGTGCCGTGGCGGCCGTTGCCGCTGTAGTCGGTCAGCACCGTCGACGACGACGCCGGTTCGTCCATGCTGTAGAACGCCACCGTCCGCGTCGCGGTGGCCTGCGCGGGCGCGGCCGAGACCGTCACCCCGGCCGCCGCGACGACAGTCGCCACCCCTAATCGGGCGGCTGTCCGCCGCCACCGTCCCCGCTCGATCGTTGCCATGTGACCGCCTCCCTGCGTATCGGGCATCACAGTGACACGCGTGGTGGCAGCGGCTGAATAACCCGCACGGTGGAGCCGGGTGACCGATGTGGCCGGTACGAACCGTCCGGTGGGATACGTCCGCCGATCGACCGGCGGCGCCGGCGGGCGGGGAGGGTGACTCTCGGTGGGCGATACTGGGTTTGAACCAGTGACCTCTTCCGTGTCAAGGAAGCGCGCTCCCACTGCGCCAATCGCCCGGGCAATCGCGAGCGGACGACGGGATTCGAACCCGCGACCCTCACCTTGGCAAGGTGATGCGCTACCAGCTGCGCTACGTCCGCGTGCCGCCGGTTCGCGCCGGCGACGGGGTGAACTCTACCCGATGCCAAGATCGCCCTGCGGCAGACCCCCGCCGCACCGGGTGGCCGTGTGGTTGCGCTGCTCGCCGCCGGGGTACTGAGGCCGGTGACAGCACAACCATCCCCCCGAAGGAGGCTGTCGTGGGTATCGGTACGAGCATTTTCCTGATCGCGGTCGGCGCGATCCTCACGTTCGCGCTCAACGCCAGCGTCGGCGGGGTCGACCTCGACGTCGTCGGCTGGATCCTGATGGCGGCCGGCGTCCTCGGCCTCATCATGACCACGCTGGTGTGGGGCCGCCGTCGCCAGGTGGTCACGACCACCGCCGAGCAGCCGGTGGAGTACCGCCGCGTCGAGGAGCGCCGGGACGTCGCCCCGCCGATGTGACAGTGACCGGGGCCGACGGAGCTGATCGGTCCCGGATCGGGCCGGCCGGATCACCCGATCCGGCCGGCCCGCTCTGCTACGGCCGCTCGCCGTCGGTCACGGCGAGGTCGACAGCGGCGAGGTCGGTGGCGGCGCGCAGCCCGTACCAGCCGATCGCTGCCACCAGCGCCACCTGCACCAGGTAGCTCGCGACGACCACCGCCCGACCGGCGTCCTGCGGCACCAGGACGAACGCCACGACGTAGACGAGCCCGGCGACGATCAGCGGGCGCGGCATGGTCCGGCCGATCAGGATGCCGACGAGCGCCAGGACCATGCCGAGGACGATCGCCACCTGACTGCCGAGGATGGCCGGGAGCAGCCCGTCCAACTGATCGTTGAAAGCGTCGAACAACGCGCGTCCCTGCTGCTCCGGCAGGACGCCCGGGTCGGCGGCGTAGGCGAACGGCAGCACCTCAGCGGTGATCGCCAGCGCGAACACCACCCCGCCGAGGCCGGCCAGGAACGCCCCCACGAGGTTCAGCACGCCCGCGCGGCCCCGGGCCAGCCCGACGATGAAGACCGCCGCGGCGATCCAGGAGACGGCGTACGCGGGCCCGCCCAGGTAGAGGTTCATCGGCCAGTACGCGGACCCCAGCTCACGGACGTCGTCGTAGTGGATCGCGCCGTCGAACGGCGGCTCCCACAACATGAACAGGGTACGGCCGGCCAAGGCCACCAGGAGCAGGACGAAAAGGGCGACGAGCGCGGCGCGGCGCAACTTCGGTACGGGCACTGTGGGAGCCTCCGTCGATTCAGGTGTCGCCCCACCGTGCCGAGGTACCACCGGCCCGGGCATCGGCCTCAGCACCTATCTTCGGGAAACCCCTGCTCAGCGCGGCTGTCCCGCGTGCTCCAGCCAGATCCGCGCCGCTCTTACCCGCCGGTTCGTGTCGCCGCCGGGGGTCAGGCCGAGCTTGACGAAGATGGCGCGCAGATGGGCGTCCACGGTCCGTTCCGACACCACGAGCTGCGCCGCGATCCCCGCGTTGCTGGCGCCTTCGGCGAGTGCGGCGAGCACCTCGCGTTCGCGCGCCGTCAGGCCGCCGACCGAGGCCGGCCCCACCCCGGCGGACACCCCTGTGGCGGACACCTCCGGCGAGGCTGCCCCACCGGCCGGGTCCGCCGGCTCGGCGACGTCCGCCGTGCCCGCGGCGCTGCCTGCCTCCGTACCCTCTGCTCCGTCGTGCGGCGTCACCGGCGGCGCTGTGGGCGCGGCGGTGAGCAGCGCCGCCAGCCGGCCGGTGCCGGCCCACGCCCCGCCGCCGCCGACGACTGTCAGCGCCGACACGACCAGGGCGACCGAGGTCGGGCCGAGGGACGAGCCGGGAGCGGCCACGAGCGTGCCGGCGCCGACCACCAGCAGGGCCGCGGCGGCCAGGCCGGTGGCGCGCACCACGATGCCGACCCGCCGGGCCTCGGTGGCGCCCCGGGCGGCGGTGACCGCGCAGGCGGCGGCGAACACGGCGGCGCCGGACAGGGTCACCAGGAACGCGACCGAGCCCAGCGCCGGTTCGACGTCACCCGGCGCGCGGGCGACCGCGAGGAGCAGGCAGAAGACGACAGTCAGCGGCGCCGCGGTGGTGGCCGCGGCGGCCACGCCGAGCCGTGCCCGCACGGTGTGGTGCGAGCCGAGGGCGGCCCGCCAGAGCGTCACCGGCAGCAGGAGCAGCGCCGCGACGCCGAGCAGGGTGACGGCGGCACCGACCGGCGCGAGCGTGGTACGCCACGACTCCCCGGCGATCGTCGGCACCCCGTCGAACGGTTCGCTCGCCGTCGTCAGCAGCGCGTTGACGAGCGTGGCCGCACCCAGGGCGAGAGCCACGTACCGATGGGTTCTCGGGGTGGCCGCGCCGGTGCGGACGGCGGCCGAGGCGGTCAGTTGCAACAGTGCGAGCGGCGGGATCCACGCCGAGTTCCACGCCGCGACGGCCGGCCCGGCCCACCGGTGGCCGGCCGCGACGGTGGCGACGGCCAGCACGGCGAGCCCGAGGTACGCCAGCAGCGACGCGGCGAGCCCGGTCGCCAGCCGGCCGGCGGCGCGGTGGCCCGAGCGGGCGAGACGGGATGCGGCGACCGCCGCGGCCACGGCGCCCCCGGCCAGGGCGAGGGCACCGGCCGGATCGGTAGCGAAGCCGCCGTGACCCGCCGCCCCGAGGGCGGCCAGCGCTGCCACACACGTCCCCGCCGCGGCCCCCGTGACCACGGGCGGGCCCAGCAACGCGGGCACCGGGCGGACGGAGGCGGTCACCGGCGGCGCCCCCGCCGGGCGGCGGCTCTGCGGATCGGATGCGCGGCCACCGCCACATTCAACCCGGTACCCCGTCCCGCGGTCGATGCCGCGCCGCCGGGTCAGCCCCGCATCAGCTCGTTCAGCGCGTCGAAGTCGAGCCCATCGGCGAGCGCGTCGTACGTCCCGGCGCCGAGCACCTCCGCCGCCGCCCGCTGGGCCACCGCGTACGCGGCCTCGGCCACCGCCGGTCCGATGCTGACCCGGGCCACGCCGAGCCCGGCCAGTTCGGCGATCGGCGGTGCGCCCGGCCCGGCCAGCACGTTCAGCGGCGCCGGGATCGCCGCCGCCAGCGCGGCCACCGTCTCCGGTTCCACGGTTCCGGGAACGAAGATCCCGTCCGCGCCGGCCGCCAGGTACGCCTCGGCGCGCGCGACAGTCTCGGGTACGCCGCCGGTCCGGCGCAGACAGGTGTCCACCCGCGCGTTGACGTACAGCGGGATGCCGGCGCGGTCGGCGGCGGCCCGGACGGCGGCGAGCCGGGCGACCTGCTCGTTGACAGGGCGCAGCGGCCCGCCGCCGTCGTGCCGGGAGTCCTCCACGTTGACGCCGACGGCCCCGGCGGCGAGCACCGCGATGATCGTCTCGGCGACCTCGGCGGGACTGTCGCCGTACCCGGATTCGATGTCGGCGGTGACCGGTACGCGAACCGCGTCCGCCACCCGGCGGATCACGTCGACGGCGGTGTCCCGGGCGAGCACGTCGCCGTCCGGGGCGCCGCGGCTCCACGCGACGGCGGCGCTCGTGGTGGCCACGGCGCGGGCGCCGGCCGCGGCGACGATCCGGGCGCTCAGCGCGTCCCAGGCGTTGACGAGGATCAGTGGGTCACCGGGCTGGTGCAGGGCGCGGAACCGCTGGGCTCGGGTCTGCTGATCGTCCACCGGTCCAGTCTGGGTGGAGCGGTCCGGGCGCGGCAATGGCCGGCGGCGCGGTACTGGACTGATCGACGACGAGAAAGGCCGTGCCGATCTCATCGGCACGGCCTTTCCGCTGGTGGGCGATACTGGGTTTGAACCAGTGACCTCTTCCGTGTCAAGGAAGCGCGCTCCCACTGCGCCAATCGCCCTCGTCTACTGCGAGGTGGAGACGGGATTTGAACCCGTGTACACGGCTTTGCAGGCCGTTGCCTCGCCTCTCGGCCACTCCACCGAGGTTGCCCCCGAACTGCGTGGCGGCATCTCCGAGCGGACGACGGGATTCGAACCCGCGACCCTCACCTTGGCAAGGTGATGCGCTACCAGCTGCGCTACGTCCGCACGCCCCCGGTGTTATCCGGTGACGGATGAGAACTTTAGCCGAGCCCGGGAACGGTTGCCAAATCGGGGCCCCTTCCGGCGCGTCCGGATGTGGCCGACGTCCCGTGGCGCAGGCGTCCTAGGAGCCTGGGTGGTTGCCGTCGGAGGCCGGTGGGCAGGGCCGCGACCTGCGGAATCCGCTCGGCGAGTCGAGTGTCCGGCATCCGACTGTCCCGCCGCCGACCGGCCGCTTCGGTAACTCCCTGTGGTCATACGGATGGGTTACCGTAACGCCGTGACGAGACGAGCCGCCGAGATCCGCCTGGACGCGCTGCTGCGTACGGCCTGCGAGGTGATCGCGGAGCGAGGGCTCGCCAACACCCGCACCGCTGACGTGGCCGAGGCCGCCGGGGTCAGCCAGGCACTCGTCTTCTACCACTTCGCGACGAAGGACCGGCTGCTCGCGCAGGCCTTCGCGTACGCGGTCGAGCAGGACCTCGCCCGCCTCGACGCGGTGCTGCGTTCCTCCGCCCCGCCGCTGGCGAAGCTGCGCCGGATGCTGCGCCTCTACGCGCCGACCGGCCGTGCCACCTCCTGGTCGATGTGGATCGACGGCTGGGCGGAGTCGCTGCGTACGCCGGAGCTGGAGAAGCTCTCCCGCCGCCTCGACCTGCGGTGGCGGCAGGATCTGGCCGCGGTGATCAGCGCCGGGGTCACCGAGGGCACGTTCGACTGCCCCGACCCGGCCGGCGCGGCCTGGCGGATCAGCGCGGTGATGGACGGGCTGGCGGTCCAGCTCGCGGTGCACGAGCGGGTGATCACCCGCCGGCAGATCGCCGAGTGGATCCGCCTGGTGGCAGCCCGGGAGCTGGGCCTGGAGCCCAGCCAGCTCGACTGACCCCTGCCCGCGGCGGGTCAGTGCCAGCGGGGGCGAGGGCGTTCGAAGGGGGGCGGGAGCGTCTCCGGCTCGGGCTGCGCGGACGGGCGCAGCAGGCGGCGCATCCGCAGCAGCAGACCGGCGCCCAGGAACAGCAGCAGACCGCCGAGCAGGAACGCGGCCTGCACCAGGCCGAATCCGCCGCTGTCCGCCACCGGCCGCCCGGCCACGCCACCGGGCGCGGGCGGCTCCACCACCGCGGCGTCGGTCGGCTCGTCGGTGGGTTCCTCGTCGGGCGCCTCGGAAGACGGCTCGTCGCTCGGTGTGGGCTCCGCGCTGCTCGGCGAGGGAGTCGGCAAAGCCGCCTCCTCCCCCACCACCTCGCGGGAGGCGGTCCGCCGGGCCAGCAGCCGCAACTGCGGGTCGTATGCCTCGGCGGCGAAGCTCACCCGCCCGCGCCCGACGTCCTCGGCGAACGCCACCCGGTAGCGCGCGGTCACGGTACGGCCGGGACAGAGCACACCCGGGTCCAGCTGCCGGTCGGTGAGCCGGGCGGTGTCTCCCTCGGTGCGGATCTCCAGCGGGAACGATCCGCTGTCCTCCACCCGGTCCACCTTGAGCTGGTCCAGCCGCAGGCCCTGCACCCGCACCAGCATCGACCAGCGCACCTTGACACAGCCGCCCCCGTCGGAGCGGGACACCACGGCGGACAACGTCTCCACCCGGTTCCCGGCGGTGAACTCGTCCGGCAGGCCGCTCAACTCCGTGGAGAAGGCCGCCGCCGCCCGCGCCGGCAGGGCACCGCCGTACCCGGTCCCGGCCACGAAGGTCAGTACCAGTCCGATCCGCAGCGCGTGCCGCCACCCGCTCACCACGCCTCCTCACCCTCGGTCGTGTCCACAGGCAACGCTAGGAGCGCGCCGGGCACGCCGGTAGACGGGCGTGTTCGCATCCAACGCCACAACACGGGGGCGATTTCACCGAGCGTGGTGAACCGGTCACGACCTCGCCGCGACACGCCCGGGATCGGTTCCGGAACCCCTGTGGGACACAATCTTCCGATGTCCGAGCTGTCCGCCGCGTTCGTCCGGCTGCACGCCCGCCTCGCCCCCGTGGCGTTCGTACCCGAGGTGCGGCTGCACCAGGCAGACGAGCCGATCGGTCTGTGGGAGCTGACCGAGGGCGAGTTCCGCAGCTCCCAGCCGCCGCCGTTCTGGGCGTTCGCCTGGGCCGGCGGGCAGGGCCTGGCCCGCTACGTCACCGACCACCCCGACACGGTCGCCGGCCGCCGGGTGCTCGACCTGGCCTCCGGCTCCGGCCTGGTCGCCATCGCCGCCGCCCGCGCCGGCGCCGCCGCCGTCCGGGCGGTCGAGGTGGACGAGCGGGCCGTGGCCGCCGTCGCGCTCAACGCCGAGGCCAACGGGGTACGCGTCGACGCCGAACTCGGCGACATCCTCGACTCCGACGCGGGCGACGCGGAGGTGGTGCTGGCCGGGGACGTCTTCTACAGCGAGGCGATGGCCCGCCGGATGCTGCGCTTCCTGCTCAAGGCCGCCCGTTCCGGCGCCCGCGTCCTGGTGGGCGACCCGGGCCGGGCGTTCCTTCCGCGCGAGCGCTTCCACGAGCTGGCCGTGTACGAGGTGCCGGTGTCCGAGGCGCTGGAGAGCGTACGGGTGAAGCACACCACCGTGTGGGAGCTGGACCCGAACCCGCCGGGTGCCCGCCGCTAGCGTTACCGCGTGCTGTTCCGGGGCTGGGGGGAGTCCGTCGACGAACAGTGGCCCGACGCGGCCACCGTGGTCGACCACGTCGGCGTGCCGCACCTGGTGGTGACCCGGCACGCGCTCGTCCGCAAGCTGCTCACCGATCCGGTGACGTTCCGGCCGGACAACGCGCTCGACGCCGTCACCCCGGTCCCGGTGGCCGCGCTGCGGATCCTCGCCGGGCACCGGTTCCGGCTGCCGCCGACGCTGGCGAACAACGGCGGCGCGAGTCACCCGGAGATCCGCGGCATCGTCGCCGACGCGCTGCACCCGCACCGGGTGGACGCCCAGCGCCGGTGGCTGACCGGGCTGGTTCGGGAGCGGGTGGCCGGACTCGCCGCCGAGCTGGACGCGGGCCGCCCGGTCGACCTGTACGCGGGCCTCGCCGCCGACCTGCCGCTGCTGGTGCTGGCCCGCCTGGTCGAGCTGCCGGCCGCCCCGGTCGGCGCGGTGAAGAACTTCGCCCGGGCCGCGCTGGAGCTGTTCTGGGCGCCGCTGGAGGAGTCCCGGCAACTGGCGCTCGCCGCCGAGGTGGGCCGGTTCCACACCGTGCTGCGGGAGTTCGCCGCCACCGGGGGCGGGCTCGCCGCGCGGCTGCGCGACGCCGGGCACTCCCCCGACGTGGTCGTCGGGGCGCTGTTCTTCCTGCTGGTCGCCGGCCAGGAGACCACCTCGCAGTTCCTCACCCTGCTGCTGCACCGGCTGTCCGGCGAACCGGCGGTACGGGCCGGGCTGCGCGCCGGTGAGATCGGCGTGGACGACGTAATCGAGGAGGGGCTGCGGCTGGAGCCGCCGATCGTCACCTGGCGGCGGGTGGCAGCAGTCGACACCGCGCTCGGCGAGGTGCCGGTGGCGGCGGGCACCAGCATCGTGGCCTGGCTGGCCCGCGCCGGCCGCGACCCGGCCGTGGTCGACGCGCCGGGCGAGTTCCGCCCCGGGCAACCCGGCTCGCGGCGGCACCTGGCGTTCGGCGCCGGGCCGCACCGCTGCGTCGGCGCGCAGCTCGCCCGGATGGAGGCCGCAGTGGTGGTCGCGGAGGCGGCCGCGCTGCTCGACGGGGTGACGGTGGTGCGTCCGCCGTGGTGCCCGGACAACCTCACCTTCCGGATGCCGGACGCGTTCGTGGTCCGCCGCACCTGACGAAAGTCGGGGTGGGTGGCTGCCGTTCGACGGCGGTGCGGGGGCATCCCGGCTGAATAGCGTCGCCGCATGATCACACTTCGTGCGTTGACGAAACGGTTCGGCGACGTGACAGCCGTCGACGACCTGACCGTCGAGATCCGCCCCGGGCAGGTCACCGGGTTCCTCGGCCCGAACGGCGCGGGCAAGTCCACCACGATGCGGATGGTGCTCGGCCTGGACCGGCCCACCGCCGGCCAGGCGCTGGTCAACGGCCGGGACTACCGCACGCTGCGGCACCCGCTGCACGAGGTCGGCGCGCTGCTCGACGCGACAGGTGTGCACCCGGCCCGCTCCGGTATGGCGCACCTGCGGGCGATGGCACGCAGCAACGGCGTACCGGCCCGCCGGGTGAGCGAGGTGCTCGACCTGGTGGGCCTGGACGCCCGCGCCGCCGGCAAGCCGGGCCGGGCGCTGTCGCTGGGCATGGGTCAGCGGCTCGGCATCGCGGGCGCGCTGCTCGGTGACCCGCCGGTGCTGCTGCTCGACGAGCCGGTGAACGGGCTCGACCCGGACGGGGTGCGGTGGATCCGGGGCTTCACCCGCCGTCTCGCCGACGAGGGGCGCACCGTCCTCGTGTCCAGCCACCTGATGAGCGAGATGCAGCAGACCGCCGACCGGGTCGTGGTGCTGGGGCGTGGCCGGCTGGTGGCCGACGCGCCGCTGGCCGAGCTGATCGCCGCCCGGCCCGCCGCGTCGGTCCGCGTACGCGGTCCCGAGCCGGCCGCGCTCGCCGCCCTCGGCGACCGGCTGGCCGCCGAGGGCGCGACTGTCACCGCCGAGGGGGACGGGATGTCCGTCGCGGGCAGCACCGCCGGCCGGATCGGCGACCTGGCGCACGAGATGGGGGTACGCCTGCACGAGCTGACCCCCGTCGCCGCCTCCCTGGAGGAGGCGTTCCTGGAACTGACCGCCGACAGCGTGGAGTACGCCGCCGGCCCGACCGGAGGTGGCACCCGATGACCGAACGGTCCACGCTCGACCCGGCCCGGCAGTCCGCCCGGCCCGCCACGGCCGGGCATCCGCTCGCGGGGGCGGTGGCCGCCGAGTGGACGAAGCTCTGGTCGGTGCGCTCCACCTGGTGGACGCTGCTCGCGGCGGTGCTGACCATGACGGCCACCAGCGCCCAGCTCGCCATCTACGCCCAGAACGCCAACACCGACGACGACCCGGCCGACAATCCGGGCGTGGTGAGCGTCGGCGAGATCGTGGCCGGGTCGCTGGAGCTGACCCAGTACGTGGTGCTGGCGCTCGGCCTGTTCGCGATCACCAGCGAGTTCACCACCGGCACGATCCGCACCACGCTGCGGTGCACCCCGTCGCGGGGGCGGGTGCTCGCGGCCAAGGCAGTGGTGGTGGGCACGGTGACGTTCGGCGTCGGGCTGCTGCTCGGCACCGTCGGCGCGGCGACGGCCCGGCCGGTGCTGGGCGAGTGGGGCCGCGCCCCGCTGGGCGCGACGGTGGCCGACGTGGTGGCCGCCGCGGCGTACCTGGCGCTGATCGGCGTGCTGGCGCTCGGCCTGGCGGCGGCGCTGCGGGGCGCGGTACTGGCCCTGACCGTCCTGTTCGCGCTGCTGATGATCGTGCCGCTGTCGTTGCAGGAACCGGACATCACGGTGCTCACCCGGATCGCCGACGCGTTCCCCGGGGTGGCGGGCAACCACTTCCTGGCCGGGGACACCGAGCCGTACCCGGCGGCGGTGGGGCTGCTGGTGCTCGCCGCCTGGGCCGCCGCCGCGCTGGCGCTGGGCCGATGGGCGCTGGCACGGCGCGACGCGTGAACGGGGGCGGGGCTGGTCAGCCGGTGGGCGGGACCAGCCCCGCCTCGTACGCGAGGATCGCCGCCTGCACCCGGTTGCGCACGTCCAGCCGGGTGAAGATGCTGGTCAGGTAGCTCTTCACGGTGCCCTCGACGAGGTGCAGCCGGCGGGCGATCTCGGCGTTGGACAGTCCCGCGCCGACCAGCGCCAGCACGTCGCGTTCCCGGTCGGTGAGCCCGGCCAGCCGGTCCCGCGCGTACGGGCCGCGGGCCAGCCGGCCCCCGCTCAGCTCGATCACCCGGCGCGCGACCCGCGGCGACAGGTACGCCCCGCCGTCGGCCACCGCCCGCACCCCGGCCAGTAGTTCGCGCGGGTCGCCGGACTTGAGCAGGAACCCGGCGGCACCGTGGCCGAGCGCGCGGGCGATCAGGTCGTCGTCGCCGAACGTGGTGAGCATGACCGCCGCCGTCTCCGGCACCAGCCGGCGGATCTGCGCGGCGGCGCTGAGCCCGTCGCAGCGGGGCATCCGGATGTCCAGCAGTGCCACCCGGGGCCGGTGCGCGCGGACCAGTTCCACCGCCGCGAGGCCGTCGCCCGCCTCACCGACCACCTCGATGCCCGGGTCGGCGGCCAGGATCGCCCGGACCCCGGCCCGGACCAGTGCCTCGTCGTCGGCGAGCACCACCCGCAGCGGGCGGTCGTGGTCGTCGCTCATCGTGCGATCTGCTCCTTGCTGACCAGCCGCCCGCCGGCGAAACAGAGCCGCCAGGTCGGCTGGGCGAACGGGAAGTTGCCGTCGGTGTAGAACTCGCAGCCCGGCGCGGCGCCGGTCGCGGGCGGGTCGGCCTGCCGCCCTGGTAGCCCGAGCGCGTCGCGCGGCTCACCCAGCCGCAGCCGTTCGTAGCCGGACCGGTCCAGCACCGCGCCCGCAGTGGCGAGCGGGTAGTAGACGAGCGCCAGCACCAGTGCGAGTCCGGCGGGCGCGCCGATCGCGACGAGCAGGCTTCGCCGCACCCGCCGCCGGGCCTCCCGCAGCCGCCGGGCCGCATCCCCCGGTTCACCCCGCCGGGGTACGCCCGCACCGGCGAGCGGGTCGGCGCCCACGTCCGGTGTGCCGGGGCCGGCCGCCCGGTCCAGCGGGACGCGTGCGGTGACCGCCCAGCCACCGTCGCGGGGACCGGCGTCCAGGGCGCCGCCGGCGAGGCGTACCCGCTCGCGCAGCGCCAGCAGCCCGGAGCCGTGCGACGGCGGCCCGGGCAGCGGACCGGCCGGCGGTGGCGCGTTCACCACCGCGACCGTCACAGTGCCCTCGGCGCGGGCCACATCGACGGTGACCGGGGCACCGGGGGCGTAGCGGGCGGCGTTGGTGAGCGCCTCCCGGACCACCCGGTGCACCGCGTGCGCGGGCAGCGGCGGCAGGTCCGCCTCGTCGCCGCGCAGGTCGACTGTCATCCCGGCGTCGCGCGCGCCGTCGACCACGTCGGCGACCGTCTCCCCCGGCGGCCGCAACGTGCGCTCCTCGCGCAGCACGCCGATCACGTCGTGCAGGCGTTCGGTGGCGGCGGCGACGCTGGCCCGCAGCTCACCGGCCGCCGCCCGGTGCGCCGGGGACAGGTCCGGCGCCAGTTCCAGCGCGCCCGCCCGCAGCGCGATGAGGCTCAGGTCGTGGCCGAGCGAGTCGTGCATGTCCTGGGCGATGCGGGCCCGCTCGCGCAGGCGTACCCGCTCGACCTCGGCCCGGCGCTCGGCCTGCGCGTGGCGCAGCCCGGCGTCGGCGAGCGCGCGGTGCTGCCGCCGCAGCCGGCCCAGCAGCCAGGGGAACACCCCGGCGAACAGCAGCACCGAGGAGAGCAGGAACCAGGTGGACGGCTCGGTGCCGAGCAGCCCGAGGTTGAGCACCGAGCCGGTGACCGCGATGGCGGCGAAGACGGCGGCGGCCGGTGCGGCCCGGTCGCTGCGCTGCCCGGCGAGGTAGCCGAAGACCGGGATGGCGAACACGACGTTGCCGTCGACGAGCGAGCCCGCCACCACCGCGAGCACCGCGACCAGCGGCCACCGGCGCCCGATCCACACCGCCGTGCCGAGCAGCGCCAGCGCGGCGGCCAGCGGCGGCAGCTCGCCGATCTGCGGCGGGGTGAGCCGGCCGTACGCGACGGGCGCCGCGAGCACGGCCCAGAGCAGCAGGTCACCGGCCCGGCGCTGTCGTTCGCGGGGTTCCACGGCGGTCACGCTACCCACGCCCGGCCGGGCCGGGCACCGACGAAAGTCAGGTCTCCTCGGCCCAGGCCCGCCAGTCGTCGAGCACGCCGTAGAGGGCGGGGGTGAGCCAGCCGGGCGCGGACCGGCGGAACACACCGGGGTCCATGCCGCCCGCGCCGGCCGGTACCGCGCCGAGCAGATTCGGCAGCAGCTCGGACAGGTTGAGCCAGTGCACCAGCTCCGGCTCGGTCGGCCAGGCGCCGATCACCACGCCGGCCGGGACGGCCCGCCGCTCCAGCGCCTCCAGCGTCAGCGCGGTGTGGTTGAGCGTGCCGAGCCCGGCCCGCGCCACCACCACCGCCGGTGCGCCGAGCGACACCGCCAGGTCGGCCACCGTCCACGGCTCGCCGGACGGCCGCAAACCCATCGGTACGAGCAGCCCGCCCGCGCCCTCGACGAGCACCAGGTCGTGCTTGTCCGCCTCCTCGCGGATCGCGTCGACCGCGTTGTACAGCTCCAGCGGCGGCAGCTCCGCCACCCGGGCCGCGGCCAGCGGGGCCAGCGGATCGGGGTAGCTGGCGAGCGTCCGGCCGGTGAGCGGGGCGGCCAGCCGGGTCACCGAGTCGACGTCGCCGGGCTCGCCGGTCGCCGTACCGGTCTGGCCGGGCTTGACCACAGCTACCCGCAGGCCGGCCGCCTGCGCGGCGGCGGCGACGGCGGCGGTCACCACCGTCTTGCCGACCTCGGTGTCGGTGCCGGTCACCAGCACCGGCCCGGTCCAGGCGTCGCCGAAGCTCATGGCGCACACTCCACGATCACGTCCAGGGCGCTGTCGAAGCCGGCCCGGTCCACCCCGGCGCTGACGGTGAGCCGCAGCCGGGAGCGGCTGTCCGGGGTGGACGGGGGACGGAAGCAGCCGACCGCCACGCCCCGGTCCCGGCAGGCGGCGGCCCAGGCGGTCGCCTCCTGCGGTCCGGGCGCGGTCACCGAGATCACGGCGCCGTCCGGGGCGGACACGGACAGCCCGGCCGCACCGAGCCGGCGCACCGCCGCGGCGACCCGGTCGGCCAGCTCGGCGCGCAGCGCGTCGCCGTCGCGGGCCAGGCGTACCGCGGCGCGGACCCCGGCCACCACGGCGGGCGGCGGCGCGGTGTCGAAGATGAACGTGCGGCCGGTCTCCACCAGGTGGCGGACGAACTCGGCCGGCCCGGCGACCACGCCGCCGGCCCCGCCGAGCGCCTTGGAGAGCGTCGCGGTGACCACCACGTCGGGCGCGCCGGCGAGCCCGGCGGCGGCGACCCCGCCGGCTCCGGCCGGCCCGGTGACGCCGAGCGCGTGCGCGTCGTCGACGAGCAGCAGCGCGCCGTGGCGGCGGGCCACCGCGTGCAGCTCCGCGAGCGGGGCCAGGTCACCGTCGACGGAGAAGACCGACTCGGTCACCACCACCGCCGGGCGGCCGGGCGCGGCGGCGAGCGCCGCGGCCACCGCCGCCACGTCGGCGTGCGGCGTCACGAGCGTTTCGGCGCCGGAGATCCGGCAGCCGTCGATCAGCGAGGCGTGGTTGTGGGCGTCGGAGACGAGCAGCGTACGCGGCTGGGCCAGTCCCCGGACGGCGGCGAGGTTGGCCAGGTAGCCGGAGGAGAAGACGAGCGCCCGGTCGACGCCGAGCCAGTCGGCCAGGTCGTCCTCGAGCGCGTGGTGGGCGTCGGTGGACCCACGCACCAGGCGCGACCCGGTGGCACCCAGCCCGTACGCGGACAGGGCCTGCGCTGCGGCGGCGGTGACCTCGGGGTGGGTGGCCAGGCCGAGGTAGTCGTTGCCGGCCAGGTCGACAACGGCGTCGTCCGCGGCGCGGGGGCGCAGCGTGCGGGTCAGTCCCGCCCGGGCCCGCAGCTCGGCGCGGCGGTCCAGGGCCGCCAGCCAGTCCGCCACCGTGCCGTCCCCTCCCGCCGACTCCCGCCCCCCGCCGGGCGCTTCCGCGGGGCGAAGTTACCACCCGCGCCGAGGGCCCCGGCGTGGCGCGGTCCCGGCTCGCCGGGGGGCCGGCGGCGGTGGTTTCCCGCGCTCACGGTGGCCTGTTAGGTTACGAGCCATGCCAGAGATCCTCGACCAGGCCCGGGAGCGGGTGCTGGGCAACGGCGTCGGCCTCGACGAGGCCGGTGTCCTCGCGGTGCTGAACCTTCCCGACGAGCACCTGCCCGCCGCGCTTCAGCTCGCCCACGAGGTCCGGATGCGCTGGTGCGGTCCGGAGGTCGAGGTCGAGGGCATCGTCTCGCTGAAGACCGGCGGCTGCCCGGAGGACTGCCACTTCTGTTCGCAGTCCGGCCTGTTCACCTCGCCGGTGCGCTCGGTCTGGCTGGACATCCCGGCGCTGGTCGAGGCCGCGAAGCAGACCGCCGCGACCGGGGCGACCGAGTTCTGCATCGTGGCCGCGGTGCGTGGCCCGGACGCCCGGCTGATGAAGCAGATGCGCGAGGGCGTCGCCGCCATCCGCGCCGAAGTCGACATCCAGGTCGCCGCCTCGCTCGGCATGCTCACCAAGGAGCAGGTCGACGAACTGGTCGAGATGGGCGTGCACCGCTACAACCACAACCTGGAGACGTGCCGCTCCTACTTCCCGAACGTGGTCACCACGCACTCGTGGGAGGAGCGCTGGGAGACGCTGCGGATGGTCCGCGAGTCCGGCATGGAGGTCTGCTGCGGCGGCATCCTCGGCCTCGGCGAGACGGTCGAGCAGCGCGCCGAGTTCGCCGCGCAGCTCGCCGAGCTGGACCCGCACGAGGTCCCGCTGAACTTCCTCAACCCGCGCCCCGGCACGCCGCTGGGTGACCGCCCGGTGGTGGAGGGCAAGGACGCGCTGCGCGCCATCGCCGCGTTCCGGCTGGCCATGCCGCGCACCATCCTGCGGTACGCGGGCGGCCGCGAGCTGACCCTCGGTGACCTGGGCACCCGGGACGGCCTGCTGGGCGGCATCAACGCGGTGATCGTCGGCAACTACCTGACCACGCTGGGTCGCCCGGCCAACGCCGACCTGAAGCTGCTGGAAGACCTGAAGATGCCGGTGAAGGCGCTCTCGGCGACCCTGTGAGGCAGCGGTGACCGAATCCTCCCCCGCCACGGCCGCCCCCGCCGCGCTCTGGTGCGACAGGTGCGGCGAGTCGGTGACGGCCGGGCCGCACCCGGCGTGCGAGGCGGCGCGGGCGTGGGAGCCGCCGCGCTGGTGCGCGTCCTGCCGTCGGCGGATGAAGGTGCAGGTCGTACCGGCCGGCTGGTCGGCGGTCTGCGTCGAGCACGGCGAGCGGCGGGGCTGAGGCGTGCTGCGGGGGCGGGCGGTGACGTTGCGGCCGGTGACCGACGCCGACGTGCCCGCCCTGGCCGCGATCCGGGCCACCCCCGAGGTGCGCCGCTGGTGGCGCGGCGGTGACGACCTGGCCGAGTCGGTCCGGGCCGACCTGGCCGACGACGCGTTGACGACCTACGCCGTCGAGCACGACGGCAGGCTGGTCGGCGCGATCCAGTGGTACGCCGAGACCGACCCCGACTACCGCCACGCCAGCCTGGACGTCTTCCTCGACCCGGCGGTACGCGGCTCGGGGCTGGGCGGCGACGCGATCCGCACCCTGGTCCGGCACCTGATCGACGAGTACGGCCACCACCGGTTCACCATCGACCCGGCGGCGGCGAACACGGCGGCGATCCGGGCGTACGCGAAGGTGGGGTTCCGCCCGGTGGGCATCATGCGGCGCTACGAGCGCGGGGCGGACGGGCGCTGGCACGACGCGCTGCTGATGGACCTGCTCGCCGAGGACCTGGCCGGCTGAACGAACGGCGTGCCCGGCACCACGCGGGTGCCGGGCACGCCTTCCGGTAACTGTGTGACGGTCAGCGCTGGAGGGTCAGCACACCCGGCCGCCACGGCAGCAGGTTGTAGTCGCCGCCCGCACCGGGGTTCTTGCCCTGGTACAGGAACTGCAGGTTGCAGGGGTCGATGGTCTTGGTCTGGTCGGGGTTGGTGCGGACCAGGTCACCGTGGCTGATGTCGTTGGTCCACGTGGCGCCGCTGTTGGCCTTGCCGGCGAACGGGTTGCTCTCCGTGGCGGCCTGCGGGGTCCACGAGCCGTTCAGGCTGTTGGACGTGAACGACCGGAAGTAGCGTCCCTGGCTCCCGATCGCCTCGACGATCATGAGGTACTGGTTCTGGCCCGCCACCTTGTAGACCTCGACGCCCTCGAACAGGTTGTTCGTCGAGTCGGTCATGATCGTCGTGTAGCTCGAGCCGAAGCTGCCCGGGAAGTTCCCGAGCGGCATGCTCGACCGGTAGATCTTGCCGTTGTCCCCGGCGAAGAACAGGTACATGTTCTGGTCGTCACCGATCAGGGTCTGGTCGATGACGCCGTACGGGGCGTCCGGCAGGGTGGCGGTGGACAGCGTCTGCGCCGAGGACCACCCGTTGGCGTTCGTCGGGTCGCTCGACGTCTTGTAGCTGAACGAGGTCGGTCCCCACTGGTACGCCAGCACCCAGATGTTCTTCGGCGCGAAGTACAGCAAGGTGGGGGCCACGGTGCCCTGGCTCATTCCGTTCTGGCCGGCCGAGGCCATGTCGGACCAGTTCGTGAACGGGGTGAAGTTCATCGAGCTGTACTGGCCGCTGCTGTTGACGTACGACCCGTAGACCAGGTGCTTGCCGTTGTAGACCACGTTGGTGAAGTCCTTGAGCGAGACCCAGCCGTTCTGCGGGTTGGCCAGCGCGCCGGTCGACGACCACCGGTAGGTCGACGGGAGCGAGCAGCCGCCCGGCGGGGGCGTCGTGGTCGGCGGCGGCGTGGTCGGGGGCGTGGTGCCGCCACCGAAGTCGGTCCGCCACTGCTGGTTGGTCTGCCCGTGGCAGTCGTACAGCTGGATCTGCTGGCCGTTGCCGGTACCCCAGACGTCCAGGCAGCGGCCGGACTGCACGCCACTGATGGTGCCGTTGGAGTTGATGTTCCACTGCTGGTTCGACTGGCCGTTGCAGTCCCAGATGATGATTCCGGTGCCGTTGCCGGTGGCCGCGCCGTTTGCGTCGAGGCACTTGGTGCCGTAGACCGTCAGCTGCTTGCTGGAGGTGTACGTCCACCGCTGGTTCGACTGGTTGTTGCAGTCGTAGAGCTGGACCCGCGTGCCGTTGCTCTGCGAGGAGTTCGGTACGTCGATGCACCGGCCCGACTGCACGCCGACGATCTGGCCGGCGCCACCGCTGGGCGGCGGTCCCGTGGTCGGGGTCGTGGTCGGCCCGGAGGTCGGGGCGGCCGCGTTGAGCGCGTTGAGGACCGAGTTGTACGCGGCCTTCTTGTTGCCGCCGCCGTCGAACAGCAGCGGGCTCTCGTTGGAGCGCCACGAGTCGCTGTCACGCACGCCCCAGACGGTGATGCCGATGCAGCGCGGCACGTTGATGCACGCCTGCGTCAGACCCGCGTACTGACTGGTGGACGAGTTGGTCACGTCGACCTCGGTCAGCGCCACGTCCACACCCAGCGCAGCGAAGTTCTGCAGCGTGGTCTGGAAGTTGCTCGGCAGCGAACTGCCGCCGGTGAAGTGGGTCTGCAGACCCACGCAGTCGATCGGCACACCACGGGACTTGAAGTCCCGAATCATGTTGTAGACACCCTGCGTCTTGCCGTACGACCAGTTCTCGATGTTGTAGTCGTTGTAGCAGAGCTTCGTCGACGGGTCGGCCGCCCGCGCGGTACGGAACGCCACCTCGATCCAGTCGTTACCAGTGCCCTGCAGGTTCGAGCTACGGCGGCTACCGTCCTCATTGAACGCCTCGTTCACCACGTCCCACGCGGCCAGCTTGCCCCGGTAGTGGGCCATCACGCCGTTGATGTGGTCGATCATCGCCTGACGCAGGTTGCTGCCGTTCAGGCTCTGCATCCAACCCGGCTGCTGCGCGTGCCAGGCCAGCGTGTGGCCACGGACCTTCAGCCCACGCTGGGTCGCCCAGTTGTAGATCTGGTCGCCCGAGTTGAAGTTGAACTGGCCCCGCTGGGGCTGCGTCGCGTCCGGCTTCATCTCGTTCTCAGCCGTGATCATGTTGAACTCACGCGCCGCGATCGTGCTGTACGTCGAGTCGCCGAGCCGGCCCGCAGCGATGGCGGTGCCGAAGTAGCGGCCCGACTGCGCGGCGGCGGCGCCCAGCGTGGACGCGGCGGCGTTCGCCGACGGCATCATGACCGCGACGGCGGCCACCGTCACGGCGCTGACCGCGCCGGCGAGCAGCGCCCGGACGGCCGGTGATCGCCGCCGCCGGCTCCCGCCGCGATGAATGGATGGGCTCATTGCCATCTTGGCCTCCTTACTGGCCAACACCCAGGCCGTCGGGGCGAAGACGACTGGACGTCTCGGTTGGGTATCTAGCTCCGTCGATGCTTCCATCGCGCATCGACGAGGACAATGGTGTTTCGGAAACGTTTCGGAAAGGTTCTCGCCTCGCGAGGCGTGGCGTGGCCGGTCGCCCGGTGCGGCACCGGCCACGCCACGCCGCCTCGACGGTCAGGACACGGTGCAGGCGGAGCCGTTCAGCGTGAACGCGGCGGGCTTCGGGTTGGCGCCGGTGTGGGTGCCGTTGAAGCCGAAGCTGGTCGACGCCCCCGGCGCCAGCGTCCCGTTGTAGGACAGGTTCGACGCGGTCACCGCCGTACCGGTCTGGGTCACGTTCGCCGACCAGGCCTGCCCGACCTTCTGCCCGGCGTTGCCGAACGTGAACGCCAGGGTCCAGCCGTTGATCGCCGTGGTGCCGGTGTTGGCGATCGTGACGTTCGCGGTGAACCCGGTGTCCCAGGTGTTTGCCGTCCAGGTCACCGCGCAGGCACCGCCGGCGGGCGGGGCTGTGGTGGTCACCGTGACGCCGGGCGACGCGGGCGAGACGTTGCCGGCCGCGTCCACCGCCACCACCGTGAACGTGTACGTGGTGGAGGCGGTCAGCCCGGTCACCGCCAGCGTGGTGCCGGTGGTGGAGCCGACCAGGACGCTCCCGCCGCGGTAGACGCGGTAGCCGGTGACGCCGACCGCGTCGGTGGACGGGCCCCAGGTCAGCGTCAGGCCGGTCGGGCCGACCGCGGAGGCGGTGGGCGTACCGGGTGCGGTCGGCGGGGTGGTGTCCGGTGCCGGGCCGGCCGGCGTGGTGACGCTGACCGCGGCCGACGACGCGGACCGGTTGCCGGCGCCGTCGAGGGCCCGCACGGTGAACTGGTACGTCCGCTCCGGCGCCAGCCCGGTCACGGCCAGGGTTGCCCCGGTCGAGGCGGTGACGACCGGGTCGGTGCCGGCCGAGGTACGGGTCACCTCGTACCCGGCCAGGCCGCTGCCGCCGGTGTCGGTGGACGCGGCCCAGGTCAGCGTGAGCCCGCTGGACGTGACGGCGGACGCGACGGGCGTGCCGGGCACCGACGGCGCGGTGGTGTCCGGCGTGGCCGGTCCGGGCTCCTCGCCCCAGACGCGCACGCCGCCGGAGTAGAGCGGCACCTTGGGGTTGGGCCCGGCGGTGGCCTGGTACGACGGGTCGTTCGTCGGGTCCCAGGTGCCGCCCTCCGGCACCCCGATCTTGAACTGGACCTCCATCCGGTGCTGCGACTGCCCGGCGGGCGCGATGGTGTAGCCGGTGCAGTCGACCTCGACGTACCAGATGTCGCCGGAGAGCTGCTTCGCGGCCGACGGCGACGGGCAGCCCTGGGTGTAGCCGGGCGTGACGGTGACCGGTCCGGTGCCGTCGGGCCGGAAGAAGTACCGGAACTTACCGGTGGTCAGCGCCCGGGCCGGGAACGCCGACTTGTTGTAGATGATCGCCTTGAGCCCGGTGGCGCGCGGCTCGGCCTGCATCACTGTGGTCTCCACCGTCAGCTCGTCCATGTCGGGCGTCTCCGCGGACGGGAAGCCAGCGCGCGGGCTGCCGCCGTACTCGTTGGCGAGCCGGGCCAGCGCGGAGGTGAAGCCGGCGTTGTAGTCGGTGGCCACCTCGTTCATCACGTAGTCCGACCGGCTGTCGGTGTACGCGTCGTTCGCCGAGGACGGGCCGCCGACGAGCGCGCCGTAGAGCACGTGCCGGGTCTCGGTGGGTACGGTCTGGCTGTCCCACCAGGAGCCGTGCGCGGTGCGGTGGTGCGGGTTGCGCGGCGAGTTGGCGCCGAAGCCGATCTGGTAGCTGGAGTTGCGCGGATTGTCGCCGAGCGCGTAGTTGATCTGCCGGACGGCGAAGTCGTGGTAGCGCGCCTTGCGCGTGGTGTCGGTGGTCTTGTCGCTGTAGACGAGCGCGGCGAACGCGGTGTTGGAGGCGTACCGCAGCGCGCCCCAGGAGTCGAGCACCGCCATCCCGCCGGGCGAGTACGGCACCCGCTGGCCGTTGACGCCCACGGTCCAGTAGTCCAGCCACCGGTTGGCGTCGTCGGCGTACTTCTGCTTGCCGGTGAGGTTCGCCAGCAGCACGTACGCGCCGAACTGCTTGTTGTCCCAGGCGATGGTCCACTTGTAGGAGCGGGTGGTGGACTGCGGCTCGGTGCCGAGCTTGTCGTACTCGCTCTCGGCCTTCGCCAGGTAGGTGGCGTCGCCGGTGGCCCGGTACAGCCAGATCGCGCCCCAGACCAGTTCGTCCTGGTAGCCGCTCCACGACTTGTAGAAGCTCGTCGCGTCGGTGATGCACTCGTGGTAGTTCTTCCGCACGGTGTCGGCGAACGTGTAGAGCTGCTTGGCGTGGCCGAGCAGCTTGTCCGCGTAGGCCGCGTCGGTGGGCCGGAACACCATCGACGAGGCGGCCATCGCGGCCGCCGTCTCCCCCGCCAGGTCCGCGCCGCCGCAGCTCGCGTCGATCTTGTACGCGGGCCGCACCATCGGCATCACCTCGGCCGGACCCCACCACTTGTGGTCGTCGTCGCCCTTGCCGACCTGTCCGTAGAGGACGTTCGGAGCGGGGTGCGCCTTGACGAAGTAGTCGTTGACGAAGCGCAGATTGTTCAGCAGGTGGGTGAGCTGGCCGGAGGCCACGTACCCGTCGCGGTACTCGACCGCGCCCCAGGCCAGCATGGTGGCGCTGCTGGCCATCGGGAAGCCGAACTTCACGTGGTCGCCGGCGTCGTACCAGCCGCCGGTGAGGTCGATGCCGACGTCGGCGCCGTCGGTGAGCGCGGAGTCGCCGCGCCAGGAGACCCGGTTCCAGGAGGGTTTGCGGCCCGACTGCTGCGCCTCGTAGAAGAACAGTGACTTCTGCAGCGCCTCGGCGTAGTTGAACGTGGCCGCGGCCTGCGGGGCGGCGGACGCGGGCGGCGGGGCGGCGACGGCCGTGGCCACGCCGACGGCCAGCGCGGCGCCGACGGCGAGCAACCGGCGCAGCCGGGACCGGCCTCCGGGCGGCGGAATCGGACGGGGCATGGCGAGCTCCTGTGGCTGGCGCCGGGCGGCAGCCGGAGCGGGGACGGTCTCGCAGGGCTCCGGCTGCCGCGTGGCGGTGGTGGTGGGGTGTCCGTGAGAGGTTCGGGAGCGCTCCCACATGGACAATCGACAATGTAATGCGCCGTTCATCACAGGGGAAGAGCGCGCTGATCCGAGGCGCCGGGCGTACTCGCGGGTAACCATCGGGAGCTGGATCACACCATCGATCGAGCTCGATATCGAGCGCGTTCGGTCCCAGCTCAGCGGCATCGCCACGGTGGCGAATGCGCCCGCGAGAGCGTCGCCGGCGGCGCGGCCGTCCTGGCATACGAGCGTACGGTTGCCCGGCCGCTTCGGCCCGCGGGACAGTACGCCTCACCTGCGGTGCCATCGACGCCGCCGCTCCCCGGACGACACTGAGGAGATCGCGATGGCTCTACGACTCGCCGAGGGCACCTCCTGGTCCGACACCCTCGCCCGGGCGGTGGCCGCCACGCCCGAGGCGTTCGGCACCGGCCCCGACGGCACCACCACGCTGCACAACCTCGTCCAGGGCGACTGGCGGGCGCTCGGCACGCCCACCGCCGTACGCACCCCTGTCGACAACACCGTTCTGGTGAACCTCGCCCGGCTCGACGCCGACACGGCCCGCGCCGCCGTCGCCCACGCCGCCGACGCGCACCGGGAGTGGGCGCGGACCCCGCTGGCCGAGCGCGTCGCCCGGGTCACCGACGCCCTCGACGCGCTCACCGCACACCGCGACCTGCTCGCCCTGCTGCTGGTCTGGGAGATCGGCAAGCCGTGGCGGCTGGCCTGCGCCGACGTGGACCGCGCGCTGGACGGCGTGCGCTGGTACGTGCAGGAGATCGAGCGGATGCTCGCCGACGGGCGGGAGCCACTGCCCGGCCCGGTCAGCAACATCGCCTCCTGGAACTACCCGATGAGCGTGCTGGTGCACGCCGAGCTGGTGCAGTTGCTCGCCGGCAACGCGGTCATCGCCAAGACGCCGTCGCAGGGCGGCGCGGTCTGCCTCACCGTCGCGCACGCGCTGATGCGCCGCGCCGGGCTGCCCGCCACGCTGCTGTCCGGCAGCGGCGAGGAACTGTCCGAGGTACTCGTCCGCGCGCCGGAGATCGGCGCGGTGGCGTTCGTCGGCGGACGCTCCAACGGCGGCAAGGTCGCCGCCGCGCTGCTCGACTGCGACAAGCGGCACTTCA
Organism: Micromonospora sp. ANENR4; assembly: GCF_015354395.1. NCBI lineage: Bacteria > Bacillati > Actinomycetota > Actinomycetes > Micromonosporales > Micromonosporaceae > Micromonospora > Micromonospora sp. ANENR4. The sequence continues at coordinate 24,395 of NZ_JADKYQ010000022.1, forward strand.
TCGAGCAGGAGGGCCTGAACGCCTGGGGCATCTGGAACTTCTCCCAGTGGGACTCGCTCGCCGCCCACCTGCGCAAGGGCTTCGAGTACGGCAAGCAGCGCTGCACCGCGTACCCCCGGTTCGTGGTCCAGCGCGACCTGGTCGACGAGTTCCTCGACATGTACCTGCCGGTTGTCCGCTCGATCCGGTTCGGGCACCCGCTCGCCGTCGGCGACGACTGGTCGGCCGGCGACCCGCTGCCCGAGCTGGCCTTCGGGCCGCTGATCAGCGCCGCCAAGGCCGACGAGCTGCGGCGCAAGGTCGACGAGGCGGTACGCGGCGGTGCCGTGCCGCTGCATCGAGGCAAGCTGGACGGCGCGCCGTTCCTGGACGGGCAGGACACGTCCGCGTACGTCGCACCGGCCGTGCTGCTGGCCCCGCCCGGCCGGTCCCGCCTCATGCACGCCGAGCCGTTCGGCCCGGTCGACACCATCGTCGTGGTGGACACCACCGACGAGCTGCTGGCTCAGATGAACGCCTCGAACGGCGCGCTCGTCGCGTCGCTCGCCTGCGACGACGAGGAACTCGCCGGCAAGCTGGCGGTGGACCTGCAGGCGTTCAAGGTGGGCATCAACAAGCCGCGCTCCCGGGGCGACCGGGACGAGCCGTTCGGCGGCCGGGGCGCGTCCTGGAAGGGCGCGTTCGTCGGCGGCGACCTGCTCGTGCAGGCGGTCACTGTGGGCGGTGACGGCCGGCTCTACGGCAACTTCCCCGACTACAGCAGCTACCCGGCCACCTGATCGCACACAGACGGGCGGGGCCCCCGCATCGGGAGCCCCGCCGTGTCACCGTCCCCCGTATCGGAGGTCGGCCCCTGTGGCGCGTGACCGCGCCGGTTTCGGCCGTCCGGGCCGTACCCCTCGGGTGTGCCGCGCCGTTGCGGCGCACCTCCGGGATCCGGCCGGCGGCCGTCAGCTCAACTCGACCGCTGCGCCGGCACCGTCACCTCGGCCCGCGCGGCGGGCTCGACTCGCGGCCGTGGGGCCAGCGGCAGCGTCGCGGTCAGCACGCTGCCGTCGCGTTCCATCGCCACCGGCCGGTCCAGCCGGCGCAGCGTCCGCAGCATCGGCGTGTTCTCGGACTGCACGTGCAGCAGCACGGCGGCGTAGCCGGCCCGGTCGGCGTGGCCGACCAGGCGGCGCAGCAACGCCGAGCCGAGGCCCCGCCGCTGCCAGTCGTCGCGGACCAGCAGCGCCGCCTCGGCCTCGTCGCCCTCGCCGAGCAGGTTCGCCATCGCCACGACCGGCTCCGCCGCCCCGCCGGAGCCCGCCGTGGCGAGCAGTGTCACGCCCCGCGCCGGTTCCAGCAGCCGGCGCAGCCGGGCCGGCGACGGGTCCGCCGCACCGCTCAGGTAGCGCCGCTGCCGGCTGCGCGCCGAGCAGGCGGCGTGCAGGTCGCGTACGCCGGGGACGTCCTCGGCGGTCGCGGCCCGCACCGACACCTCACCGCCGTCCGGCAGCACCAGCGTGATCCGGTCGGCGTCCCGCCGGGCGAGCGTCGCGGCCAACTCGACCAGGGCCTGCGCGCGGGCGTACTCGGCCGGGGTGAAGCTCGGCTCCCGGCGGTGCAGCTCGTGCGCGCCGCCGGCCGGGTCGGCGAGCACCATCGTGGTGCCGCCCACCCCGCCCGGCGCGGCGGCGGGCGTCGGACGCCAGGTCACCGTGTCGGCGCCGAGCAGGGTCCGCAGCACCTCGCCGGTCGCCTCCGGGTCACGCACCAGCCGCCCGGCGAGCCCGAGCAGCCGGGTCGGCTCGTCGGCCAGCCCGCGCGCCCCGCTGCGCGCGATCCAGCAGTCCCGGCCCCGGCCCCGCTCCACGGCGGCCCGCAGCTCCGCCTCGGTCACCTGCTCGGGCGCGTCGACCAGGAAGTCGTCGACAGCGCCGGCCTCGGTGGTGTGCACCTGCACGCTGAGGATGTTGACCCCGCGCAATGCGAGGCTCGCCGTGAGCACCGACAGGTAGCCCGGCCGGTCGTCCACGGTGGCTCGGATCCGCCACAGCGCCATGGTTGTCTCCCTTCCTCGGCACCGACCATGCCGTGCGCCTGTTGCGGGCCCGTTGCCCCGGGGTGACGCGGGCCGTCCGGTCAGGTGACGGTGGTCACGGGCGGCGTGCCGACCAGGTCCAGCCGGTCGCCGAGGATCACCGCGCTGGCGCGGACGAGCTGGGCGAGCCGGTCCACCTCGGTGGAGTGGAACCCAGCGGCGGCGAGCGGCTCGCTGTGGTCCCGGGCGACCACGAGCACCAGCCCGGCCCGGCCGAACGGCGCCACCGCGTAGTGGTGCCCGTCCGGGCTGGTCATGGCGCGCGCCCGCAGCGGGGTCACCTCCGGCAGCCGCGGCGGCACCGGCGCCCGCCAGCTCGCATGTCCGATGGCGGCGACGCCGGCCTCGCCGCTGCGCGAGGCCCAGTCCAGGGGTACGACGGCGACCACCGCCCAGTCCGCGGCGAGCAGCCCCGGCACCGCGTCGACGAGCGTCGCCACCCCGTCGACCGGGTTCGCCGCCACCTGGGCGAGCAGTTCGGCGTCCTGCCCGGTGGTGGTGGGCGCGCCGATCGCCCGCCACACCCCGTCCACCCGGACGCCGGGGATCGCTGCGAGCCCGGCGAGCATCCGCTCCACCCGCGCCGCACCCGGCCAGACCACCGTGAAGTCGTCCACCGCCCGGCCGCCGAGCCGTTCCAGCACCACCACCTGCACGATGTCCGCGCCGGATACGCCGAGTGTCCGGGCCACCTGGCCGAGCGTGCCCGGACGGTCCGGCAGGGTCACCCGAACTCTCAGCAGCATGTCTGATCCCCTCCGCTCGGCGGGCCGGCCGAGCGGCCGGCAGGCTGGGGCCCAGCCTGCCGGTTGACCATTTCGCCCCTGTTGCAAGGGCATGTCCCGCCGGGAAAACCCGACCTTGACAACAAAGCTGAGCTGCCATCAACTAATCGGATGACCGATCCGGCCGCCGATGTCGCCGCGCCCTCGACCGGTCCGGCCCCCCGCGGGCTCGACCTCGACCGGCTCGCCGCCCACCTGGCCGTCCACCGGCCGGACCTGAGCGGGCCGCTGTCGGCGCGGCTGATCGCCGGCGGCAAGTCCAACCTCACCTACCTGCTGCGCGCCGGTGACCGCGAGGTGGTGCTGCGCCGGCCGCCCCTCGGGCACGTGCTGGCCACCGCGCACGACATGGCCCGCGAGCACCGGGTGATCTCGGCGCTCGCGCCGACCGGCGTACCGGTGCCGGAGGCGCTGCTGCTCTGCGCCGACGAGAGCGTCATCGGCGCGCCGTTCTACCTGATGGCGAAGGTCGACGGCGAGGTCTACCGACGGCGGGAGCAGACCGACGCGCTCACCGCCGCCCAGCGGCGCGACCTCGCCGTGGCGATGATGGACACGCTCGCCACGCTGCACCGGGTCGAGCCGGCCGAGGTGGGGCTGGCCGACTTCGGCCGCCCGGAGGGCTACCTGGCCCGGCAGGTACGCCGTTGGGCCGGCCAGCTCGACCGGTCCCGCAGCCGGCCGCTGCCCGGCATCGACGAGCTGCGCGACGCGCTGGCCGCCAGCGTGCCCGAGGGCGCGAACGCGGGCCGGATCGTGCACGGCGACTACCGGCTCGACAACCTGCTCGCCACCGTCGACCCGGTGGCGGTGCGGGCGGTGCTCGACTGGGAGATGGCCACGCTCGGCGATCCGCTGGCCGACCTCGGGCTGCTGCTGACGTACTGGGACGTGCTCGGCGACAGCGACCACGGCGAGGGCAACCCGGTCGCCGACGGCATCGGGCCGCGGGCCCGCTTCCCCACCGGCGCCGAACTGATCGAGCGGTACGCCGGGCGCAGCGACGTCGACGTCGGCCCGCTGCACTGGCACGTGGCGCTCGGCTGTTTCAAGCTCGCGGTGATCTGCGAGGGCATCCACTACCGGCACACGCTCGGGCAGACGCTGGGCGAGGGCTTCGACCGGATCGGCGACATGGTGGCGCCGCTCGTGGCACACGGGCTGCACGCGGTGAGGGAGAGCTAGATGGAGTTCGCGTACGACGACCGGACGGTCGAGCTGCGGCAGCGGCTGGAGGCGTTCCTCACCGAGTGCGTGTACCCGGCCGAGCCGGTGCACCACGAGCAGGTGGCCGCCGCCGGCGACCCGTGGGCCCGCCCGCCGGTGATGGAGGAGCTGAAGGCGCAGGCGCGGGAGCGCGGGCTGTGGAACCTGTTCCTGCCCGACGCCCGCTACGGCGCCGGGCTGACGAACCTCCAGTACGCGCCGCTGGCCGAACTGACCGGCCGCAGCCCGCACCTGGCCCCGGAGGCGCTCAACTGCGCCGCGCCGGACACCGGCAACATGGAACTGCTGGCCGAGTTCGGCTCGGAGGAGCAGCGCAAGCAGTGGCTCATGCCGCTGCTCGCCGGTGAGATCCGGTCCGCGTTCTGCATGACCGAGCCGGAGGTGGCGTCCTCGGACGCGACGAACATCGCCACCCGCATCGTCCGCGACGGCGACCACTACGTCATCAACGGCCGCAAGTGGTGGTCGTCCGGGGCGATGGACCCGCGCTGCGAGATCTTCATCGTGATGGGCAAGACCGACCCGGACGCCGACCGGCACCGCCAGCAGAGCATGATCCTGGTCCCCCGGGACACCCCCGGCGTGACGGTACGCCGCGGCATGCGGGTCTTCGGCTACAGCGACGCCCCGCACGGTGGGCACGCCGAGATCGACTTTTCCGACGTCCGGGTGCCGGTGGACAACCTCGTCGGCGAGGAGGGCACCGGGTTCGCCATCGCCCAGGCCCGGCTCGGCCCCGGCCGGATCCACCACTGCATGCGCCTGGTCGGCATGGCCGAGCGGGCCCTGGAGCTGCTCTGCCGGCGCGTGCTCGACCGGGTCGCGTTCGGCCGCCCGCTCGCCGAGCAGGGCGTGGTCCGTGAGTGGATCGCCGAATCGCGCGTCCGGATCGAGCAGGCCCGCCTGCTCGTGCTCAAGACCGCGTGGCTGATGGACACCGTCGGCAACAAGGGCGCGCACACCGAGATCCAGGCCATCAAGATCGCTACCCCGCTGATGGCTGAATGGGTGATCGACAAGGCCATCCAGGCGTACGGCGGAGCCGGGGTCAGCCAGGACACCCCGCTGGCCGAGCTGTGGGCGGCGGCCCGCACGCTCCGCCTGGCCGACGGCCCCGACGAGGTCCACCGCGCCTCGCTGGCCCGCCGCGAGCTGCGCCGCTGGTCCTGACCGGCTCCCCCGCCGGGGTGGGTCAGGCGGAGGCCCGGTGGATCAGCTCGGTGTCCAGCAGCACGTGCGGGGAGGGGACCTCCTCGCCCCGGATGCGGGAGACCAGCAGCCGGGCCATCTGCCGGCCCATCTCCTCCACCGGCTGGAACACGGTGGTCAGCGGCGGCTCGGCCTGACGCGCGATCGGGGCGTCGTCGAAGCCGATCACCGCCACGTCCTCGGGCACCCGGCGGCCGGCCTCGCGCAACGCGCGCAACGCGCCGAACGCCATCAGGTCGGAGGCGACGAACACCGCGTCCAGTTCCGGGCAGACGTCGAGCAGCCGGCGCATGGCCGCGGTGCCGCTGCCCTCGCTGAAGTCCCCGTACGCGATCAGGCCCGGATCGACCCGGCTGCCGGACGCACGCACGGCCTCCTGGTAGCCGGAGAGCCGGGCCAGGCCGGCGCCCATGTCCTGCGGGCCGGCGATGGTCGCGACCCGCCGTCGGCCCTGACGGAACAGGTGCTCGACCGCCTGCCGCGCGCCGCCGACGTTGTCCATGTCGACGAACCACGCCGGCTGCGCGTTCGGGTGCAGCATCCGCGCCGGACGGCCGCCGAGCACTGTCGGCAGGCCGCGCTCCTCCAGCAGCGTGGGCAGCGGATCGGCGTCGTGCAGCGACAGCAGGAGTACGCCGTCCACGTGCTGGTTGGTCAGGTGGTGCTCGACCCGTTCCCGCTCGATCGGCGACTGCACCATGGCCAGCCAGAGCTGCATCGGCGTCTCCACCAGCCCGGAGCTGACGCCCCGGACGATGGCCGCGAAGAACGGCTCGGTGAAGACCCGCTCCCCCGACTCGGACACGACCAGTGCGACCGAGTCGGTCCGCTGGGTGACCAGCGCACGGGCGGCACGGTTCGGCACGTACCCCAGCTCGGCGATGGCCTGCTGGACGGCGGCCCGGGCCTCCGGGCTGACCTGCGGCGAGCCGTTGACCACGCGGGAGACCGTGCCGCGCCCGACGCCGGCGCGGGCCGCGACCGCGTCGAGGGTCGGGCGCCCGAGCGAGCGGGTGCGCTGCGTTGTCATCGTTGTGCTCCTCCGACGGTCGGGCGGACCCGGCACCGATTGAGGCGTCGGCGCCGGGCCGCCCGTTACTGGCTGGCCCAGCTTATTGTGCGGGCAGTCCGTTGCGTCGGATCACGTCGGCGTACCACCTGGCGCTGGACTTCGCGATCCGGGCCTGGCTGTCGTAGTCGACATAGACCATGCCGAACCGCTTCGTGTAGCCCCAGGCCCACTCGAAGTTGTCCAGGAGCGACCAGGCGAAGTAGCCCTTGAGCGGCACACCGGCCTCGATCGCGGCGTGCGCCGCGCGCAGGTGGGCGGAGAAGTAGGCCAGCCGATCCGGGTCGTCCACCCGGCCGTCGACCAGCTCGTCGACGAACGCCGAGCCGTTCTCGGTGACGTAGAGCGGCAGGTCGGTGTACTCTCGGTGGACCCGCTCCAGCGTCTCCACCAGGCCCGGCGCGTCGATCTCCCAGTCCATGTCGGTCACCGGGACACCCCGGGTGACGAACCGGACGTCCTCGCTGCCCGGCCAGCAGGACGGCGCCCGCCAGTAGGGCTCCGGCTCCGCGCCCTCGACCGGCGCGGCCACCACGTGCCGGCTGTAGTAGTTGATCCCGACCATGTCCAGCGGCGTGGAGATGGTCGCCAGGTCACCGTCGCGCACGTGCCCCATGTCGGTGACCTTACGCAGGTCCGCGACGAGGTCGGCCGGGTACGACCCGCGCAGCACCGGGTCCAGGAAGAACCGGTTCGCCAGCGCGTCGATCCGCCGGGCCGCGTCGGCGTCCGCCGCCGACCCGCTCGCCGGAGTCACCGGGTACAGGTTGACGGTGATGCCGAGCTGCGCGTCCGGGCGGATCGCGCGTACCGCCTGCACGGCCAGGCCGTGACCGAGCATCAGGTGGTGCCCGGCCCGGACCGCGTCCGCACCGTCGGAGCGGCCCGGCGCGTGCACGCCGGAGCCGTAACCGAGGAACGCCGAGCACCACGGCTCGTTCAGCGTGGTGAAGTACTTCACCCGGTCACCGAGCGCCTCGGCGACCAGGTGGGCGTACTCGGCGAAGCGGGCTGCGGTGTCCCGGGCCGGCCAGCCGCCCGCGTCCTCCAGCGGCTGCGGCATGTCCCAGTGGTAGAGCGTCAGCCACGGCTCGATGCCGTGGCCGAGCAGCTCGTCGACCAGCCGGCGGTAGAAGTCCATGCCCTCCTGGTTGACCCCGCCGGTGCCGCCCGGCTGCACCCGCGGCCAGCTCACCGAGAAGCGGTACGACCGCAGGCCCAGGTCGGCCATCAGCCGCACGTCATCAGGCATCCGGTGGTAGTGGTCGCACGCCACGTCGCCGGTGTGCCCGGCCACCGTCCGGCCCTCGGTGTGGCTGAAGGTGTCCCAGATCGACGGGGTACGGCCGCCCTCCGTCGCCCCGCCCTCGATCTGGTACGCGGCGGTGGCCGCACCCCAGAGGAAGTCCGGCGGGAAGGTCAGGGCCGGACCGGCGTCGAGGAGACCGACGGCGGGCGGGCTTGCTGGGTTGCTCACGACTTGACGGCGCCTTCCATGATGCCGCCGATGATCTGGCGGCCGAACAGAACGAACACGACGAACAGGGGCAGGGTCGCGATCAACGTACCGGCGAAGATCTGCGAGTTGTCGGCGAAGTAGGCGGTGTTGAGGCTGCGCAGCGAGATCTGGACGGTCGGGTTGGACGGGTCCGCCAGCACCACGAACGGCCAGAAGAACTGGTTCCACTGCTCCATGAAGGTCAGCAGGCCCAGCACCGCGGCGGCCGGACGCAGCGCGGGCGCCACCACGTGCCAGTACACCCGCCAGGTGGAGCAGCCGTCCACCCGGGCGGCCTCGATCAACTCGTTCGGTACCGCCTGCTCTGCGTACTGGCGCATCATGAAGATGCCGAAGCCGCCGATCAGGAACGGAACGGTCACCGACGGCATGGTGTTCAGCCAGTCGAGCTTCGCCATCAGGATGTACAGCGGCAGCACGCCGAGCTGGATCGGCACCATCATCGAGGTGAGGATGATCAGCAGCAGCGCGTTCTTGCCCCGGAAGCGGAGCTTGGCGAACGCGAAGCCGGCCAGCGAGCCGAAGAACACCGTCGCGACGGTGATCGTCCCGGAGACCAGGAACGAGTTCATCAGGCCCTTGACGATGTTGGCGTCGCTGTTGGCGAGCACCCGCTCGATGTTCTCGCCGAGCTTGCCGCCGGGCAGGAACGGCGGCGGCCAGGAGTTGGCCGCGTCGTTCGTCCGGCTGGCGATCACGATCATCCAGTAGAACGGGAACAGGGACAGCAGCACGCCGAAGATCAGGCCGATCATGGTGAGCGGGCTGGCCTTCCAGAGCCGCTCGGCGCGGTGGGCGGTCTTGACCGGCGGACTCTGCCGGGTGGGCGGGCGGACGGCGGTGGTCGTCATCTCGTCACCTCACTTGTCGGAGCTGATGCGGCGGGCGAGCAGGTAGTTGATCGCCGACATCAACGCGATGAGCACGAAGAGCACGAGCGCGACCGCCCCGGCGTAGCCCCACCGGAAGCGCTGGTTCATCACGTCGAGCAGGTACATCGTGATGGTCTGGAACTGGCCCTCCGAACCACCGGAGAGACCGCCCGAGCCGCTGGTGAACAGCAGGGGCTCGGTGAACAGCTGGAGGCCGCCGATGGTGGAGATGATCAGCGTGAAGATGATCGTGGGGCGCAGCTGCGGGACCGTGATGGACCAGAACTGGCGCCGCCGGGAGGCGCCGTCCAGCGCCGCGGCCTCGTACATGTCCTTGCTGATCGACTGCATGGCGGCCAGGTAGATCAGCGCGTTGTAGCCGACCCAGCGCCAGTCGACCATGGTGGAGATGGCGAACCAGGACGCGAAGCGATTCGCCCGCCAGTCGATCGGGTCCAGGCCGACGCTGTCGAGCAGCCAGTTGACCAGGCCGAAGTCCTTCGCGTAGATCATCGAGAAGATCAGCGCGACCACAGCGGTCGAGGTGATGATCGGCATCGCGATGGCCATCCGGAAGAACGTCTGCGCGCGCAGCTTCCGGTTCAGCGCATTGGCGAGCATCAGCGCCAGCAGCAGCTGGGGCACCGTGGAGAGCAGGAACATGCCGAACGTGTTGACCACCGCGTTCCAGAACTGCGGGTCCTCGGTGATCAGTTCGACGAAGTTGTCCATCCCGACGAACGAGATCGTCGAGTTCAGCGGCGACCGGTCGGTCAGCGCGATCCAGACCGTGTACGCGATCGGGTACACGCCGAACACGGCGAAGATCACGAAGAACGGCAGGACGTACAGGTACGGCGAGTACTTCAGGTCCAGGCGCGTCAGTGAGGCGGCACGGCGGCGCGAGTGACGGGCGGCGCGCGGCGGGCCGGGTTCGGGCGGCGCCGCGGCGTGCAGGTCGAGGCTCATGGGGAGTCCTTCTCCTCGGCCGGCGTCACCCGCCACACGGGCGACGCCGGACTCTGCGGGCACCGCGGGTGGCGCCGGCAGCCGGGCTGCCGACGCCACCCGCGGGCGGCTCAACCGGTTACTTACCGGCGGCCGCACCGTTCTTGAGGGCCGTCTGCCACTGCTCGCCGGCCGACTTGCCCTGCTCCACGGCGCGCAGGCTGTTCTCCACCGCGGTGCGGACCGCGTTGTTCTTCGGGCCGAGGTAGACCGGCTTCAGGTCGGTGGCACCGGCGGCGAAGATCTTGCCGACCGGGGCCTTGCTGAAGTAGTCGTTGGTCGAGTCGGCCACGGCCGGGTCGGTGAGCGCCTGCGGGTTCGAGGGCAGGTTGCCGACCGCCTTGTACGCGCCGATCTGACCCTTGGCGCTGGTCAGGAACTTGGCCAGCTCCGCGGCCTCCTTCTGGTGCTTGCTCGACTTCGGCACGCCGAGGAAGGAGCCGCCCCAGTTGCCACCGGCGCCCGGCGCCTTGGCGATGTCCCACTTGCCGGCCGCCGCGTCACCGGCCTGGCCCTTGATGACACCGGTCATCCAGGCGGGGCAGGCGATGGTGGCGAAGGTGCCGTTCTTGAAGCCGGCGTTCCACTCGTTGGAGAACGACTGGAGGTTGTTGGACAGCCCGGCGGCGATCATCTTGGTGGTGAGGTCGTACGCCGTCTTCACGTCCGGGTTCTGGTCGATGACCATCTTGTTGCTCTTGTCGTAGTACGTGTAGCCGGTGCCCTGGCCCGCGACCTGCATCAGCACCACGTTGTAGAAGTTGGTCGCCGAGTCGACGAACTTGTGCTTCTTGTCGGCGGCGGCGAACTTCTGGCCGGTGGCGATGAACTCGTCCCAGGTCGGCCAGAGCGCGCCGACCTGCTCGCGGTCGGTGGGCAGCCCGGCGGCCTTGAACAGGTCGCTGCGGTAGCACAGCGCCATCGAGCCGACGTCGGTGCCGAGGCCCAGCACCTTGCCGTCGGGGGTGGTGCCCTGCTCCCACTTCCACGGCAGGAAGTTGCCCTTGAGGTCGTTCGCGCCGTGGTCGGCGAGGTTCACGAACTTGTCGGCCTGGGCGTAGAACTGAACGATCGTGCCCTCTTCCAGGGCCACCACGTCGCCGGCGCCCGAGCCCGCGGTGATCTGCTGCGTGAGGCGGGTGTTGTAGTCACCGAGGCCGAGGCCCTTGCCCCGCTCCTGGATCTTGACGTTCGGGTGCTCCGCCTCGTACTGCTTGTACAGCTCTTCGTAGCCGAAGCCCTGGTCGCCGAAGACATCGACGACCAGCGTGACCGGGCCGCCGCCGCTGCCGCTGTCGCCGCTGTCCGAGTCGTCGCCGCAGGCGGCGGTGGTGCCGAGCACGACGACGGACGCGAGCGCGATGGCCGCGAAGCGCCGACGACGGATTGGGACGCTCATCCGAGACCCCTCTTTCGGTGGTGAGGCGATATCTGCTGTGTGGTGGGGGGTGCGTGTCGCGCGGGCCGGAGCGGGCAGGAGGGAGATCCGCACCACTCTCGGGAGCGCTCCCATGAGGTTGCCGGGAGGTGACAGGGGTGTCAATAGACCGTTGGGAGCGTTCCCATTTCGTTACCGCGTCGGCGGTGCGGAGGTGGCTCGGGGTTCAGGTCAGCAGCAGCGGCGCAGCAGGACGGTGGCGCGGTCGGGGTCGAACGCGGCCGGTTCGAAAGCCGGGCCGGCCCACTCGCGCATGGTCACGTGTTCCGGGTGCGCCGGGTCGGCGAGCGCGGCCAGCAGGACCGCGTATCCGCCCGGGCCGCCCACGTCCTCCGGCGGGCAGGCCCGCTCCCCGTCCAGGCAGAGCGGGTAGCGCTCGTCCGGGTCGGCGGCGCAGCAGTCCTCCACCACCAGGTCGTGCTCCCACCAGTCACCGAAGTCGTACGTGTAGCGGAAGCGATCGCCCTTGCCCACCAGCGCGTCCAGCCGGACGTCCAGCTCGTCGCGCAGCGACAGTTCGCCGTCCGGGTCGGGCTCGCCGTACTGCCGGCCGTCGACGTCGAACGAGTGCAGGTGGCAGTCGCGCCAGCCCATCGCGTGCTGGATCACCCGGTGCAGCCGGTCCAGCGTGTAGCCGCCGGGCACCAGCACCCGCCGCCACACCGGCGGCCGGACGCCGGCCAGCGACACCATGAGCTGGAAGATCTGACGCGACACGACGTCCCGTCCTTCCTGGGCATAGGCTGCCTGCATGATCTGCCGAGCCTGCCGGGAACGGCGGCACGACGACTGTCCTGGCCGGAAGTGGTGCGACTGCCAGCACCGTACCCCCGAACCCACCCCGCCGGTCACCGGTCCGGCCGGCGAATGACCGTCGGAACCCCGATCGAACGGATCTGGCCCGCACCCGTCACCGGTGCGCTCACCGATCCGCAGCTCACCGCGCTCTACGGCCGCGCGGCCCGCCCGCACCTGCGGGTCAACTTCGTCGCCAGCGCCGACGGCGCGGTCACTCTGGACGGATACTCGGCCGGGCTGTCCGGCGAGCCGGACAAGCGGGTCTTCGGCCTGCTGCGGATGCTCTGCGACGGCCTCGTGGTGGCCGCCGGCACGCTGCGGCACGAGGGCTACCGGGCGGTCCGGCTGAGCCCGGAACGCCGGGCCTGGCGGCGCCAGCACGGGCTGGCCGAGTTCCCGACGCTGGTGGTCGTCTCCGGCTCGCTCGACCTCGACCCGGCGCAGGCCGCCTTCGCCGACGCCCCGGTCCGGCCGATCGTGCTCACCCAACCCGGCGCCGAACCGCCGCCCGGGCTGACCGACGTGGCAGACGTGGTCCGCTGCGGCACCGGCCACGCCGACGCGCCCGGGCGGGTCGATCTCGCCGCCGGGCTGGCCGAGCTGCGGCGGCGCGGGCTGGACCAACTGCTCTGCGAGGGCGGCCCGCACCTGTTCGGCGCGCTCACGGCGGCCGACCTGGTCGACGAACTGTGCCTGACCGTGGCGCCGCTGCTCGCCGGCGCCGGTCCGGGCCGGATCACCGCCGGGGACACCAGCATCCCGCGTCACTTGCCGCTGCGGCACGTGCTGGCCGCCGGCGACGGCGTGCTGATGCTGCGCTACGCCCGCGACGCCGCCGAGACCCCGCCCGCCGGTTCCGCCCCCGCCGCCTGACCCGCACGCGGCACGCGCCACGCGAGATCTTGGTAGCAAACGGCCCCTATAAGGGCCCTTTCGTACCAAGATCTTCGCGTCGTCCTGACACGCGGGACGCCACTCCTGCTGCTCGGGACGGCACGTACCGGCGTCGCCGGATCGTGGACGGGCAGGCGACGAGTGGAACGACACGTCCGGCGGGCGGCGGGCGAACGTGGAGGAAACGCACGCATCGTGGTCGGGCGGATTCGGGGGGCTACCGTTCGGCGCACGGGTGGCGTGGCGTCCGCCGCGTCGCGTGGCAACCTGTCGCATCCCTCGGGCAGGATGCACGACGTGCACCGCCAACGGTACGACCAGCCGACCGGAGACCGCCGATGACCGACGATCAGCTCGACGGGCCCGGCGAGGGTGTCGGCCGGGTGCTCGGCACCGCCGACGCCACCCCGCTCACCTTCTGGACCGCCGTCGCGCCGGGCAGCTACCTGCAACTCGACGACGTGGTGGTGACCCGCCGCGACCTGCCCGACCGTGAGCCGGTGACGATCGCCGGGGTGGTGACCCAGGTGCGCGCCCGGCACGAGGGGGCGCAGTTCGACTCCGACGTCTTCGCCATCGCCGACGGCACGCTGCCGGCGCAGGTGCAGGAGGCGGCCGAGGTGACCACCACGCGGGTCGACCCGGAGTTCTACGTGCCGCCGACGCCGGGCGCGGTGGTGCACCGGGCGGAGGGTGACGCGCGGGCGCGGGCGCTGCACTTCGACCGGATGGAGCGGCGGATCCCGATGGGGATGGGCCGCGACGGCGTGCCGGTCTACCTCAACGCCGACTTCCTCGACGGCACCCGGGGCGCGCACGTGTCGATCTCCGGCATCTCCGGTGTCGCCACCAAGACGAGCTTCGCCACGTTCCTGCTCTACTCGGTGTTCCGCTCCGGTGTGCTGGGCGGCGACGCCGTGAACGCCAAGGCGCTGATCTTCAACGTGAAGGGCGAGGACCTGCTCTTCCTCGACCACCCGAACAGCCGGCTCGACGACCCGACCCGGGCGGCGTACGCGAAACTGGGCCTTGATGCCGGCGCGTTCCCGGACGTGCGGGTGTACGCCCCGCCGCGGGTCGGCGACTCCTCCGGCACGCCGGATGTGAGCAGCCGGCTCACCGGGGTGGACAGCTTCTACTGGACGCTGTCCGAGTTCTGCGCCGACCGCCTGCTGCCGTACGTGTTCGCCGACGCGGACGACGAGCGCCAGCAGTACACGATGGTGGTCCACTCGGTGGCCGCGCACCTGGCCCGCTACGCCCAGCCGGCCGACGGCGGGGTGAGCATCGACGGGGTGCGGCTCGGCTCGTACGCGGATCTGGTCGACCACGTGGTCGAGCAGCTCAACGACGACGAGACGCGCGGCGAGTGGGCCGGCAGCGCGGTCGGGCTGGGCACTGTGAACGCGTTCGCCCGGCGGCTGATCGGCAGCAAGAAGGACCTGGGCCGGCTGATCCGGGGTGACCTGGCGACCCGCCGGCCGCACTCGATCAACACCGCGGAGAGCGCCCAGGTCACCGTGGTCGACCTGCACAACCTGCCGGATCGCGCACAGCGGTTCGTGGTCGGTGTGACGCTCAAGAGCGAGTTCGAGCGCAAGGAGAAGGCCGGCACCGCCAAGCCGCTGCTGTTCGTCGTGCTCGACGAGCTGAACAAGTACGCGCCGCGGGAGGGCTCGTCGCCGATCAAGGAGGTGCTGCTCGACATCGCCGAGCGGGGCCGCTCGCTGGGCGTGATCCTGGTCGGCGCGCAGCAGACCGCGAGCGAGGTGGAACGGCGGATCGTCACCAACTCGGCGATCCGGGTGGTGGGCCGGCTCGACCCGGCCGAGGCGTCCCGCCCGGAGTACGGCTTCCTGCCGCCCGCCCAGCGGCAGCGGGCGCTGCTGGCCAAGCCGGGCACGATGTTCGTCAACCAGCCGGACATCCCGGTGCCGCTCTGCCTGGAGTTCCCGTTCCCGGCGTGGGCCACCCGGGTCTCGGAGGCGGGCCGTGCGCCCTCGGAGACGCTACGGTCGATCACGCAGGCCGCCGATCCGTTCGCGGTGGTCGGCTCCGGCTCCTCCGACGACGACATCCCGTTCTAGGCGGCACCCAGATGAAGATCCTGCACACCTCCGACTGGCACGTCGGCAAGGTCCTCAAGGGGCAGTCCCGGGCGGAGGAGCACAAGCAGGTCCTCGCCCAGGTCATCGACATCGCCCAGCGCGAACGGCCCGACCTGGTGATCGTCGCCGGTGACCTGTACGACACCGCCGCGCCGACCCCGGAGGCGACCCGCCTGGTCACCCGGGCGCTCACCGCGCTGCGGCGTACCGGCGCCGACGTGGTGGCGATCGGCGGCAACCACGACAACGGCGCGGCGCTGGACGCGCTGCGCCCGTGGGCCGAGGCGGCCGGGATCACGCTGCGCGGCAGCGTCCGGGAGAACCCGGACGAGCACGTCGTCGACGGGGTCACCGCCGGCGGGGAGCGCTGGCGGGTCGCCGCGCTGCCGTTCCTGTCCCAGCGGTACGCGGTGCGCGCGGTGGAGATGTACACGCTCACCCCGGCCGAGGCCAACCAGACGTACGCCGATCACCTGGGCCGGGTGCTGGACCGCCTCGCCGAGGGCTTCACCGAGCCGGACCGCGTGCACCTGGTCACCGCGCATCTCACAGTGGTCGGCGCGAGCACCGGCGGCGGCGAGCGGGACGCGCACACGGTGCTCGGATACGCGGTCCCGGCGACGGTCTTCCCGGGCAACGCGCACTACGTGGCGCTCGGTCACCTGCACCGCTCGCAGCGGGTCATCGGCCCGTGCCCGGTCCGCTACAGCGGCAGCCCGCTCGCCGTCGACTTCGGCGAGCAGGAGAACGTCTGCTCGGTGACGATCGTGGAGGTGACCGCCACCACGGCCGCCCGCATCCGCGAGGTGCCGGTGCCGGGCGCGGTGCCGCTGCGCACGGTACGCGGCACGCTCGCGCAGCTCGCCGAGATCGAGGCGCCGGAGGGCTGGCTGCGCGTCTACGTCCGGGAGCAGCCCCGGGCCGGGCTGCGCGAGGAGGTGCAGGAGCTGCTGCCCCGGGCGCTGGAGATCCGGATCGACCCGGAGCTGGTGCCCGCGCCGGGCAGCGGGACACGGACTGCTCAGCGGGCCGGCCGGTCGCCGGGCGAGTTGTTCGGCGACTACCTGGACAGCCGCGGGCACGCCGACGAGGGTGTCCGGGAACTCTTCGACGAGCTGCTCGAGGAGGTGGAGCACTGATGCGGCCGATGCGACTGGACATGGCCGGGTTCACGGTGTTCCGCGACGAGACGACTGTCGACTTCACCGACGCGGACTTCTTCGCGCTGGTCGGGCCGACCGGTTCGGGCAAGTCGACGGTGCTCGACGCGATCTGCTTCGCGCTCTACGGCACGGTGCCGCGCTGGGGCGGCGCCCGGGGGCTGGCGAACGCGCTGGCACCGTCGGCCACCGAGGCGCGGGTCCGGCTGGTCTTCGAATCCGCCGGGGACCGCTACGTGGCGACCCGGGTGGTCCGCCGCGACGGCCGGGGCACGGTGAAGACGGCCAACGCCGGTCTGCAGCTCATGCCGCCGGGGTTCGACGTCACCAAGCTCGACACCGGGCTCAGCCCGGAGGATCTGGGCGAGGTGGTGGCGGGCACCCCGGCCGAGATGGAGCAGGCGGTGCTGGACGCGGTGGGGCTGCCGTACGAGCAGTTCACCTCGTGCGTGGTGCTGCCGCAGGGCCAGTTCGCCGACTTCCTGCACGCCAAGCCGGCCACCCGCCAGCAGATCCTGGTGAACCTGCTCGGGCTGGGCGTCTACGAGTCGGTGCAGAAGAAGGCGGTCGAGCGGGCCGGGCAGGCCGAGGCGAAGCTGGAGACCGTCGACAAGATGCTCGGCGGGCTCGCCGACGTCGACGACGAGAGTCTGACCGCCGCCCGGGAGCGGGTGGACGCGATGCGGGAACTGGCCGCGGCGGTCGCTGCCGCCGTACCCGAATGGGAGCAGGCCCGTGCGACGGCGGGTGAGCGGGCCGCGGCGCTTGCCGCCCTCGACGCCGAGCTGGGTGTGCTGGCCGGGGTGCGGGCGCCGGACGGCACCGCCGAGCTGGCGCGGGCGGTGGCGGCGGCCCGGGTGGCCGCGGACGAGGCGGCGGCCGCGGTCGGGCTGGCCGAGGAGCGTGAGGAGAAGCTGCGCGGGGAGCTGGCCGCCGCCGGTGACGAGAGCGCGCTGCGGCTGCACCTGAAGGCGTACGCGGACCGGGACCGGCTGACCGCGGAGGCGGCGACTGTGCGCGCGGCGGTGGACGCGGCGCGGACCGAGCACGACGCGGCGGTCGCGGCGCTGGCGGCGGCGCGGGCGGACGCGCAGCGGGCCGAGACGGAGCTGGAGTCGGCGTTCCGCGCGCACGAGGACGCGAAGGCCGCCGACCAGGCGGTCGCGCTACGGGCGCACCTGGTCGGCGGCGCGCCGTGCCCGGTGTGCGAGCAGACGGTCACCACGGTGCCGGCGGTGCCGAAGGGTTCGGCGGTGAGCCGGGCGATCGAGGCGGGCAAGGCGGCGCGGGCGGCGAGCGAGGCGGCCAAGCGGGTCGTGCAGGAACGCGACACCGCCGCGCGTGACTCCGACCGGGTACTGCTGCGCGCGCGTACCCAGCACGACCAGCTCGGCGCGCGCCTGGCCGAGCTGGACGAGCAGCTCGCGGACGCGCCGGCGCCGGAGCGGCTGCGCGAGTCGCTGGCCGAGCACGCGCGGCTGCGGACCGCGCTGGAGGAGGCGGCCGGCGCGGTGCGGGCCGGCCGGGAGGCGGCCCGGCGGGCGCGGGGCTCGCTCGACGCCGCGCAGGAGCGGCTGCGCCGGGCCTGGCGTGACTTCGACGCGGTACGCGACGGGCTGGCCCGCTTCGGGCCACCGGCCGCCGACCGGGACGACGTGGCGGCGGCGTGGACGGCGCTGGCCGGCTGGGCCGGCGAGCAGGCGCGGGCGCGGCGCGCGGACCGCGACGGGCTGGCCGACTCGGTGGAGGCGGCGCAGCGGGCCGCGGCCGAGGTCGCCGGCGCGATCGCCGCGTTGTTCACCGCCGCCGGACTGGACGCACCGCAGGACGCGCCGCGCGACGTGGCGGTGGCGGTGGAGCGGGCAGAGGCGGAGTTGCGCCGGCTCGACGAGCGCCGCGAGCAGGCCGCCGAGCTGCGGGAGCAGCGGGCCGGGCACGAGCACGAGGCGCGGGTGGCGCGGGCGCTCGCCTCGCACCTGCGGGCGAACAACTTCGAGCGCTGGCTGCTCACCGAGGCGCTGGACCTGCTCGTCGACGGCGCGTCGGGGATCCTGCGGGAGCTGTCCGGCGGGCAGTACGACCTGGTGCACGACAAGGGTGAGTTCTTCGTGGTCGACCACCACGACGCGGGGCTGCGGCGCGGGGTGCGGACGCTGTCCGGCGGGGAGACGTTCCAGGCGTCGCTGGCGCTCGCGCTGGCGCTGTCCGAGCAGCTCGCCGGCATGTCCACCACCGCCGCCAGCCTGGAGTCGATCGTTTTGGACGAGGGTTTCGGCACGCTCGACGCGGCGACGCTGGACACGGTCGCGGCGACGCTGGAGAACCTGGCCGCCCGGGGCGACCGGATGGTCGGCGTGGTCACCCACGTGCCGGCGCTGGCCGAGCGCATCCCGGTCCGGTTCGAGGTCCGCAAGGACGCGCGGACGGCCCGCGTGGAACGGACCGGCCTGTGACCGGCGCGTCCCGGCGGAGCGCCGCGTGACCGGGCCGTCGCCGGCGTTCTTCGTCGACGCCTGGGATCCGGCGTACGGCGCGTCGTTCGAGGCGGCCGGCGGGTCCGGGCCGGCCGCGCCGAGCAGCGCCCAGGTCGACGCCGACGTCGAACTGCCGGCCACCGACTGGCGGGCGATCGGCCCCCGCGCGAACGTGCGGTCGCCGGATGTGGTGCTGCTGGTCGACGGGGTGCGCCGGATCGACGCCAGCGTCTGGACGGCCGAGGAGGACGGCGGCTCGTTCCCCGGCATCGCCGCCTCGTACGCGGCCGGTGTGGTGCGCTGCGACCTGGACCGGGGCGCCGCCGAGATGGCCGGTGCCCGGGTGGGGCGTGGCCTGTTCACGGCGAGCCCGTCGGCGCAGGACGTGGTCGCCGGGACGGTCCGTTACCCGGTGCACCGGGTCAGCGGCACCGGTGAGCTGAGCAAGCTGCCCGCGGCGGTGCAGGCACCGCTGACCGCGCTGGAGGTGGCCGTCTCCGACGCGGTACGCACCGACGGCGACCTGCTGGTGGTGGACGGGCCGCTGCGCAGCCGGCGCAACCTGCCGCGCACGCTCGGGTACATCAAGACGCAGCACAGCCAGTACCTCGACGGGCGGCTCACCGCCGTGGTGACCGGGCTGGCGCCGGGCGAGCGCTGCCCGGTGTTCCGGCTGGGCACGGCGTGGGGCGGCTGGTCGTGGTATCTGCGGCTGCCGGTACGCGCGGGCGCACCGTGGGCGGGCATCGTGCGGGTGGAGTGCTCGGCCGACCTGACCGTGCCGGAGGCGATCGCGCTTGCCGACCTGTCGCTGGTGACGCTGCCCCGGTTCGCCTCCACCCCGTACAAGGATCCGCGCGCCCCGCAGAACCTGGTGCCGATCGCCGGGCTGGAACGGCGGCTGCGCGGGATGCTCGGCGATGCGCGGCTGCTGCACCGGGTGCTCACCGCCGCGGCGCGCGGGATGCGGCGCTGATGGGCCGGCGACGCGACTCCGACCGGGTGGTGGCCGACGTCGACACGGGCCGGGCCGAGCTGGTGCCGGACGCCGACCGTGCGGGCTCCTGGACGCTGCTGCTGGACGGCGCGCCGCAGTCGCATGTGGACCTGACCGACCCGTCGCACCTGGAGTTCGAGTACGTCCGGCGGCTCGCCGCCGCGCTGGACCTGGTGGCGCCGGCCGGGACGCCGCTGCGGGTGCTGCACCTGGGTGGCGGCGCGCTCACACTGCCCCGCTACGTGCAGGTCACCCGGCCCGGTTCGACGCAGCGGGTGTCCGAGGTGGACGGCGCGCTGGTGGAGCTGGTCCGCCGTGAGCTGCCCTGGCCGTCGGATCCGCGCCTGAAGGTCCGGGTGGCCGACGCGCGGGCCACGCTGACGTCGAGCCGGGACGGCGCGTACGACGTGATCGTGGCCGACGTGTTCGCCGGCGCCCGTACCCCCGCGCACCTGACCTCGGTGGAGTACGCCGCCGAGGTGGCCCGGGTGCTCGCGCCCGGCGGCAGCTACCTGGCGAACGTGGCCGACGGCCCGCCGCTGCGGCACGCCCGCGCCCAGGTCGCGACGGTGCGGACCGTGCTGCCCCGGGCCTGCCTGGTGGGTGACGCGGCGGTGCTGCGCGGCCGGCGCTACGGCAACCTGGTGCTGGTGGCGTCCCGGGTGGAGCCGCCGGTGCCGGAGCTGACCCGGCGGGCGGCGGGCGACTGGTTCCCCGGCCGGGTGCTCGCCGGTGCCGAGCTGGACCGGTTCACCGGCGGCGCGGCGGTGGTGCACGACGCGGACGCCGTCGACTCCACTCCCCCGCCGCCGGGAATATTTTCCGTCAAACGTTGATCCGATCGGCTGATCGCTGCGTATCACCGGGCGGCCATGCCCGTGGGGGGCCGGCTGATGTCATTGGACAGCGGAGGTCTGCATGCATGCGGTGGCGGCCGGCTGGCACGGCGAAGTGGCGCGGCCCGAGTGGATGTTCGCCCGGGCACAACCACACTCGCGCGCCTCGCGTTCGGGCCGGGGGGTCGACGCCCGGTCCGCCGATCGCCAGAATGACCCGGTGCCGCCGCGACCCGCTCCCGGACGCCACCAGGCGACCTCCGCCGAGGCCAGCCACTCCGACCAGCTGATCCGCCTGCTGTACGCCGAGCACGCCGGCCCGTTGCTGATGTTCGTGATGCGCCTGACCGGCGGGGACCGGCAGCGTGCCGAGGACATCGTGCAGGAGACGCTGCTGCGGGCGTGGCGTAACGCGCACCGGCTCGGCGTGCAGGGCCAGGGCTCGCTGCGTCCCTGGCTGGTCACCGTGGCCCGGCGGATCGCCATCGACGAGCACCGCAGCGAGCAGGCCCGCCCGCCCGAGACGTACGACCGGGATCTGACCATGTTCGCCGAGTCGGACAGCACCGACCGGGTGCTGCGCACGATGACCGTCGCGGACGCGCTGCGTACGCTGAGCCAGTCGCACCGGGAGATCCTGGTGGCGACGTACTTCCGGGGGCGCACCGTGCCGGAGGCGGCCGAGGAGCTGGGGCTCCCGCTCGGTACCGCCAAGTCGCGGGTCTACTACGCGCTGCGCGCGCTGCGCACGGCTCTGCAGGAGAGGGGGGTGACCGAATGAGCCGGGCCGATCACATGGACGTCGCCGCGTACGCGCTCGGCGTGCTGGACGCGCAGGACGCGGAGCGGTTCGAGGAGCATCTGGCCACCTGCTGGGCCTGCGCTGCGGAACTGGAGACGATGGTCCCGGTGGTGGGGCTGCTCTCCGGCATCGACGGCGAGGCGATGGCCGCGCTGGAGCAGACGCATACCGATCCGGCGCTGCTGGACCGGACGCTGGTGGCGGTACGGCGGGACCGGCGTCGTACCCGGGTGCGGCAGTTGCTGGCGACAGCGGCCGCAGTGGTGGTGTTCGGCGGCCTGAGCGGGGTCGCCGCCGGGATGCTCGGCGACGATCCCGCGCCGCCGCAGGCGGTGCCGACGCAGGCCGCGCCGAGCGTCGCGCCGAGCGGCGAGCCGGGCAACCCGAACGACCCGGGCGTCGGCGGGGAGCCGATCGAGGGCGACCAGCACAACGCGACCGACCCGGGGACGGGCGTGCAGACCACGATGTGGCTGGCCCGCAAGGAGTACGGCACGCAGATCGCGGTGCAGCTCAGCCGTCTGCCGGGGCCGCGCACGTGCCGGCTGGTGGTGGTCCGCAAGGACGCCACCAGCGAGGTGATCTCCAGCTGGTCGGTGCCGGTCGGCGGCTACGGAACGAACCAGAACCAGCTTCCGCTACAGCTGAGCGCGTCCACGTGGACCTCGGTGCGAGACATCGACAAGCTCCAGGTGCAGTCGGTCGACGCGAACGGGGTGGCCAGCACGCTGGTGACGGTGGACGACATCTGATCGAACGCGAAGCGGCGCCGGGTGGCTGAGCCACCCGGCGCCGTCGTGTCGTGCCCGGCCGACGGACCCCCTCGTGCTGACGCACGCAGCGGGACGCCCATCGGTTCAATCGGTCCACTGTGAAATGTGCCACCGTTGCCGGTTCAACCTTGACAGTGCCGCACCCGTACTACTCGGCGAACTGCCAAGAACGAGGAGGGCACGTGGCACACCACAAGCGGACGACCGTCATCGTCGCGAGCGCGATGGTCGCACTTACGGCCTGCGCCCCAGCAGGCTACAACGGGGCGAACTCGGGCGCGGCCGAGCCGGTCGCCGTCGCCGCGGCCGAACCCACCGCGGCGGCCGAACCGGAGGCGTCGGCGGCTCCCGAGGAGGAGCCGGTAGCGGACAAGGCGCCCCCGGCCAACGTGAAGATCACGGACGAGCTGGTCGGCAAGAAGCTGCCCCGGATGGGCCGCGTCGTCACCGACCAGGACGGCTGGGTGCTGTACCGGTTCGACAAGGACTCCGACGACCCGCCGCAGTCCAACTGCGTGGACAAGTGCGCCGAGGTCTGGCCGCCGTCGCTCACCGACGGCAACCCGAAGCTGCAGGGCGTCTCCGACGACAAGGTCGGCACCATCACCCGCCAGGACGGCACGCGGCAGCTCACCATCGGCGGCTGGCCGGTCTACCGCTACATCGGCGACAAGAAGCCCGGCCAGTGGAAGGGCCAGGGCGTCGGCGGCACCTGGTTCGTGGTCGACCCGAACGGCAAGAAGAACCTGACCTGCCTGCCGACCGGCACGCCCAAGGCGGTCGCGCCGCCCGCGGCCGGCAGCTCCTCCGGTGGCGGCTCGGACTACTCGTACTGACGCACCAGGACACGGTGACCGGTCGCCGCCGGGGAGGGCACGGCCGGTCACCGTCGTGAACCCCGGGAGGCGGGCCGCACCGGCATCGGCCCGCCTCCCGGCCGGGCGTGCCCGGCGTCACGGCCCGGCCGCGTGGCAGAGTGGCCTGGTGACCTCGCCCGACGCCCGCCGTACGCTGCGCCCGCCGGCCGGCTACCGCCTGGCCCCGTCGGTGCGGGCGCTCACGTTCAGCCCGTACGACCCGTGCGCGCGGATCGCCGCCGGCACATTCTGGTGGGCCACCCGCACCCCGGACGGCCCGGCCACGCTGGCGCTGCGCCCGGAAGCGGGGGAGCTGACCGCCGAGGGGTACGGCCCGGGCGCCGGCTGGGTGGTCGAGCGGGCCGACCGGATCGCCGGACTGTGCGACGACCTGACCGGGTTCGCCGCGCTCGCCGCCACGCATCCGCTGGTGGCCCGCCTCGCGCACACGCACCACGGGCTGCGGATGCCGGCCACCGGCCAGATCTTCCCCCGGTTGCTGCGGGCCGTCTTCGAGCAGAAGGTCACCGGCAAGGAGGCGTACCGGGCGTACGCCGCCACCGTGCGGCACTTCCGCGAGCCCGCCCCCGGCCCGCTGCAACCCCTGCTGCTGCCGCCGGAGCCCGCCGCCGTGACGGCCACGCCGTACTGGGTGTTCCACCCGTTCGGAGTCGAGCAGCGGCGCGCCGACACGCTGCGCCGCGCGGCGGCCGTCGCGGACCGGCTGGAACGCTGCGCCGACTCCGCCGAGGCCACCCGGCGGCTCACCGCGCTCCCCGGCATCGGGCCGTGGACCGCCGCCGAGGTGGTGCGCATCGCGTACGGGGACCCGGACGCGGTGAGCGTCGGCGACTACCACGTGCCGAACACCGTCGCCTGGGCGCTGGCCGGGGAGCCGCGCGGCGACGACGCCCGGATGCTGGCGCTGCTGGAGCCGTTCCGGGGGCACCGCGGCCGGGTGTGCGTGCTGCTGGAGGCGGCGGGCGTGCAGGCGCCGAAGTACGGCCCGCGCGCCCCGATCCGCTCCTTCGCCCGCTACTGACCGCTCAGCGCCGCCGGCACAGCCGCCGCAGCGTCCGCCCCAGCCACCAGGCGTACGCCCGCTGGAAACCCGTCACGACCGGCCCGCCGGCCCGCACGTACCACTGCGCCGGGCGGCTGAACGCGGTCACCTCGAACCAGACTCCGTCGGCGCCCCGGGTCACCAGGAACGCCTCCTCACCGACCTCCGGGTGCCCGGGCAGCGTGCCGTAGCCGAACCCGGCCCGGTCCGGCTCGTCCACCGTCCACACCACCTCGGTCGGGCCCCACAGCCGCACCGGGCCGACACCGACCCCCGGCGTGACACGTACCCCGGGGGCGGCGCGCGGCGCGTCCGCGCGCATCACCACGCCCGCGGCGCGGTGCAGCCGCCAGCCCAGCACCGCGTCCGCCGCCAGCGGGAAACCGCCGTCCGGCAGCCGGACGCGGTGGCGCAGGTGGTGGTAACCGGCCGGCAGGGCGCCGTCGCGGGTCGCGCCCACCTCCGGGTACGTCAGCTCCGGCACGCCTGTCACCTCCACGCTCATGGGAACACCCCCGCCAGCGTACGGCTGCCCGGGAGCGCTGTGGTGTGCTGAGCCGGTGACCGACGTGACCATCGCCGCCGCCGGCCTCGCCGACGCCGGGGAGATCCTCACCGTGCAGCGTGCCGCGTACCTGGTGGAGGCGCAGCGCTACCGCGACGTGTTCCTGCCGCCGCTGACCGAGACGCTGGACGAGGTACGGGCGGCGCTTGCCGGGCCGGACGTGGTGCTCGCCGCCCGGCGCGGCACCCGCCTGGTCGGCTCGGTACGCGCCCGCCTCGACGGCGAGACCGCCCACGTGGGCCGCCTCTCGGTCGCCCCCGACCAGCAGGGCCAGGGCGTCGGCGGGCGGCTGCTGGACGCCGTCGAACAGGCGTGCGCCGGCCGAGTGACCCGGTTCGCGCTGTTCACCGGCGCGGACAGCGCGGCGAACCTGTCCCTGTACGCGGGCCGCGGCTACCGGGTGGTGGCGCACCGCCCGGACGAGAACGGCAACCGCCTCGCCGTGCTGGAGAAGACGGTCAGTCCCGCTCACAGCGGCGCCTGAGCCCGTCCGCCTCCTGCCGCAGGTAGCGGCGCATGGTGGAGCCGCCGAGCAGTCCGATCAGCCAGGCCAGCGGACCGGTCTGCGCCAGGATCAGCTCGGCCCGGGTGCGCCCGTCCTCCAGCGGGATCAGCCGGTGCTCACCCCGGGTGCGCACGCCGGGGCTCGCCGACTCCCAGGCGAACGAGTACGGCGGATAGATCTCCACGACCCGCCACACGGCCGGGCGCAGCCGGGGCTGCTCCAGCCGGGCCGTCGAGCCGAGGAGCAGCGGACCGGGCTCCAGCCGACGGGCGGCGGTGACCGACGGCGTCCACTCGGGCCAACGTTCGACGTCGCTCTGCACCGCCCAGACCCGCTCGACGTCGGCGGCGATCTCGACGGACTCGGTGAACCGCATCGGCGTTCCTCCCCCGTGGACGGTCCCCCCAGGCTATGCCCGCGCTCCGCTCCCGCGCCGCCCCACCCGCCGCCCCTCGCCCCGCTCGCCCGCTCGCGTCGATCTTGGAGTTGTGGCGCCCAGGATGTCCGTTCGGCGGGATTTGCGAGGTGCCACAACTCCAAGATCGGCGGTTCGCCGGCCGGCCGGAGGGTCAGGCGGCTTCGTGGAGGTCGGCCAGGGTGACCGGGGCGTAGCGCTTCAGCAGGCGCTCCAGCTCGGTGACCGAGCCGACCTCGCCGAGGACGTTCACGCCGCCGCCGTGCTCGGGCGGATAGCGGTGCGCCAGCCGGTAGCGGTAGCGGCCGCGGATCAACTCGACGCTGACCCGCCAGCGCCCACAGCATCCGCAACTCCACTCCGGCACGCCGCGACGGTAGCTCTGGCCTGCGGTTTCACCATTCGGGCGGCGGTGACGAACGCGACCTGTACGGGACACGCCGCCCGGCCACCGGCGGTGATCTGCGCCACCACTGTCGGTGGGGTCTGGTTGACTGGTCGCCGTGGACCTGCCGATCAACCCTCCGGTCGAGCCGATGCTCGCCAAGAGCGTGGCCGAGTTACCCACCGATGCCGGCCTGACCTACGAGCCGAAGTGGGACGGCTTCCGCTGCATCGTGTTCCGTGACGGCGACGAGGTCGAGCTGGCCAGCCGGGGCGGGAAGTCGATGACGCGCTACTTCCCCGAGGTGGTCGAGCAGGCCCGCCGGCAGCTCCCGGCCCGCTGCGCGGTCGACGGCGAGCTGATCGTGATCCGGCGGGACGGCCCGGGCGGGCAGCCGCGGCTCGACTTCGAGCTGCTGGCCCAGCGCATCCATCCGGCCGCCTCCCGGGTGAAGCTGCTGGCCGAGACCACCCCGGCCGACTTCGTCGCGTTCGACCTGCTGGCGATCGACGACGAGCTGCTCATCGACCAGCCCTATCCGCAGCGGCGGGAGCGGCTGGAGCAGGCGTTGTCCGGGGTGCGCCCGCCGGTGCACGTGACCCAGGTGACCACCGACCCGGAGACGGCCCGCCGCTGGTTCGACGTGTTCGAGGGCGCCGGGCTCGACGGGCTGATCGTCAAGCCGGCCGACCTGCCGTACGAGCCGGGCAAGCGGCTCATGTCCAAGGTCAAGCACGCCCGCACGATGGACGCGGTGGTGGCCGGTTTCCGCTGGCACAAGTCCGGGCCGGTGGTCGGCTCGCTGCTGCTCGGCCTCTACGACGACGGCGTGCTGCACCACATCGGCGTCAGCTCCTCGTTCACGATGGCCCGCCGCAAGGAGCTGCTCGACGAGCTGGAGCCCTACCGCGACGTCGGCGGCGAGCACCCGTGGGTGCACGGCGACCACGAGCGGGGTCAGCGCATCCCGGGCGGGGTGAGCCGGTGGACCGGCGGCAAGAACCTGGAGTGGGAGCCGCTACGCCCGGCGCTGGTGGTCGAGGTGGCGTACGACGCGATGGAGGGCGACCGGCTGCGGCACACCGCCCGGTTCCTGCGCTGGCGTCCCGACCGTGATCCCCGCTCCTGCGACTACGGCCAGCTCGACCGCCCGATCCGTTACGACGTCGACGAGGTGCTGCGCGGCGATCCGGCGGCGACGGTCGGTGACACCCGCGGCCGGGCGTAGCCTGACGGTCGACACGATCATGGAGGGCGCCCACGTGACCCGCTTACCCGACCGGACCCGCCGGTTCCGGCCCGTCCTGGCCGCGTTCGTCGCGGCGGTGGTGCTCACCGCCGGCTGCACGCTGCCGGCGTTCGCCCCGCGCGCCGAGAGCGAGGGCGAGGCCGCCCCGCCGGGTACCGCACCGGAGTGGCGGGCCTGCCCGGAGGTGCCCGACGAGCTGGTCGGCCGGGGCGCGGCGGACATGCGCTACGACTGCGCCCGGATCGCGGTGCCACGCAACTGGGGCACCGGGGCCACCACCGGCGCGACCGCCGGGCCGGGCGCCGGTGAGACGTTCGAGATCGCGCTGATCCGGGCCCGCTCGACCAAGCAGCGCGACCGGATCGGCTCACTGGTGATCAACCCGGGCGGTCCCGGCGCGTCCGGCGTCGACACCGCCGTCTACCTGTCCTTCGGCCCGGCGTTCGGCGGCCTGCCGACGGCGATCACCGACCGGTTCGACATCGTCGGCTTCGACCCGCGCGGGGTGGCCCGGTCCAGCCCGGTCAAGTGCATCTCCGACGCCGACCTGGACGCCAGCTTCGGCTACGACCCCGACCCGGAGAGCCAGTCGTCGTTCGACGGCTTCGTCGGGCTCAACCGGCGCATCGGCGAGCGGTGCGGCGCGAAGTACGGCGACCAGCTCCCGCTCTACGGCACCGAGCAGGCCGCGCGGGACATGGACGCGGTCCGCGCGGCGGTCGGTGACGACAAGCTGACCTATCTCGGCTACTCGTACGGCACGCTGCTCGGCGCGACCTACGCGCAGCTCTACCCGCAGCGGGTGCGCGCCCTGGTGCTCGACGGCGCGGTCGACCCGCAGCAGAAGCTGATCGCCGGGTCGGAGAGCCAGGCGAAGGGCTTCGAGCGGGCGTTCGACAACTTCGCCGACTGGTGCGCGGCGAACGCCGGCCGCTGCCCGATCGCCCCGGACGCCCGGGGCGCGGTCACCGACGCGATCGCCAAGGCGAAGGTCTCCCCGGTCCGCGCGCAGGACGGCCGCAAGGCCACCGCCGGCTGGGTCTTCTACGCGGTGATCTCGTCGCTCTACACCGAGCAGGGCTGGCAGGAGCTGGCCCGGTCGATCGACGACCTGCAGGGCGGTGACCCGGACGGCGTGTTCAAGCTGGCCGACTCGTACGCGGGCCGCGAGCCGGACGGGCACTACTCCAACCTGTTCGACGCCAACCTGGCTGTCAACTGCGCCGACGAGACCGAGAAGCCGTCCCGTGAGCAGGTCCGCTCGTTGCAGTCGCAGTGGCGGCAGAAGTACCCGCTGTTCGGCCCCGCGCTGGCGGTGGGCATGCTGGGCTGCGTGGAGTGGCCCGGCGAGCGGGATCCGTACCCGACCGGCCGGGCGAACGGCGCGCCGCCGATCCTGGTCGTCGGCACCACCGGTGACCCGGCCACGCCGTACGAGCAGACGCCGGCGCTCGCGTCGATGCTCGGTGTGGGGCGGGTGCTGACCTGGGAGGGCGAGGGGCACACCGCCTACCCGCAGACGTCGTGCGTGACCTCGGCGGTCGACGCGTACCTGATCTCGCTCACCGTCCCCCGGGAGGGGCTGCGCTGCCCCGCCCGGTGACGGTCCGTCCGGCGAAGGGGTCCGGATGTCGGCTGCGGCCCAGGCCCGCCGGGCGCCGCCGATCGACGGCGCCCGGGGTGCCGCAGACCGGCGGCCCGGTCAGCCGGCGGCCGGGGGCGTCCAGCCCTCCGGGATGTGCCCGATGCGCACCCGCTGGGGGTGGTCGCCGACCGGGACGCTCGCGACCTTCTGGCCGGTCGCGAAGTTGATCGCGGTGACCTGGTCCGCGCCGGATTCGGAGATCACGCAGTCCCGGCCGTCCCCGCTGACGGTGGCCCAGTACGGCTTGCTCGCCGGCACCAGCGGCCCCTCGCGCAGCGTGGCCCGGTCCAGCACCGTGGCGTAGTCGTCCACGGTGCCGGCGACGCAGATCCGGGTGCCGTCGGGGCTCATCGACAGGCCGTGGTGGCGGGAGTCGTTGACCCAGGTGGTGCGGTCCTCGCTGGTGGCCGGGTTCTTCGGCAGCGTGGCGACGCGGGTGACCCGGTCGGTGGCCACGTCGTACTCGACGACGCCGTTGAAGAAGGACACCTGGAAGTAGAGCCGGCTGCCGTCGGGGGTGAACACGGCGGGACGGACCGCGTCGGAGAGGTCCCGGCGGCCGGCGGCGTCCAGCCGGTCCCGCATGTCGATCACCTTGACCACCTGGTACGTGCTGGTGTCGGCGACGGTGATCCGCCGGTCGCCCTTGGTCCAGTCGAGCCACGGCGCGTCCAGGTCGGTGTTCACCTCGCCGATGGACATGTTCCACAGCCGGGTGCCGCCGTCGGTGTAGATGTTCTCGTGCGGCTTGTCACCGGCACCGAACGAGCCGAGTTGCGCACCGGTGCGGATGTCCAGCACGTGCACCGTGTTGGAGGTGGAGGCGGAGACCGCGACGCGGGTGCCGTCCGGCGAGACGGCCATGTGGTCGGCGCGGTAGCCGGAGACCGGGAACCGCCAGCGCAGCGCGCCGGTGGCCAGGTCGATCGAGACGACGTCGGCGAAGCTGGGCCGGGACACCACGAGCGCGGTGCCGTCCGGCGTGGTGTACATGTCGTCGATGAGCTGGTCGTGGCCCTCCCCCGGGCCCTGCCGGATGCCGAGGAAGAACGCCAGCTTGATCGGGTTGAGGTAGATCTCGCGCAGCCGCGCGGCGCGGTCCGGGATCACGTTGATCCGGCCGAGCCTGGCGTAGTCGCCGCGGGACCGGATCACGTCGGCGGTGCCGTCCCAGTTGTTGCCGACGAACATCACCTCCTGGAGCGCTGCGGCGGCGGCGGCCGGCGCGGGCGCGGTCACGAGCGGCGTCGGCGCGACCAGGGCGAGCGCGGCCAGCACGGCCAGGCCGGCACGGCGGCGGGTACGGGACGGGTGCTGTGGCACGGGTGTCATGGATGCCTCCTGGCAGCCGGTACGACATCGACGTTTCTCAGTGGCGCGAGCGGTGTTACCTTGCGGTAACAACCAGGAGAGCAACCGGCCGCCCGCCCGGGCTAGGGACCCGACGCCAACGCCCGCGCGGCCCGGTTGTGCCGCGTCGACAACCGGAGGGCGGCGGACGCCGATGACCCGGATCGGACAGGCCCCGACGTTCGGCGCGCTGCTGCGCGACCTGTCCGCCGATCCGGCCGCCGTCGACGAGGTGGCGCGGGCGGCCCGCGCGGACTCCCCCGAGGTGGCCCGGCTGCCGGCCGACGAGGTACGCCGCCAGGTCGTGCTGCTGCTGACGAGCGGCCTGGGCGCGCTGGAACGCCGTGAGGACCCGGCCGGACGCGACTTCGCCGAGGCCCGCCGGCTGGGCGCGGACCGGGCCGCGCAGGGCGTCTCGGTGGCCGGGCTGCTGCGCGGGGTGCAGGCCGGGCGGGACCGCGCGGTGGAGCTGGTGGTCCGGCACGGGCGGGCCGCCGGCATCCCGGACGAGGTGCTGCTGGAAGGGCTGCTCACCATCGGCCGGTATGCCGCAGCGGTGGAGCGGGCGGTGGTCGACGGGCACCGCGGCGCTGAGCGGGAGCTGGCCGGTACCGGCGCGGCGGCTCGGGCGCACCTGCTGCGGCGGTTGCTGCGCGACGGCCCCGCGGGCCTGTCCCCGGCCGAGCTGACCCGGTTCGGGCTGCGGCCGGACGGGCGCTATCACTGCCTGGTTGCCGCGCCACCGGACCCGGTCCGGGCGTACGCGCTGCACCGGCAGCTCACCGCGCGGGGCGGCCTGCTCGGCACGGTCGGGGACCGGCTGGCCGGGCTGCTGCCGCGACCGCCCGACGCCGTACCGGCCGACCTGCTGACGCTTGTGGCGCCCGCGCAGCCACTGGCGCGGGCCCCGGACATGTACGCGCTCTGCGTGGCGGCCCTCGCCACGGCGGCGAACCGGCGGCTGCGCGGGCTGCGTCAGGTCACCGACCTGGCCGGGGAGACCGCGCTCGCCGCCCAGCCGCTGCTGGCCGAGCTGCTGCGCGGCACGCTGCTCGGCGCGCTCGACCCGGCCGACGAGTTCCACCGGGAGCTGGCGGGCACCGCGCTCGCCTGGCTGCACCACGGCCAGCGGCTGGACCAGACGGCCGCCGAGCTGCACGTCCACCCGAACACGGTGCGCTACCGGCTGCGGCGGCTGCGGGAGCTGACCGGCGGGCCGCCGGTCGAGGAGGGGGCGCGGTGCACGGTGCCGGAGACCGTGCACTGGTGGTGGGCGCTGCGCAGCTGGCTGGACGACCGCTGACCACGGACGGCGCAACCGGACGGCACGACCGGGCGAGGCGTCGGGACGCCGCCCGGGCCGCACCGGCGCGCGGCGATGTGCCAGGCTGGCCCGGTGACCGAGGTGATCTTCCGGGAGGCGGTTCGCGCCGACCTGCCCGCCGTGCTCGCGCTGCTCGCCGACGACGTGCTGGGCCGCACCCGCGACCTGCCCGAGGTGGACGAGGCGTACGAGCGGGCCTTCGCCGACCTCGACGCGGACCCGCGAAACCATCTGATCGTGGCCGACGACGGCGGGGAACTGGTGGGCTGTTTCCAGCTCACGTACATCCCCGGACTGGGCCGGCACGGCGCCGAACGCTGCCTGATCGAGTCGGTGCGGGTGCGCTCCGACCGGCGCGGCCGAGGGCTCGGCGGGACGATGATGCGCTGGGCGATCGACCGGGCCCGGGAGCACGGCTGCGCGCTGGTGCAGCTCACCACCGACAAGCAGCGCGCCGACGCGCACCGGTTCTACCGTGACCTGGGCTTCGTGGCCAGCCACGAGGGCATGAAGCTGGCGCTCTGACCCGGGCGCGACCCGCCGCAACCCGGCACCGGGCCGCCGCCCGAAGGCGCGCGGCCCGGCACCCGGATCAGTCCTCCGACATCAGCCGGCCGTCGCGCAGTGTGAGCGTACGGTCGGCCAGCTCGATCAGCGCCGGGTCGTGCGTGGCGACCAGTGCGGTCATGCCCCGGGCGTGCACCACAGCGCGCAGCAGGTCCATGATCGACCGCCCGGTCTCGGAGTCGAGCTGACCGGTCGGCTCGTCGGCGATCAGCAGGTCCGGCTCGTTCGCCAGCGCCCGGGCCACCGCCACCCGCTGCTGCTGGCCGCCGGACAGCTCGTACGGGCGCTGCGCCGCGTGCCCACCCAGCCCGACGAGTTCCAGCAGCACCGCCACCCGCTGCTCCCGCTCGGCCGCCGGCACCTTCGCCAGCCGCAGCGGCACCCCGACGTTCTCCGCCGCGGACAGGATCGGCACCAGGCCGAACGTCTGGAACACGAACCCGATGGTGCCCCGGCGCAGCGACAGCAGCTCCCGCTCACCCGCGGCGGTGACGTCGTGCCCGGCCACCCGGATCCGCCCGGCGTCCGGCCGGTCCAGGCCGCCGACCAGGTTCAGCAGCGTGGTCTTGCCGGCGCCGGAGCGGCCCCGGACGGCGACCAGCTCGCCGCGTCCGGCAGTGAACGAGACGTCCCGTACGGCGTGCACGGCGTGCTCCCCCTTGCCGAAGGTGCGGCTCACCCCCTCGACCCGGACCACGTCGTCGACGGCCGTCCCCGGCTCCGCCGGCAGCACCACTGTCTGGTCGGTCATCACTCACTCTCCTCGGCGTGCGTCCGGTCGCCGGGGCGCACCTCGACGTGGTCGGGTTCCAGGTTGAGCCGGACCCGGTCGCGCAGGGACAGCGCCTCCACGAACTGCGCCGGCAGTTGCATCCGGCCGGTGCGGTCGAGCACCGCGTACTCCTCGCTGACCATCTCGGTGCCGCCGTCGGCGGTGACGCGCGCGGTCCGGCGTACCTCGGAGGCGGTGCGGCCGTCGCGGATCGCGACGGTACGGCGGACCTGGCCGGCCACGGCGTGGTCGTGGGTGACCACCACGATGGTGACCCCCAGTTCGGCGTTGATGGTGCGCAGCGCGGCGAAGACCTCGGCGCCGGTGGCCTCGTCCAGCTCACCTGTCGGCTCGTCGGCGAAGAGGATCTCCGGGTCGTTGGCGACCGCCACGGCGACCGCGCAGCGCTGCTGCTCGCCGCCGCTCATCTGGCCCGGCCGGCGGTCCGCGCAGTAGCCGACGCCCACCATGTCCAGCAGCTCACGGGCCCGTTCCCGCCGGTTGCGTCCCCCGCCGGCCCGCCCGGCCAGCTTCATCGGCAGTTCCACGTTCTCCAGCGCGGTCAGATACGGCAGCAGGTTGCGGCCGGTCTGCTGCCAGATGAACCCGACCACGTCCCGCCGGTACGCGAGCCGCCGCTTGTTCGACAGCGACAGCAGGTCGTAGTCGGCGACCCGGGCGATGCCGGCGGTCGGGGTGTCCAGCCCGGACAGGATGTTCAGCAGCGTCGACTTGCCGGAGCCGGACGCGCCGACGATCGCGACCAGCTCACCCCGGTCGATGACCAGGTCGAGGCCCTGGAGCGCGACGACCTCGACGCCCTCGGTCTTGAAGATGCGCACCAGGCCGTCGCAGACGATGTGCCCGCGCAGCCGGTCGCGCCCACCGGCCCGTTCGGCGGCCCGCTGGGCGGCCCGCTGTTGCAGCGACGCCAGGTCCGGTACGGCAGACGACGGTTCGTCACGCGGCGTGAGACGCGCCGGGCCCGGGTGGCCGGAAGCGGTCGCGGTCATGTCAGCTCTCCTCTCCGAGCCGCAGCACCTCGCCGAGGCGCAACCGGCGGTTGTTCACGGCTTCCACGGTGATCGCGAAGCCGAGGGCCAGCATGGCCAGGACCGACACCCCGGCCACCAGGCCGGGTTCGAAACTCGGGCGCACCTCCACGCCCCCGGTGAAGGCGGGCAGGCCGAGCACCGGTGTGAGCAGCAGCGGCAGCAACGCGCCGACCACCGCCCCGGTGAGCACCGACACCAGCACCAGCGGCGTCAGCTCCACCATCAGCAGTCCGCGCCACTGCCGGCGGGACAGGCCCATCGTGCGCAGCCGGGACAGCACCTGCCCGCGCGAGCGGGCCCCGGCGAGCACCGCGAGCGCGAGCCCGAGCAGCCCCAGCGCGGCGCCGCCTCCGGCACCGAGCACGAAGCCGAACACCAGCAGGCCGTTCACGCCGGTGCCGCCCAGGTCGGCGCGGACGGCCGCCCGGGTCGTCACCTCCGGCGCGCGGGCCTTGTCCCCGGCGTCGACACCGCCGATGCGCAGGTAGCGCCGCTGCCCGTCCCGCGCCACCCGGTCCACCTCGGCCGCGTCCACGCCGGACCCGGCGAGCACGAAACCGGTGGGCGCGAGCTGGTGCGGCGCGTCGGCCGGCAACGCCGGCCACGGCAGCACCACGAACCGGCGTACGCCCTCGCCGACGAGCGCGAACCCGTCGACCGTGGCGGCGGTCCGCACCGGCAGCCGGTTGCCCTGCACGTCCAGCCAGGCGGGCCGCTCGCCCCGGGCGTCGGCGAGCCCGGCGTCGGCCAGTTCCTCGGCCACCGCCGGGGACACGAGCGCCGGCAGCGGCGTGCTCCCGTCGGCGCGGGCCCGCACCGGGTCGGGCACGTCCACCGGTACGCCGGCCTGCCGTGCCACGTCGGCGAACCGCTCCCCGTCCACGAGCACCACGCGCAGCTCGGTGATCGGGGCGGGGCGTCCGGCGCGGTCGGAGTACGGGCGTTCGGCCGGCACGGTGAGCAGCGGCGCGACGGCGCGTACCCCGGGCAGTCCGGCCAGCTTCTCCGCGGTGTCCGGCGTGAAGCGCTCCCCGCGTACCAGCAGGTCACCGGGCACGGCCTGGGCGGCGGCGGTGTCCCGGCCGGTCTCGATGCCGGTCGCCACCACGCCGCAGAACGCGGCGGTGGCGACGGCGAGCACCACCACGACCAGCGGCCCGGTGCTCGCGGCCCGGCCCGCGCGGGCGGTGCCGAGGAACGCGACGCTGCCGCGCGCCCGGGCGGCGACGCGGCTGACCAGCCGCAACGGCCAGGGGTACGCGCGCAGCGCCAGCAGCGCCGCCGCGATCGCCAGCAGCACCGGCACGGAGACCAGCAGCGGGTCCACCGAGCCGGCGGTGAGCCCGCGGCGGCGCAGCAGGAACGCGCCGAGCACGGCGAGCCCGAGCACCACCACCTCGACGGTGAGCCGGACGGCGGGCGACCGGCCGCCCAGGTCGGCGCGGCCACCGGCCCGGCGGCCGACGGCGAGCGCGGCGAGCGGCGGCAGCAGCGTGGCCAGGAGCCCGGCGAGCACCACCCAGCGCCACGACGCCCCGGTGCCGGGCAGCAGCCCGCCGAGCAGCCAGCCGACCCCGGCCGCGGCCGGCAGCACCAGCAGCGACTCGGCCAGGCCGCGGCGCAGCACCGCGCCGGTCGAACCGCCGCGGGCCCGGATCAGGTGGAACTCGGCGCGGCGGCGGCGCGCGGCCAGCCGGGCGGCCAGCAGCGTCAGCCCGGCCAGCGTGGCGAGCAGCCCGGCCGCGATGACGGCGAGCAGGGTACGCGCGGCGGCCAGCGAGTCGGCGAAGCGCCGCAGCGGGATGTCCACGCCCTGGCTGAGCGTCGCCACGGCGGGACGGGTGCGCTCCAGCCCGTCGACACCGGCGATGAGCGCGTCGAGGCGGCCCGGTTCGAGCCGGTCCGGGGCGATCCGGTACCGCCAGCCGAAGCTCACCGGCCAGCCGGTCGCGACGGCCTCGTCGACGCCACCGTCGGCGGTGTAGGCGACGCCCACGAACGGGTCGCCGTCGCCCTCGGGCGGGGTGAGCTTCAGCATCGACGGCAGCGTGTCCCAGACGCCGTCGGCCGGGTCGTTCGGCCGCCACACGCCGACCAGTGCGACAGGGAGGGACTTGAGCACGTTGTCGTCCTGGTCGAGGATCAGGAGCAGGAACCGGTCGCCGGTCTTCACGCCGAGCGTGCCGGCGATCGTCTCGGCGAGCGTCACCTCGACCGCGCCGGCCGGGGTGATCCCGCTTTCCGGCCACCGCCCGTCGACCAGGGTGGTGGCCTCCTTGATGCCGGTTCCGGCGCGCAGGTGCAGGTCGATGAGCCCTTTCTCGGGGGCCAGCGCCGGGCCGCGCAGCCGTCCGGGCACGGTCTGGGCGACGTACCAGCGCTGGCCGACGGTGTCCCGGACCACGCCGGGCATCGTGTTCTCGATCCGCGCCAGCTCGGCCGCGTGACCGGTCACGGCGGTCCTGGTCGTCGGCGGGAACGCGGTCGGCCCGGTGCTGTAGGTGAGATCCCGGCGGGCCACCGGCTGTCCGGCCACGTACTCGGTGAGCCCCTGCCCGGTCAGCCGGTCGGCGACCCGGGGCACGCCGGTGATCAGCAGGGCGGTCACCAGGGTCAGGACGGCGAGCAGCAGGAACTGTCCCCCGTACGCGCGAACCCGGCGCGCGGCACCAGGAAGGCTCATCGTTCTCCTCCGATCCGGAGCTGCGCGGCGGCGACCCGCTGGCGGATGCCGGTGGTGATGAGGGCGGCGAAGGCGAGCGCGGCGAGCAGCAGCCCGGCGGCCGTCGCCCCGATCGGCACCCACGGCACTGTGAAGGCCGCCTCGGGCACCGGCCGGCCGGCGGCCGGGGTGAGGATCACCAGCGGCACCATGGTGGCCGCGACGAGGGCGCCGACGAGCATGCCGACGCCGACGCCGATCGCGGCCAGGAACGTCTGTTCCGCGAGGTACGCGCGAGCCAGCAGGCGGGTGTTCGCGCCGAGCGTGTTGAACACGGCGAACTCGGTGAGCCGGCGCCGGGTGGTGGCCCAGACGTCGACCGCCAGGCCGACCAGGGCGAGCAGCACCGAGCCGAGCGCGGCGGCCAGCAGCCCGGTGCGCGCGCCCTGCCAGTACGGATCCTCCGCGGCCTCGGCGGCCACCGCCCGCCGGTCCAGCAGCACCGTGCCGCCGGTCGGGGCGAGCGCGTCAGCGGCGGCGGTGTGCCCGCCGGGCGTGGTGCCCAGCCACCACTCGGCCACCGGCCGGACGCCGCCGCTGCGTTCGAGGAGCTGCGTGGTGGCGGTGGGCAGGTCCACCAGCACCCCGTCGCCCCCGGTGCCGGGGATCGCGGCGACCTGGCCGACCACAGTTACCTCGAGCGTCACCTCGGCCACCGACAGCTTGACGGTGTCGCCGGTCTTGACGCTCATCGCGGCGGCCACACCCGGGGTGACGAGCACCGGCACCGGGCGGTCCGGCGCCTGCGGCACCAGCGCGAACCGGGACGAGGGCACCCGGGCGAACTGCAACAGCCCGGCTGGCACGTCGAAGCTCTGCGTCCCGTCGATCCGGGTCGGGCTCGCCTTGGCGGTGCCGCGTGGCCCGGAGCCCGGGTCGATCACCCGCCACGACCCCTCCACCGGCACCGGCAGGGCCGCTCCGGCGGCGTCGGTGAGCCGCAGCTCGTCCAGGAGCAGCCGGTACGAGTTGCCGCTGGCGTCGCCGCCGTCCGCCTCGAAGCCGGCCAGGCGCAGCGGGGCACCGCCGCTGTCCGGCAGCTTCGCCGAGAAGCGCACCGGCTTTCCGTCGCCGCCGGCCTCGGCCAGCCGGACCCGCCAGGTGGCCCCGGCGTCGGTGGTGAACAACGCGGTCACCGCCACCTGCGGCCGGTCGAACATGCTCTCGACCGGGGTGCGGACGGTGCCGGACAGCGTCTTCGCCCTCTCGGGCAGGACGCCGCCGGCCGGCGCGGTCCGGCCGTCGGCGAGCCGGTCCAGCAGCGCCGCCGTGGACGCGTCGCCGCCGGTGTCGTCGAGCCGGATCATCCCCTTCGCGGCGGCGGCGTCGAGCGCCACCACAGTCGCCGGCCGGGCCTCACGGCCCACCCGTACGTCGTCGCGCCAGGCGGGCAGCACCCGGTCCACTCCGGGCACGGCGGCCAGCTGGGCGGCCCGGTCCGCGGGGGCGGTGCCGTCCCGTTCGGTCAGCCGCAGGTCCGCGCCGACTGTGTGCTGCGCCTGGTCGCGCTGCGAGCGTTCCCAGGAGGCGACCAGCGACCAGGCGAGCGTGCTGCCGCCGACGGCGAGCGCGAGCAGCAGCACCGGGCCGGCGTGCGGGCGGCGGCCCGCCTGCCACATGCCGAACATGGTGGCGTTCCACGTCCGCCGGTCGACGAAACGTTCCGCGAGCCGGGTGGTCGGGGGCAGCAGCCGCAGCGCGATCACCGCGCCGGCCAGCACGCCGATGGTGGGCGCGGCGGCCAGCAGCGGATCGATGCCGAGGCTGCCGTTCGCGCCTGCGAGCGGCGAGGAGTACTGCCGCAGCTGCGTCCAGGCGAGCACTGCGAGCGCCACCAGCGCCACGTCCACGCTCGCCCGCTGCACGGCCGCGCTCCGGGAGGGGCGGGACCGGGCGGCCATGTCGGCGACGTACGTGCCGGCCCGGCGCATCGCCGGCAGCACCATGGCGAGCAGGCAGCCCACCGCCGCGCCGACCGCCACCACCCACACCCGGGCCAGGTCGCCGTCGGCCAGCCCCAGGTCCGCGCCCAGGTAGTGGATCGCCTGCCCGGTCAGCGCCGGAGCCAGCAGCAGCGCCGGCGCCACCACGAGCGTCGCCTCGCGTACGGCCAGCCCGGCGATCTGCCCCCGGGCGGCGCCCCGGGCCCGCAGCAGCGCGGTCTGCGCCCGCCGGTCCTCGTTCAGCAGCGCGGCCACCAGCACCAGCGCGTACCCGCCGAGCACCACGATCAGCAGCAGCGGGGTGAGCAGCGCGGACCGGCCCACCAGGTCGGCCCGGCTGAGCCGGTCGACGAGCCGGTCCAGGTGGCTGACCTGCTGTGTCGAGGAGCCCAGGCCGGTGGCTTCGGGCAGCTTCCCGGTGATCTCGTCCAGCGCCGTGGTCACGGCGGGCAGCCGGGCCGGCTCGACCGCCACCAGGTCGGGGTCGACCACCCAGGCCGCCGAGGTGGAGCCCCGGAAGGTACGCGCGAAGTCAGCCGGGTCCAGCGCGAACGGCCCGTACGAGGTGATCTCCGCGTCGCCCTGGCTCTCCCCCACCCCCGGGGCGAGACGCCAGTACGCCTCGGCGGCGTCCCGGGGCCGCCACGTGCCCACGACCACCACGGTGCCGGCGCGCTCCGCGCCCCTGTCGTACAGCGGCACCCGCTCCCCGACCTCCAGGCTCAGTTGCGCGGCCACCTTCTCCGGCAACGTCACCTGCAACGGGTTGCTGCCGGGCACCGGCCACGCCCCGGCGGCCAGCTCGGCGTGCGCCGGCAGGTCGTCGAGCGTGGCCAGGTTGGCGAACATCGGGTCGTCGTCGATCC
Organism: Micromonospora sp. ANENR4; assembly: GCF_015354395.1. Classification (NCBI taxonomy): domain Bacteria; kingdom Bacillati; phylum Actinomycetota; class Actinomycetes; order Micromonosporales; family Micromonosporaceae; genus Micromonospora; species Micromonospora sp. ANENR4. The sequence continues at coordinate 63,730 of NZ_JADKYQ010000022.1, forward strand.
GAGCGGCGCCCACGTCACCGGTCAGCTCCCGCCCGGTCCCGGAGCGGGTCGCGGCCACGGTGACCGGAGCGCCACCGAGCCCGTTCGCGAACTGCTCCCGTACCGCCCGGTCCCGCTCGGCGAACGCGGCGGCGTCGGCACCGCCGGAGCCGCTGATCAGCAGGCTGCGCTCCTCGGCCGGGGCGGCGTCGAGCACCGCCCGCGCGCCCGCCTCGACCGCCCGGCGGTTGTAGTCGGAGAGCCCGGTGACAAGCGCGACCGCGACGAGTGCCGCGACAGCGGCGGCGAGCAGCAGCCCACGGGCCTCTATCGCCCGCCTCCACACCAGCTTCATCCGACGTCCTCTCCTGGCCCCGGCGGGCCGATGCCGAGAAAGAGCAGTGACGCCCGGCAAAAGGTTCGCGCCCGTTACATGATCGTTATCGGCCCCCCGGCATCCCCGGAACCGGGAGGCACCACGCCGTGACCGTTGGCTGCTCGGGAAACCCCCGCACGAAGCCGTACGCTGGGTCCGCTCGGCCCCCGGAAGGACCGCGATGTCTGATCTTGACCAGACCCCCGAGGATGCCGCCCGGGAGGCGGGACTCCGCGAGGTCTCCGAGGTGCTGCTCAACATCGAGCAGGCGATCAGGAGAACCCAACGGGCGCAGCGCACGGTGTCCATGACGGTCGGGTGCGACGATCTCGCCCGGATGCTGGACACCGCTGCACGCAACCTGGAAATCGCCCGCAAGGACCTGTTTCAGGGCGTCTACTTCTCAGCGGACTCGCCCAAACTTTTCTGACCAAACGCTGACGTGCGTGGAGAGGGGCCGGCGTTCGTCGGCGGTAGGAAGTCCTCCGGCGGAGCACCCCCACGTGCGTGGGGAGGACTGGCGGCGGTCTGGGATGCCGCCCTGGCCGAACGGAGCACCCCCACGTGCGTAAGGTCAAGATCCTTGTCCTCCCCCCGTACGTGGGGGTGCTCCGGTGCCCGCCGGGCAGCGGACGTCCGGGCTGGTGTCCTCCCTACGCGCGTGGGGGTGCTCCGTCAACGTGCTCCAGCCCCAGACCCCAGATCTCGTCCTCCCCACGCATGTGGAGGTACTCCGTGGCCATGCAGCCCCGCCCTGCCCAACGCTGCTTCGATCGCTTCGGCCGGGGCCGGGCCAACGGCATGGGCGGCGGGCCTGGTGCCGAGTTGGATGGCACCAGACCCGCCGCCCATCAAGTTCAGGCCCGGTCGTTCAAGCGGCCCGTGCGAATCGCGCCGACGAACCGGGTCCAGGCCGTCGAGTCGAAGCTCAGCGCCGGCCCCTGCCGATCCTTGGTGTCCCGCACTCCGACCGCATCGGCGAAACCAGCCACCTCGACGCAATCGCCTTCACCGCCGGATCGGGACGACTTGCGCCACACTCCATCACGTCCCATCGGTCATCTCCTCAGCTATCGTCATCATCAGCTTGCGGGACTCATCAGCATCGAGCGCCCGTTCACCGAGCGAGCGCCATCCGTCCTCGTAGGTCTGGATCTCGTGAGCCTTGTCAAGGTATGCCGCGCCGCATGGACCGTCCATGTAGATGGTGGTCGGCTCCGGTTCCCGCACGTCGGTCGGGAAGTCGAGCATCGTGAAAGTTCCGGCCGACGCCCAGCGGTAGAGACCAGCGCTGAGTGGGAGCACCCGGATACGGATGTTGTGCTGTTGGCTCGCCACCACCAGGGCATCGATTTGCCTACCCATCGCCGACAGATCGCGCAGCGGTCGACGTAGCACCGCCTCATTCAGGATCACGT
>NZ_JADKYQ010000023.1:0-64853 GCF_015354395.1 Micromonospora sp. ANENR4
ACGTTCACCCCCGGAAAACACCACGCCGGGCCGCCTCCGTCTCGTACCGTCGAGCCGGGACCGACGACGCACGTCCGCCTGCCGGCTCGGTGGCGGGAAACGTGACGTGTCGTACGCCGGGACCCTGATCGGGTCCGACCGCACGGGGTACAGGAGTGGGCATGGAGATCGGAATCATCGGGTCGGGGCACATCGGGGGCACCCTCACCCGTCGTCTGCGTTCACTCGGTCACGACGTCGCGGTGGCCAACTCCCGCGGGCCACAGAGCCTGTCCGACCTGGCCGCCGAGACCGGCGCCCGGGCGGTGCCGGTGGAGGAGGCCGTGCAGGGCGCCGAGCTGGTGGTCGTCGCGATCCCGCTGAAGGCGGTGCCGCAGCTTCCGGCGGCGCTGTTCGACGGCAAGCTCGTGGTCGACGCCAACAACTACTACCCCCAGCGGGACGGCGACATCGCCGAGCTGCTCGACCGCAGCCTCAGCTCCAGCCGCTGGACCGCCGACCACCTCAAGGGCGCCCGGGTGGTGAAGGTCTTCAACAACATCCAGGCCGCGCACCTGATGGACGAGGGCAAGCCGGCGGGTACGGCGGGCCGGATCGCGCTGCCGGTGGCCGGCGACGACGCGGACGCCAAGCGGATCGTGATGGGTCTGGTGGACGAGCTGGGCTTCGACCCGGTCGACGCGGGCACCCTGGACGAGAGCTGGCGGCAGCAGCCGGACACGCCCGTCTACGGCACCGACCGGGACGCCGACGGCGTACGCGAAGGGTTGGCCGCGGCGCGGCCGTGACAAGCATGGAAAAGGCCCCGCCGGATGCGTCCGGCGGGGCCTTTCGGCGTTTCGGTGGATCAGTCGTCGCCGCCGCCCGGCTTCGGGGCGCAGATGAAGCGCGGCTCGGCGTCGTAGCGCCAGCTGAACTTCTCCCGCTTGAACACCTTGCCGTCCTTCTTGATGACCCGGTACGCGTCCTGGGCGAACCCGACGCTGCCGGTCGCGGCGATGCAGCTCGGTCCCGGCGTCAGGTAGACCGTCTTCGGCTGGGTGATGTTGCGGCGCGGGCCGTACTCGGTCTTCACGCTGTCGTAGATCTTGGTGCTCCAGATCGAGACGGTGATCGAGCTGGACGTGTACGACGTGTCGATCAGGACGCCGTAGGGCGTGTTGTTGCGGAACTTGAAGTCGAGCTGCGGCCAGTAGATGGTCGACTCGATCACTGCCGGGTAGCGGCTGAAGTAGAACGAGTGCGGCTTGTGCTCGACGTCCTCCAGCCCGGCATAGTAGGTGGCGTTGAACAGCGTGGTGGTGAACTGGGAGACGCCACCGCCGACACCCGGCACCAGCTTGCCGCCGACGATCGTCGGCGCGTCCTTGTAGCCCTGGTCGTAGCCGCGTTCGCCGGTGTGCCCGTTCAGGGAGAACGTCTCGCCCGGCTTCACCAGCGCGCCGTCCACGTCCTTCGCGGCGCGGACGATGTTCTGGCTGCGCGGCGACGAGAGACCGCCGGTGAAGTGGGTGGTGAAGCTCGACACCCGCTCCTTGATGCCGAGCTTCGCCAGCTCCGCCTCGGTCAGTTCGGGGGCGGCCGGCTTCAGTTCGGCGGTCACCGTACGGCCCTCGGTCTTCGGGAGCACCGCGAGCAGCGCCGGGCCGAGCGCGGCGGCGTCGACCTGGCGTCCGGCCTTGCTGGGCAGCACCTTCGGCTTGCCGCCGCTGATGGTCAGCCCGGCGTCCCGCGGCTCGACCTCGAGCTTGGTCAGCTGGTCCCCGAGCGCGGTACGCAGCCGCTTGACGTCGACCTTCGGGGTGAGCGTGCCGGCGTCGTCGGCGGAGAAGCGCAGCGAGCGGGCGATGGCGGCTGGCGGGATGGTGACCGAGCCGCCGTCGGTGGTGAGCGTGACCGGCGCGGCCACCGCGGGCCGGGCCAGCTCGGCGACGAGGCGGTCCACCTCCTCGCGGGTGGTCGCCGGCCACTTCTCGACGAGCGGCACGGTGACCGGCTCGGCGGCCAGCCACCCGGCCTTCACCACTGCGGTGGCGCCGTCGGTGTCGATCGTCAGCGCCGGCTTCGGGTAGACCGGCTTCGGTGTGGTGCCGGTCCAGATGATCGCCGGCATGGTCATCTCGCGACCCTGCGTGCCCATCACCCTGCGGAGGGCCGCGCCCAGCTTGGCCTGGTCGACGGTGACCACCGGCTCGACCGCCCGGGAGCCGACGAGCCGGCTCACCGCGTGCGCGTCGGCCTCGGCGGCGGCCGCCACCGTGGCGTCCACGTCGATGGTGAGCCCCACCTCGGACGGCTTCAGCTCGGCCTTGTTCTCACCGACTGTGACAGCGAGCGGGGCGTTGAGCGTGTCGGCCCGGCGTTCCAGCTCGGCGCGGAGCGCCTGGGCCGCCTCCGCCTTGCTCCGCCCGCCCAGCTCGGTGCCGAGCACAGTGGTGCCGCGGGGCACGTCGCCGGCGTACGCGTAGGCGCCCAGGCCGACACCGCCGGCGAGCACGGCCGCAACGATCCCGCCGGCCAGCAGCAGCCGGGCCCGTCGCGAGCGTGCGGGCTTGGCCGCGCCGCCTCCGGGTGGTGTGGCGACCGGCTCCATCTCGACGCCGGGCCAGCTCACCGCCGCCACCTTGATGGTGGGACGGTCGTCGGCAGCCGGCATCTTCTCGCCGTACATCGTCACTGCAACCTCGATCGGAAGTACACGCGGGGACCGCTTCCCCCGCGGGAGACACCTACGGTAACCAACGCTCGGGCCCGCCGGGAGGGTCCGGCCCGGCGGTCGTGTCGGGTGACCGCCGGTGTCGCACCGATCACCCGTTTCGGGGCCGTGCCGCGGTACGGATCGTGGCACGGTGAGTCGGTGCGGACACAGGATCGGGTGCCGGCGTACGGCGGCGGATGGCTGGACCGGGCGGCGGCGCGGCGCACGGACGCGGACTGGCTGGCCGAGCGGCTGACCGATCCGGCGAGCGTGGTGCTGCCGCTGTGGCGGGACCGCTGCCTGGCCGACGGGGACGGCCCGGTCCGGCTCACCGGGGAACGTGCGTCGGCCGTCCGGGCCGCCGCGGGCGAGACCGTCTTCCTCGGGGTCGACGGGGACGCCGCCGTGTTCGCCGCGGATCTGTCCGCGTTGGGCGAGCGGGCCGCCGTGGAGGCGGCGGCCGCGACGCGTGCCGTCGACCTGCGGGCGTTCGCGGGCCGGCTCGACCCGGCCGGTGCGGCCGTTCAGGCGTACGCCAGGGGGTTGCTGTCGTGGCACCGGCAGCAGCGATACTGCGGCGCGTGCGGGGCGGCGGCGGTGGCCGGCGGCGGCGGACACGTCCGGACCTGCGCGGACGCGGAGTGCGGACGGCTGCTGTTCCCCCGGATCGAGCCGGCCGTCATCATGCTCGTCGAGGCGCCCGGCCCGCCGGGGCGCTGCCTGCTGGCCCGGCACGCGGGCGCGGCCGAGGGGTCCTATTCGACGCTCGCCGGGTTCGTCGAGGTCGGTGAGAGCCTGGAGGACGCGGTCCGCCGCGAGCTGGCGGAGGAGGCGGGGGTGACAGTCACCGACGTGACCTACCAGGGGTCGCAGGCGTGGCCGTTCCCCGCCGGCCTGATGGTGGCGTTCCGGGCCGTCGCCACCTCCGAGCAGGTCCGCGTCGACGGGGAGGAACTGCTGGAGGCGCGCTGGTTCAGCCGGGCGGAGCTGCGGGAGCGGATCGCGTCCGGTCGGCCGCTGGGCCGGGTGGACTCGATCGATCACCTGTTGCTGGGTGACTGGCTGTCCGCCGAGGCGCCGGCACGGCCATCAGCAGTGTCGTGACCGCGGCCGTGGCGAGGGCCGCGACGACGAGACCGCCGACGGTACGCGGGCGCACGGTCGCGGCGACTGTCACCAGCGCGGCCGTGCCGAACCACAGTGGCGCCGCCGCCCACCTGACGCCCCCGGCGAGGCGGTCGTTGAGCAGCACGAACGTCACCGCGTAGAGCGCGCCGACGGCGGCGAACAGCGGCGCGTACCGGCCGAGCGCCGTGTAGCCGGGTCCGCCGACGAGCCGGAAGGCCAGCCCGCCGGCGACAGCCGACGCGCCCACCAGGACCAGACCGCAGGCACCGGTCACCGCGAGCGCGACGGTGCGGCTGCGGCGGTCCCCACGGGCCAGGCGCGGCAGCGCCAGGACGGCGGCGACCTGCGGCGCCCAGAGCGCGCCCTTGGTCAGAACCGTCCCCACCGAGTACGCCCCGGAGCCCGAGGGCGGCAGCAGTTGCCGGGCCAGCAGCAGGTCGGCGTAGGAGACGACGAGCATCGCCAGCGTCGCGCCGCATCCGGCGGTCACCTGGGCGACAGTCAGGCGCGGGGCGGCCGAGGGACGCCGGGGCGTACCGGTGAGCCAGGCCAGCGCCGGTGGCGCCAGCGCGGCGGTGAGCGCACCGATGCCGAGCGCGCCGGTCAGGCCCGCGCCGAGCAGCAGCCCCACGATCACCCCGCCGTAGCGGGCGGCGGCGAGCAGCGCCATCGCGGTGGCGAGCCGCAGGAAGCGCTGACCGCCCTGCAGTTCGCCGAGCGAACGCGACGAGAGCACCACCGAGGCGGTGGTGACCGCCAGCAGCGCCGGTACCACAGTCGGCAGGTCCAGCGCGGCGACCAGCACCGGCGTCGCCACCAGCAGGGCACCCGCGCAGAGGGCGGCGGTCAGCACGGTGAGCCGCCGGGTGTCGGACGGGCCGTGCCGGGCGTGGTGCACCGCGACCGCGAGTTGCAGGCCGAGCCCCGGCACACCGGCGATGGCGACCAGGCCGAGGGCGGTGGCGAGCGCGCCGAGGTCGTCCGCGTCGAGCTTCCGGGCGGCGAGCACCGGCACCAGGTAGGCCAGGCCGTTCACCAGGACCCCGGCGAGCGTGACGGCGACGCCCGCCGCACCCAGCCCGGTCCTCCGGCCGCCCGCCGGCTCGGGGCCCGGCCGGCCCTCGCTCACGTGATCTCCGAGACGCGGGACGCCGGACCGCCGTCCGGTCCCGGCGCGGCGTCCGGCCCCGGCCGCCCGTCCGGGTCGGGCTCGGCACGACCGTCCAGATCCGCATCCCGGTCCGGCTCCGGCTCGGCGTCGAGGTCCGGCGCTCGATCAGGACCCGCGCCCGGGTCGATGTGGGCGGTGGGAGCCGCGGCGGCCCCGGCGAGGGCGGGGACGAGCGCCGGCTGTCCGGCCGGCTCCGGCATCCGGGGAGCCGGCACGGTCACGGCTGCGGCCGAGGCCGGGCTGATCCGGCGTACCGGCCGTCGGCGGGCGGTAGTGGAGAGCCAGAGCGCACCCAGCGCGGCGACAGTCACGAGCTGCGGCAGCGCGTCGGTGTGCCGGTCGGCCGACTCCAGGTAGATCCATCCGGCGAGCACGACGAGCGCGCCGGGGAGCCACGTCTCGGCGGCCCGGGCGATTCTCCTGACCCGCCTGGGGTCACCGGTCCAGGGCAGGCGGCGCGGCCCGGGTACGGCGAGCATGAAGCCCGCCGCGACCAGCAGGGCACCGATGAGACCGCTGTGGAGCACGAGCGCGGCGGCGCCGACTGCCAGCAGCGGCAGCGAGCGGGTGAGCCGTCGCCGGGCCGCCGGTGCGACGACGACCGCGCGATCCCCGGCGGGCTGGCGGTCGGGCAGCACCGCGAGCAGGACCACCACCGCCAGCAGGACGCCGCCGAGCAGCAGACCCATCCGGTACGGGGTGTCCGGCGTGAAACGCAGCACCACGTCCCCGGAGACACCGGCGGGGAGGATCCAGCCCTGCTGCCAGCCGTCCACCACGAGCGGGGTGAGCGTCGTGCCGCCGATGGTCGCCTGCCAGCCGGTGTTCGTGTTCTCCCGGACCGCGAGCACCCGGTCGACGGAGTGCTCGGACACCCGTACCCGCCGCTCGGTGGCCGACCAGGAACCCACCTCGATGTCGCCGGCGGTGGCCGCCGCGGCGGGCGTCGCGGTCCGTGGCGTCAGCGCGACGCGGGTGGCGGTGGCGAGCGTGCTCGCGGTGGTGACGAGGCGGTGCTCGCCGCTGCCCAGGTCGAGCTGCTTCGGCGTGGTCCGGCCGCAGGCGGTGACCGGCATCTCGCGCAGTTCCAGCAGGTCGCGGACGGTCCCGGTGAGCGTGGTGGTGATCCGGGACGAGCCGACCTGAAGCGTCGGGCCGGAGCCGCAGGCCAGCTTCAGCGGCGTCTCCGGGCGGGGTGCGACAGTGGTCCCGAGGGGCAGCACCGTCACCTCGCCGACAGCGATGGGCAGCGGCTCGGGCAGGCGCAGGCCGTACGGGTCGGTGCTGGTGGCGGACGGCTTGTCGAGGAACTGGATGGTGATCGAGTCGGTCCGCATCGGCGGGTCGAGCGTGAGCACCCCGTCGTTGGTGAGCAGGTTGCTGCGGAACCCGTCGTTGCCGACCACCCGGACGCTGCCGAGCCGGGTGGCGGCGGTCCCCTCCTCGACGGTGAACCGGATCTTGCTGATGACCTGCGGTTCGAGCCAGGTGAGGCGCAGGATCGGCGCCTCGTCGTTCAGCGCCGGTGACCAGCTCGTGGCCGGGTCGCCGTCGAGGACCGCGCCGGGCCGGCCGGCCGGGTCGGGCACCGCCGTCGAGGACGCGGTGACCTGCGGCGCGAGGCGCAACGGCTGGGCGTCGGCGACCAGCTTGTCCAAGGCCTCGTTCAGCTCCGGGCCGGGGGTCGGTCGCGCCCACAGCTTCGCGTCGTACGTCCCGGCGACCGGCAGCGTGAAGGTGCGGTCGATGGTGGAGGCGTCCTCCGAGCCGCGGATCGCGTCGGTGGAGCAGCGCGGCCGGCCGTCGACGGTGAAACAGGCGGGCGTGGACGGCGCCGCCGACACGACGACGCCGGCCGGCTGCTCGGTTGCGGGGGCGGCGGGCAACTGGAGCGTCCGGCCGGTTTCGACGCCAGGAATCTTGATCTCGCTGATGCCGACCGACTTGTCGCCGAACGGGCGCAGGTCGAACGCGGCGTCGACGGAGACCTCGACCTTGCGGGTGGCGTGCACGCCGGGCAGCTCGAAGACCATGTGGTCACCGAACTGCTCGACGGTGCGGCTCTCGTACCCGGCGGTCACGGTGACCGTGGTGGGCAGGGCGTCGGCCTTCAGGTCGAACCACACCTCCACCCGGGTGACCCGGGTCGGGTTCGCCAGGTTCACCTCGATCCACTGCTTGTCGCTGTCCGAGTGCGGCGCCGACCGCCAGGACGTGGCGGTGTTTCCGTCCATCGCCGCGTACGGCTGGTACTCCGGCCGGGCGCCGCCGGTGGCGTCGATCTGAGAGCGGGCGGTCGAGGCGCGGATCCCGCTGATGCCCTCGAAACGCGCGACTGTCGACCACTCCGGCCCCCAGTCGGGCAGGTAGTCGTGCGCGGGCGCGGACACCGCGAAGGTGTCGTCGGCGGTGAGCGTCTGGGAGGAGTTGTCGCGCAGCCGGCCGAACGAGACGTCGCGCCGGCGCAGCCCGTCGGTCATCACGACCCGCCCGCTGGTCTCGCCGGCCTTCACGTCGCCGGCCAGGATCGTGGGCGCGGCGCCGAGCTGGCCCGAGGCGGCCAGGTCGAGCAGCGACTCGGGACCGCCGACGACAGTGGTCACGTCGTCGCGGTCGTACGCGACCACCGGCTGGACGGGCCGGTCCACCCGGTACACCTCGAGCGCCCGTCCGGGCACGTCCAGGCCCTGGTCGCGGAACTCGTCAGGGGTGTCGGAGCCGCCGCGTACCGGGCCGAAGGACACCACGCGGGTCAGCCCAGGCGAGCGTTCCAGCGCCTGCCGGACGACCGCCGGGCGGGCCGTGTCCGAGCGGCCGTGGTCGAGGTCGGCGCGGAACAGGACGTGGCTGATCCCCGAGCGGGCGAGCAGGTCGGCCAGGCCGGTCGAACCGGCGCCGGTGGCGAGCGTCGACTCGATCGCGTCCAGCAGCCGGATCGTGGCGGGCGGGGTGAACGGGATGGCGTTGCGGACCGCCCACCGGCTGTCCAGCAGCGGCTGGGCGATCTCGTCGGTGGTGCTGCCCCAGTCGTACGCGGGGAAGCGCGCGCCGGGGACGACGAGCACGCGTCCGCGTCCGGTGTTCGCGTCCAGCCAGTCGGTGGCCTCGTGCCAGTAGCCGGGCACGTCCTTCACCGCTCCCGGGGTGGCGAGGCCACCGGCGAGCGCCGGCGAGGCGACGCCCGCGACCGCGACCATCGCCGTGCCGGCGGTGAGCCAGGCCCGGGCGGTGGCACGACCGCGGCGCTGCTCGGGCGCGGTCCGGGCGGCGCGTACGGCGAGGCTGACCAGGTGCGCCAGGCCGAGCGCCAGCGGCAGGCGCAGCAGCACGTCGAACTTGTGCACGTTGCGCAGCGGGGCGCCGATGCCGTCGAGGAACTGCTGCTGCGGCCCGGCGAGGATGTTCGGCAGGTCGCCGGTGTGCCCGAGCCCGACGAGCGCGACGCCGACCAGCAGGCCGGTGATGAGGAACCGGCGGTGCGGCATGCCGCGCCGGGACAGGCCGAGCACGCCGAGCGCGGCGACCGCCAGGGTGGCCACGACGAGCAGCGTGTCGTTGGCCAGCCGGGCGCCGGCCGGGATGTTCGCGCCGAACGGGGAGGCCAGGTACGCGACCCAGTAGGAGGCGCCGCGCAGCGTCGTCACCGCGTCGGTGACGCTCGTGGTGTTGCGGGCGGTCTCGATGTAGTCCAGGAACGGCGGGCTGTACCGGCCGAGGACCAGCAGCGGGATCAGCCACCACGCGGTGGCCAGGGCGACCGCGCCGCACCAGGCCGCGAGGGCGGTGACGCGGCGGCGCAGCGGCCGGAGCGTGGCGAGCCAGAGCAGGGCGAGCGGCACCACGGCGGCGACGGCGGTGGCGTTGACGCCGCCCGCGCAGGCGACGGCGACCGCCGACCCGGCGACCGCACGCCGCAGCCGGGCGCCCCGGGCGAGCCCCACGAGCGGGATGAGCACCCACGGTGCGACGGCGCTGGGCCAGGACTCCACCGACGACCAGCCGAGCTGGGTCAGGATGCGCGGCGACAGCGCGAACGCGACACCGGCGATCATCCGGCCCGCGGGGCTGCCGATGCCGAGCCGGCCCGCCAGCCGCACCACACCGAGGTACGCGACGCAGAACAGCAGCGCCCACCAGAACCGCTGGACGATCCACGGCGCGATGCCCAGTTCCGTCCCGAGCAGGAAGAACGGGCCCATCGGCCAGAGATATCCGTACGCCTGGTTCTGGAGCTGGCCGAACGTGCCGGTGGGATCCCACAGGTGCAGCGAGCGCAGCAGCCAGCCCGCCGGGTTGACGTTCAGGTCGACCTTGGTGTCCGGTACGACCTGCCCGGGTGCCTGCTGGAAGGCGAGGGCGGTGAGCGCGAGGCAGATCGTCAGGTGCCGGAACCGTCGCGCCGTCTGCCGGGCACGGCCGGTCTCCCGGGCCGGGGTGTCCGTCCCCGTCGGCGACGTTGTCGTCCCGTCCGCACGCATTTTCGGCTCCCGTCTCCGCCGGCCGTACGCGCACCTGCAACATGACGCGTGTCGCGCGACGTTATCCGGACCGGACGCGCAGTGGCGACCTGGGGGCGCGGCGAGGCGTTATCAGGAGAACGGCCGTCCCCACGGCGTGTAAGCGTGTGGCAGGCTGCCGACCATGTCAATGCCACAAGCAGCGGCCGAGACGCATCCGGCAGCCGTCGGCGCGGAGGACGACGGACCCGGACCGATCGGTCGCTGGATCGCCGCCGACCGCGTCCGCGCGGTCGCGATCGCCCTCATCGTCGTGTCCGTCGCGTCGCGCGCCGGGCTGGCCGCCCGTGGCTGGTTCTCGCAGGACGAGTTCGTCATCGCCGCGCAGGTGCTCGACACCCGCCTGGACCCGGACTACCTGCTGGGCACGTTCAACAACCACCTCATGCCGGCCGGGCTGGCGGTCGCGTGGCTGATGGTCCGGGCGGCCGGTTTCGCCGGCTGGCCGTGGATCCTGCTGCTGGCGGCCGGGCAGGCGGCGGTGGGGATCGCCCTCTACCGGCTGCTGCGTGACCTGCTGCGGCCCGGCTGGGGGCTGCTGGTCCCGCTGAGCCTGTTCCTGTTCAGCCCGCTGACGCTCGAGGTGTCGTCGCTGTGGCTGGTCGGGCTGCTCGTGCTGCCGCCGCAGCTCGCCCTGGTCCTCGCGGTGGCGGCCCAGGTCCGCTACGTGCGTACCGGCCGTAGGCGGCACCTCGTGCTGGTGGCGTTCTGGGTGGTGTTCGGCCTGCTCTTCGACACCAAGGCGCTGCTGATCGTGCCGCTGCTGTTCCTGCTGACCGCGTTCCTGTTCACCAAGGGCCGCGCGTGGCGCAGCCTGGTGAGCACTGTCGTGCGGTTCTGGCCGGCGTGGCTGATGCTCACCGTGCTGTCCGGGGCGTACCTGGCGTACTACCTGACCCGCCCGGCCCGTGGGCTGGACGAGCCCACCTCGGTCGGGCAGGTCTTCTCCTTCCTCGGCGACCTGATCGGCGACACGGTGGTGCCGGGCCTGCTCGGCGGGCCGTGGCGCTGGACGTACGCCGGTGACGGGCCGCCGCTGTCCGACCCGTACGACATCGCGAAGTGGCTGTCGTGGGCGGTGCTCGCGGCGCTGATCGTGGTCACCGTGCGGCGGCGGCCGACCGCCGGGCGGGCCTGGCTGCTGCTCGCCTGCTACCTCGGCCTGGTCGCGGCGCTGTTCGCGGTGACCCGGCTCGGCGGACCGTTGGGACCGCTGGTCGGCGTCGTCCCCCGGTACGTCGCGGACGTGGTGCTGGTGGCCGCGATCTGCGTCGGGGTGGCGCTGCTCGGGATGAAGGACAGCGACGAGGACGACGTCTCCGCGTGGCCGCTGCCGACCGTGCTGCGGGAGCCGGGCGCCTTCGCGGTCGGCCTGGTCTCGATGGTCGTGCTGCTGGCCACCATCGGGGTGGGCACGCTGTGGAGCACCGCGCGGTTCGGCGACAACTGGAGCACCAAGCACGGGCGGGACTACCTGGCCACCACGCAGGCCGAGCTGGCCGCCGCGCCGCCGGGCACCGTCTTCTTCGACACGATCGTGCCGGACCGGGTGGTGGCCGGGTACTTCTGGCCGGACAACCTCCAGTCCCACTTCTTCCGTCCGGCCCAGCGCCGGCCGACGTTCGTGACGATGAGCGAGAAGCCGTCGACGTTCGACGAGAACGGCCGGATCCGGCCGGTGGTGGTCGAGGGGCGCAAGGTCGCGCCCGGCACCGTGGAGGGCTGCGGGCACCTGGCCGAGGGCGGCCGGACCGCCCGGATCCCGATGGACGGCTACCTGGTGGAGTGGCCGTACGTGGTGCACTTCGGCTACGTCGGCTCCGGTGACTCGACGGCGGTGTTCAAGCTCGGCGACGCCACCCGCGAGATCACGCTGAAGGAAGGGCTGAACGACGTGTTCTTCATGCTCGAGGGCGCCGGCTCCGCCGTCGAGCTGACCGTGAACACGCCGGGCGTCCGGCTGTGCACCAACCTGATCACCATCGGCCGGGCGGTGCCGAAGCCGTAATGACCGGACGTCCCGCCGAGGCCGGCGGCCCCGCGCTCCGGCGGTGGCGGGAGACGCTGCCGCTGTACCTCGTGGCGGTCGTCGTCACCGCGTTGATCCTGGCGCCGCTCGTGGCGCCGGGCTACGCGCTGCGGTACGACATGGTGTTCGTCCCCCGGCAGCCGCTGAGCTGGGATCTGGTGGCCCCGGCGCAGAGCCTGCCCCGGGCGGTGCCGATGGACGCGCTGGTCTCGCTGGTGACCCAGCTCGTGCCGGGCTGGGTGGTGCAGCGGGTGGCGCTGGCCGGTGCGGTCCTGTTCGCCGCAGTGGGCGCCGGACGGCTGGTGCCGACGCAGCGGCGTGCGGTGCAACTCGTGGCCGCCGTGGCGTACGCGTGGACGCCGTACCTGGCCGAGCGGCTGCTGATCGGGCAGTGGGGGCTGCTGCTGGCGTACGCCGCACTGCCGTGGCTGGTGCGGGCGGCGCTGGACCTGCGGGCGGGCCGTGACGGCGCGCTCGCCCGGGTGGTGCTGCTCGCCGCGCCCGCCGCGATCACCCCGACCGGTGGCCTGATCGCGCTGGCGACGGTGCTGGTGCTGGCGGCGGACCGGGCCCGGCTCCGCCCGTCGGCGGTCGCGGTGGGCGGTGTCGCGCTGCTGAACGCCCCGTGGATCGTGGCGGCCCTGGTCACCGGCGCGGGTGGCACGTCCGACCCGGCGGGTGTGGCGGCGTTCTCGGCGCGCGCCGAGAACTGGGCCGGCCCGCTGGTGGCGCTCGCGGGCACCGGCGGCATCTGGAACGTGCAGGCGACCCCGTCCAGCCGGTCCGCCACGCTGGCCCCGCTGGCGACTGTGGTGCTCGTGGTCCTGGCGGTGGCCGGCGCGGGCCTGCTGCGGCGCCGGCTGCCGGCGGGCGCGGCGGTACGGCTGGGCGTGCTGGCCGGCGGCGGGTACCTGCTGGCCGCCCTCGCCGTGCTGCCCGGCGGGAACGCGGCGCTGAGCTGGGCGGTGGCGCACGTGCCGGGCGCGGGACTGCTCCGCGACGGGCAGAAGTTCCTCGCGCCGTACGCCCTCGTGCTGGTGGTGTGCGCGGCGCTGGGCGCCGAGCGGCTGGTGGCCCGGATCGACCGGGAGGTCGGCGGGATCGTGCTGGCCGGGCTGCTGCTCCTGCCGGTGGCCGCGATGCCGGACCTGGCGTTCGGCGGCGCCGGCCGGATCAGCCCGGTGCGCTACCCGGCGGACTGGCGGGCGGTCGCCGAGCGCCTGCCCGACGACCCGGGGGAGGTCCTCGCCCTGCCGCTGACCACCTACCGGGCCTATCCGTGGAACCCGGGGCGGGTGGTGCTCGACCCGGCGCCCCGCTATCTGCCGGGAACCGTGCTCACCGACGACACGCTGGTGGTCGACGACGTCGCGGTGGCCGGGGAGAATCCGCGCCTGCGCGAGGTGCGCCGGGTGCTCGCCGAGGGGCGGCCCGTCTCGGCCACCGGGGTGGGCTGGGTGGTGGTGCAGCACGGTACGCCGAGCACAGTGGACCCGGCCGTTCTGACCGGTCTCGACCTCCGGTACGAGGGGGAGTCGCTGAGCCTCTACCGGAACCCGGCCGCCTCGGGTTCGCCGCCGCGGACCGGAGCGAGCCGCTGGCTGGTCGTGCTGGCGTGCGGAACTGCCGTTCTGGCGGTCATGGCTGCCGCCTTTTCGACCCTACGCCGGCGAGCTACTGCGTGGTAACGTCCGCTCGCACGTCTCACCATCGGAGGAATGGCATGCGTAGAGCTTTGACCCTTGTCGTGTCCGGCCTGGTGGCGGCGTTGCTCGGGGTCCTGGCCCTCGGCGGGCTCTCGGCCGCCGCGACCGCCACGGCCGAGGAGGCCGCGACCGAGGCGCGCAACGCCACGGAGGCGGCCAAGCGGGCCGGGAAGCAGGACCCGTACGCCCCCGAGGTCTACGGCAACAGGTAGGACGGGTCGCCCCGCCGCTGGACCGGGCGGGGCGAGTCCGCAGTCTCCAGCAGGGTCGCGAAGCGTTCCCCCGCCACCGGCCAGGTGAAGTTCGCCGCGTGCCGCCGGGCCTGGGCGCCCATCTCCTGACGCATCTCGTCGTCGTGCAGCAGCGCGCGCACCTTCGCCAGGTAGTCGTCGATGTCGTCGGCCAGCAGGCCGGTACGCCCGTCCACCACCGCCTCCGCGACGCCGCCCGCCTCCCGGAACGCCACTGTCGGCGTACCCGCCGCGCCGGCCTCCACGATCGTCAGCCCCCAGCCCTCCTTGAGTGACGGCGTCAGGGCGACCCAGGCCGAGGCGAGCAGCGCGGCCTTCTCCTCCTCTGTCACGAAGCCCCGGAAGTCCACCCGGTCGGCGATGTCCAGCTCGTCGGCGACCTCACGCAGGTGCGATTCCCACCAGCCCTGACCGGCGACCACCAGCCGGAGCTGGGGCAGCTCGTCGGCGAGCGCCGCGACCGCACGCAGCGCCACCTCCACCCGCTTGTGCGGCACCAGCCGGTTCAGCGTCACGAGCAGGGGGAACGGGGCGCGCTCGGCGTCGGTGCGGGGCAGCTCCGGCGTGCCGTTGTAGACCACCGACACCTGCTCCGGTGGTACGCCGAGGGTGGCGAGTTCGCGCCGGGTCGCCTCGGACACGGTGACGTACCGGCAGCGCCGGTAGACGCGTACCGCAAGCGACGACTCGACCCACCAGCCGAACCGGGCGGCCCACTGCGGCAGGACCACCGGCCACTGCTCGCGGTGCACGTGGTGGATCAGCTTGACCACCGGGCGCCGGGCCCAGAGCGGGGAGAGGAACGGCAGGCCGTTGCAGACGTCGACGAGGATGTCCGGCCGGCCGCCCCGGCGTGCGGCGAGCGGGCCGAGGCCGAACGCCCCGGCCAGGTAGCAGAGCGCGGCCCACACGTAGACGGTGTGCCGGCCACCGCGCCGGACGAACCGGATGCCCTCGTCGTTCACCTCGTCGGCGGGAGCCTCGCGGTGCGCGGCGCAGAACAGGGTGGCGCGGAATCCGCGCGCCACCAGCTCGGCGGCGATCCGTTCCACGTACACCTCGGAACCGCCGCCCTCGGGGTTGCGAGTGTCTCGCCAGTTGAGGAACAGCACGTGTCCGGGCATGCCGAAGCGACGCTCCACGCGAACCCTACTCTCAAGTAATTTAGCGGTGCGCGTCACATTAAGGGCTGGGACTTGCGCCCGGCAATGCCCCGAGTGGCGGCGTTGAGCCGCCGGGCGTCGCGGTATGACGATCGGTGTTCGGTCGGTGACCCTCAGGCGGGCGCCGCGACGTCCGGCGTGGTGGCGGCCGGTGTCCCCGGCGCCGGTCCGCGTCCGGTCGGCCGGCGGCGGCGTTGCGTGCCGAGCATCTGAAGCGGGCGCTCGACGCCGTAGTAGCTGGCCGCCGCGTACATCAGCCCGAAGATCATGGTCAGGGCGAAGACGTCGACGAAATCGCCGGTGAACAGCGGCCGGTCCTCGAGCAGGTAGATCAGCTCGATGACCAGCGGGTGCCACAGGAACAGGCCGTACGAGACGTGGCCCATCCAGCGTGCCCAACCGCTGCTGAAGGCCTCCTTGGCCCGGGTCTGCCCGCCGAACGCCACCGGGATCGTGATCAGGACGGCGATCAGGAGGTAGAGCGCCAGCTTGGTGCCGAACTCGGTGGCGGTCGGGCTGGTCAGGTCGCGCGGGCCGGCGATCGGCGTCGTCGCGATCGCCATCACCGCGACCGCTGCCGCCCAGCAGGCGAGCGGTGCCGAGGCGAGGTCGTCGAGCACGCGGAAGGCGGCCGGCGCGGTGCCGGTACGCAGAGCCACGTGCGCCGCGGCCAGCGCCATGCCGCCGCCGAACCAGGCGCCGTACGACGGGAACCACATCGTGTGCAGCGCGCCGTCGAGCCAGCCGGCGCCCATCATGGCGACCCACGCGAGGGTCAGCAGCGCCCCGGAGGAGGCGAGCAGCACGGTGCGGACGGGACGCCACGTCCGGCCCACGGCGAGCACGGCGAGCAGCGGCAGGAGCAGGTAGAAGACGACCTCGGTGGCGAGGCTCCAGGTCTGGCTGAGCCCGTGCCCGAGCTGGCCGGCTTCGTAGATCTGGGTGAGCGTGAGGTGGCGCAGCCAGTCACCGGCCGACACCGGGTGGTTGCCGGGCAGGACGACGAAACAGACCACCACCGCCAGCCAGTACGCGGGCAGGATTCGCAGCGCCCGGCGCCAGAAGTACCGCTCGGTGCGGGGCCGCGGCCGTCCGGTGGCGACGCTGAGCGCCCACGGGCGGAACAGCAGGAAGCCGGAGAGCACGAAGAAGATCGCCACGCCCACGTCCAGGCGCGCCAACCAGCCGCCCCACGTGGTGTTCATGGTGACGGCGGTCTGGAAGCCGACGTGGTGACCGACGACCGCCACCGCGCCGATCGCTCGCAGCGCGTCGAGGGCGGGAAGACGGCCCGTTACCGGTGGCTCCGGGATTGTTGGCGTGGTGGCTGTGGACATCTGGACATCCAGGGGGTCGCTTTTGCAGGTGACTGGGGAGTAACCTCCCGCCAATGCTAAGGATCGGGTGCCCCGGACGACAGACCGCAGGGCGGCAGGTTACAGGAGGATGAGTGAAGCTTCGCGTGGGCGCCGCGCTCTTCGGGCTAGGTGTCTTGTTGCTGGTCTTCGCGGCCGGGCTGCCGTTCTACGTGGCCCCCGCCGTGACCAAGCTGCCCTATGACCTGGAACCAACGACGTCCGTCGCGGAGGCGAAGGGCGCGAAGTTCCTACAGATCAAGTCCGAAGCCGGCGCGGTGAGCATCGAGGTGCCGCAGGCCGATCTCGTATCGAGCATCGAGGTCATCCCGCAGCCGGAGGACACCAAGGACCGCGTGCCCAAGGAGCTGAAGGGCGACGCGGTCATCTGGAACGTCTTCCAGACGGTCAAGCGCAGCGACAACCAGGATGTGATCAGCCAGTACAGCACCGAGCTGGCGCTCTACCGGATCTCCGGCGCGGCGGCGCCGTGGGACGAGCAGTGGCTCAACGAGTCCGGCGCGGAGCAGACCCCGGTCGGCAACGTGCGTTACTCGGGCCAGATCTACAAGTTCCCGTTCGGCACCGGCAAGCGTGACTACCAGGTGTTCGACCGCGACCTGAAGAAGACGTTCCCGGCGCGGTTCACCGGCACCGAGAAGATCAAGGGCGTCGAGACGTACCGCTTCGAGCAGCGGATCGAGAACGAGCCGCTGAACACCCCGGCGGACAGCGTCAAGACGCTGCTGGGCAAGTTCGCCCCGACCGCGACCAGCGGCCAGGTCGTCTACAGCAACACCCGTACGCTCTGGGTCGACCCGGTGACCGGCGCCTACATCAAGGTGCGCGAGCAGCAGTACAAGGAGCTGCGTCCGGACACCGGCGCCCCGACCGTGCTGCTGGACGCGGACTTCAACTACAACGACGACACGATCAGCCGCAGCGTCGAGACGGTGAAGGACAACCGTTTCAAGATCGGCATGATCAGTGTCTGGGGCCCGATCATCGCCGGCGTGCTCGGCCTGATCGCCCTGATCGCGGGCGTGTGGCTGGTGACCCGGCCCAAGGGCGACGGCAACGCCCGGCACCGCGCGGACGCGCCGACCTCCGACCCGACGCCCACCCGCGTCGACCAGGAGCCCGTGGGTGGCCCGCTCGACGACGAGATCCCGCCGGCGTCGACGAACTGGCGGTCCGACGACCCGTCGGTGCCGGCCCAGCGTTCGGGCGCCGGTGAGGTGGAGCGCCGCTGACCGGTGAGCCGTAAGCACGACGGAGGGGTGGGCCGCATCGCGGTCCACCCCTCCGTCGTGAAGATCTCCCATGCGGGCGAACCTACTTTACATTCGTTACTCGATTGTAACGGCGAGATATCCGGTGACTTTCCGTCGCGCTCACCGTCATCTATGCCCGGTTTGCCGCGACATTTCGCCCTCCAGGCCGCCCCTGGCCTGGGATTTCGTGACGCGTGGTCACCTCCCCGTCTCACCCCGGTGTTACCGCCGGGTAATCGGGGGGTTGTGAGCTGCACCGCATCGGGTGCACGATCAGGCTCGATCGTTACCCGTCGGTAACAGAGGACGGGCCCGGCGCGGGCCGCCGGTTCCCCACCGGCCGCCGCGCACATTCGTTCGAGGAGGAACCCGTGCAGAATCGGCTCGACAACCAGGGTCGTACCCGGTGGCGGCGGTTCGCCGCCATGATCGTGCCCACCACGGCCGCCGCCGGTGCCATCCTGTTCGGCATGTCGACCGGCGCCATCGCCTCCGACATCACCGTGTCCGGGCAGACGTTCAAGATCGGCGCCGACCGCCTGGAGGGTGAGGGCTTCAAGCAGTACGGCGGCATCGTCCGCGAGAAGGGCGAGGACGGCAAGGCCGGCGCGACCCGCCCGGTCGCGATGGCCGAGATCAGCAGCGCCGAGCTGTACAAGCTCTGCCAGTCCGTCCGCGCCGACCTGCCCGGCCTGCCGGTGGTGCTCACCATCAACGCCGGTGAGGGCAAGGAGCCCGCCCGGGCCAAGGACCTCGTGATCGCGATGGACTCGCTCGAGGGCAACGCGACCTTCACCAACATCAAGATCGGACGCGACGCCAGCGACCTCAACCCGACGGCGCAGCGCGGCTCGTTCGGCCAGAACTCCGACCGCGTGACCATCCGTGACCTGAAGCAGGTCTCCCGCTACACCACCTCCTCGACGTTCAACCTGGTCGGGCTGCGGCTCAAGGTCAACGTGGGCGACGACGCCAAGGGCAAGGAGTGCTTCTGAGCTGAGCACGGCCCGCGGTGGCCGACCACCGCGGGCCCGCCCGACCGTCCCCGTCCCCGCTCCGCCAGGAGGAGTACGTGACAACCGTCGACCCGTCCCACGCCCGGCCCGGCACCGCGGCCCGGGCATGGCGGACCTTCCGCCGCTGGCAGCGGAGCCGGCCGTTCTGGGGTGGCCTGTTGATCATCCTGGCCGGGGTGGAGATGCTCGCCTCCACCCGGTTGACCCTCAACGGCCTGAGCTTCAGCAGCGGCGCCACCGGCCTGCTCTCGCTGCTGATCCCGGGCATCCTGGTGACCTGCGGGGTGCTGCTCTGGCTCAGCCCGCCGCAGCGGCTGTTCTACTCCATCGTCGCGGCGATCACCGCCGTCTACTCCCTGATCGGGCTCAACCTCGGCGGCTTCTTCCTCGGCCTGCTGCTCGGCATCGTGGGCAGCGCGCTCGCGTTCGCCTGGGTGCCGACCCCTCCGGCTGGTCCCGCCGGTCCGGCCGCCGACGAACCCGACACCGAGGCGGACGCCGAACCCGGCACCGCCGCGGACGCCGAGGCCGACACCGTCGTGGACGCGCAGCCCGTGGACACGCAGCCCGCGGACGAGCGACCGACCGTCGAGGTGCCGGCCGGCGTACGGCCGGCCGTCGAGCAGCCGACTGCCGAGCGGCCGGGCGGGGAGCGGCCGGTCCCTCGGCAGTCGGTGAACGGGCAGGCGGCCGGATCCGACGGCGGGCCGCCGGAGTGGGCGGGCCGTTCGGCGGACCCGCGCGCCTTCGGCATCGTCCTCGTGGTGCTCGGCCTCGCCACCGCCGGCCTCGCCGTGCAGCCGCGCGCGGTGCAGGCCGCCCCGAACAAGCCCGCCGCCACTGCCTGCCCGTCGAAGCCCGCCACGCCGGCGCCCGGCGCGAGCGCGCCCACGGCGACGCCCACCCCGTCGCCGAGCGCGAGCCCGACGCGGGCGGGCAACATCATCACCGACTTCTTCGAGGGGATCGGTGACCTGTTCAAGGGCAGCAGCAAGAAGAGCGAGACGCCCTCGCCCACGCCGACCGCGAGCGGATCGGCGGCCCCGACGAGCAAGCCGACGGCCCGTCCCGGGTCGACCGAGTGCCCGGCGCCGGACAAGCCGGGCAAGGTGGACCCGGCGAAGCCCGGCAAGGTGGAACCGGGCAAGCCCCTGCCGCGTATCGCCGCGGACCCGGGCCTGCCGAAGGTGGGCCGGACGCCGTCGAAGCTCACCGGCTCCAAGGTGGCCATGACCGGGCTGCGGTTCGAGGGGATCACCGACCTGCAGACCGAGCAGGGTGCGCTCAAGGTGCTGAAGTTCAGCATGAAGGAGGCGGTGACCGACGACTTCCTGCTGGTCGCCGACGGTCCACTCGGTCGCACCCAGCGGTACGTGACCCCTCAGCTCGTCGTCCGCGACGACGTCGCGTTCTACTGCACCCGGTTCGTCGGCAAGCTCGCCGGCATCAAGCTGACGCTGACCCCGGACCTGCCGTTCCCGGACGGGCTGCCGGTCACGCTGCCCTTCAAGGTGACGTTCACCGACCCGGTCATCGACCTGGCGTACGTCACCAGCAACACGTTGACCGGCGAGCCGCTGCGGTTGACCCTCGGCGCGTAGGGCGACGGGTGCCGGCGGACGCACCGCCGGCACCCGGACCACGGCTCAGAGCCGGGCCAACGCCTTGCGCAGCGGGTCCAGCCCCAGCGAGCCCAGGTCGAGCGCCTGGCGGTGGAACTCCTTGAGGTCGAAGTCGGCTCCCTTGCGGGCCTTCGCGTCCTCCCGGGCCTGCAACCAGATCCGCTCGCCCACCTTGTACGAGGGGGCCTGCCCGGGCCAGCCCAGGTAGCGGTTCAGCTCGAAGCGCAGGTTCTCGTCCGGCACGCGGCAGTGCGCCCGCATGAACTCCCAGCCCAGCTCCGGCGTCCACCGCTCGCCCGGGTGGAAGCCGAACGGGTTGTCCTTCGGGATCTCCAGCTCCAGGTGCATGCCGATGTCCACGATGACCCGGGCCGCGCGCAGCGCCTGCCCGTCGAGCATGCCGAGCCGGTCACCCGGGTCGTCGAGGTAGCCCAGCTCGTCCATCAGCCGCTCGGAGTAGAGCGCCCAGCCCTCGCCGTGCCCGGAGACCCAGCACAGCAGCCGCTGCCAGCGGTTGAGCAGGTCGGCCCGGACGGCGGTCTGGGCGACCTGGAGGTGGTGACCCGGCACGCCTTCGTGGTAGACGGTGGTCACCTCGCGCCAGGTGGAGAAGTCGGTGATGCCCTGCGGCACCGCCCACCACATCCGTCCCGGCCGGGAGAAGTCCTCGCTCGGGCCGGTGTAGTAGATGGCGCCGTCGCTCGTCGGCGCGAGGCAGCACTCGATCCGGCGTACCTGCTCCGGGATGTCGAAGTGGGTGCCGTTCAGCTCGGTGATCGCCCTGTCGGCGAGCGCCTGCATCCAGTCCCGGAACGCCTCCTTGCCGCGTACCGTCCGCGCCGGGTCGGCGTCGAGCGCGCGTACCGCGTCGTCGACCGAGGCGCCGCGCCCGGCGATCCGCGCGGCCACCGCGCGCATCTCGGCCTCCAGCCGGGCCAGCTCGGCGAAACCCCAGGCGTACGTCTCGTCCAGATCGACAGTCGCGCCGAGGAAGTACTGCGAGGCCAGCTCGTAGCGCTCCCGCCCGGCGGCCTGCTTCTCCCGGCCCACCGGCGCCAGCTCGGTGCGCAGGAACTGCCCGAACTCGGCGGTGGCGGCGGTCGCGGCGGCGGCGCCCTTGCGCAGCTCCGCGCCGAGCGCGCCGTCGGCGTCGATCCGCTCGACCAGCCCGTGGAAGAAGTTGTCGCCCTCCGGGTCGACCCAGACGTCGCACTGCTTGGCGACCTCGACGAGCTGCACCCGCGAGCTGACCCGTCCCGCGGCGGCGGCCTCGCGCAGCGTCCGCTTGTAGCCGTCCAGCGCGGACGCGAAACGGTTGAGCCGCGCGGCCACGTTCGCCCGGGCTTCCTCGCCGTCGGTCGGCATGAGGTCGAAGACCATCCGGATCTCGTGCAGTCCGCTCGCAATCACGTTGACCTCGCTGCCGGTCTCGCCCGCGTCGTAGCGGGCCAGCTCCAGGCCGAGGCGCTCCTGCATGGCCTCCTGGGCGGTCCGCTCCGCCTCGGTCTCCGGCTCGGTCACGTCGAGTTCGCCGAGCGTGCGGCGGGCCAGGTCGGCGCGGGCGGCGTAACCCTCGGGCGACAGGTCGTCGAGCTGGTCGTCGTAGCCGGCGATGCCGACGTAGGTGGCGCCGGTCGGGCTCAGCGGCGCCCACTCGGCCACGTACCGGTTGGCGAGGTCATCGATTCGTCCCACGAGGCGACCCTACGTGACCCCGCATCCGGAATACCGCGCGACTTCGTCGTACCTCTGCGGCAGAGTGTCATGGGTGACCGTCGAGATCACTCCTGACCGGGCCCCGGTGCGCAGCTGGCTGCCCGGGTTCGTCGCACTCGCCGCCATCTGGGGTTCCAGCTTCCTGTTCATCAAGGTGGGCGTGGCCGAGCTGCACCCCGTGCACCTCACCCTCTACCGGGTGGCCACCGGCGCGCTGACGCTGCTCGTGGTGCTCGCGGTGCTGCGCGACCGGCTGCCCCGCGAGCCCCGGGTCTGGGCGCACATGCTCGTGGTGGCCGCGTTCGGCGTGGCGGTGCCGTTCACGCTGTTCGGCTACGGCGAGCAGCGGGTCGAGTCGATGCTCGCCGGCATCTGGAACGCCACCACGCCACTGATCGTGCTGCCGCTGGCGGTGCTGGTGTTCCGCACCGAGCGGCTGACCGCCCGGCGGGCGGTCGGGCTGGGGCTGGGCTTCGTCGGCGTCCTGGTGGTGCTCGGCGTCTGGGAGGGCGTGGGCGGTGCCCACTTCGTCGGCCAGCTCATGTGCTTCGGCGCGGCGGCCTGCTACGGGCTGGCGATCCCGTACCAGAAGAAGTTCGTCGCGGGCAGCGCGTACTCCGGCCTTTCGCTGTCGGCGGCCCAGCTGCTGGTGGCGACCGCGCAGCTCGCGCTGGTCGCGCCGTTCGTCGGCACGCCGCCGTCACCGCTCGACCTCTCCCCGCGCGTGGCGGCGAGCGTGCTGGCGCTCGGCGCGCTCGGCACCGGGCTCGCCTTCGTCATCAACATGCGCAACATCCGGCTGGCCGGGGCCAGCACGGCGTCCACAGTGACCTACCTGATCCCGGTGTTCGCGGTGCTCGTCGGGGCGGTGGTGCTGGGCGAGCGGATGAACTGGCACCAACCGGTCGGCGCGTTCGTGGTGCTCGTCGGCGTCGCGGTCGCCCAGGGCCTGTTCGGGCGGCGCCGCCCGCGCCCGGACGCGGTGACACCCACCACCCGTCCGGCCGAAGCGGCCACCAGGGGCTGACCGTCAGCCGCGGCCGGCCGTCCACTTCACCAGACGGTCAGCCGTCCAGGTGTTCACCACCCGCTTCGCCGGTACGCCGCACAGCGCGGCCCGCTCGCAGCCGAAGCGCTGCCAGTCGAGCTGGCCAGGCGCGTGCGCGTCGGTGTCGATCGCGAACCGGCACCCGGCCTCCAGCGCGAGGCGGATCAGACGCTTCGGCGGGTCCTGCCGCTCCGGCCGGGAGTTGATCTCGACGGCCACGTCGTGCTCGGCGCAGGCGGCGAAGACGGCGTCCGCGTCGAACTCGCTCTCCTTGCGGGTACGCGCCCGGTGCCCCTTGTCGCCGGGCCCGGTCACCCCGGCGGGCCGGGAGGAGACCATCCGGCCGGTGCAGTGGCCGAGGATGTCCAGGTGCGGGTTCGCGATCGCGGTCAGCATCCGGCGGGTCATCTTCGCCCGGTCGTCATTCAGGCCGCTGTGCACCGAGCCGACCACCACGTCCAGGCGGGCCAGCAGGTCCTCGTCCTGGTCGAGTGAGCCGTCGGCGAGGATGTCCACCTCGATGCCGGTGAGGATCCGGAAGCCCTTCGGCAGCGCCTCGTTGACGGCGGCGACATGGTCGAGCTGCTTGCGCAGCCGCGCCGCGGTCAGGCCGCGGGCCACAGTCAGCCGGGGCGAGTGGTCGGTGAGCACGAGGTATTCGTGACCCAGCTCGACCGCGGCCAGCGCCATCTCCTCGATCGGTGAGCCACCGTCGGACCAGTCCGAGTGGGTGTGGCAGTCGCCGCGCAGCGCGTCCCGCAGCTTCGCCGCCGCCTCGTCCAGGTCGGTGCCCTCCGTCGCCAGCAACCGGCGCAGGTAGACCGGTTCCTCGCCGGCCAGCGACTCGGCCACGCAGCGGGCGGTGACGTCACCGACGCCGGACAGCTCGGTCAGCTTGCCGGTGCGGGCCCGCTCGGTCACCTCGGCGGCGGGCAGCGCGCCCAGCGTCTTCGCCGCCGACCGGAACGCCCGGACCCGGTACGTGGCCTCGTTGGCCCGTTCCAGCAGGAACGCGATCCGGCGCAGGTCGGCGATGGGATCCCGGGCAGTCATGTCCTGGAACCTACGCGCATTCGTCGCCCGCCGGGTGACCCCGCACCGCGAGCCGGTCAGCCGCCGCGCGCCTACCGGCCGGGCGCGGCCGGACAGCCGTGCTTGCGCTGCCAGGCGGTGACCTCGGTGACCGGGGAGCGGTTGCCGCCCTTGCGCCACGAGTTGAGGTACGGCGCCGGCCAGACCACTCCCCGGCGGATCCACCAGTCGTCAGCGCCCGTGCACTTCGGGGAGAGCCCGAAGTGCAGGTGGCAGACGTTGTTGGCGTTGCCGGTGCGGCCCACCTTCCCGAGCTGCTGCCCGGCGCGTACGCGTACCCCGGCGTCGACCCCGGCGGCGATCGCGCTCAGGTGCGAGCCGTAGTAGCGCACCCCGTCGTCGCCGAGCAGCGAGACCGAGAGCCCGCCGTTGTTCGGGCCCAGCGGCCCGCGCTTGTCGAACCTGTCGACGCGGCTCACCTCCAGCACCACGCCGTCGGTGACCGCCACCACCGGTTCCCCGCAGTCGGCGAACACGTCGGTGCCCGGGTAGCCGCCGTGCGTCGGGTGGTAGTCGACGTTGCCGGCCCGCACCGGGAAGACCCGCTTCAGGTCCGTGCGGGCCGGCGACGGCGCGGCGGACGAGGAGGCGGCTGGTGGCGGGGCCGGGTCGGCGGGCTGCGCGGCCGTCGTCATCGGGCTCGGCTCCTGCCACCTGTCGGCGCGCCCGGTGGTGGCGCCGCACCCGGCGGCGGCGAGCGCCGCGACGAGCAGCAGGACCGGGTACGCCGGCCGCGTCCGGCGTCCGATCGATGGCGAGCGCATCCGGTCATCCTGACAGACCACTACCGTAGGGACGAATGCCGAGCACGGGACGGGTGATCCGGGAAGGGGGCGGCGGTGACGCACGGATGGCACGGCGGACCCGAGGGGACCGGTCCGGGGGCGTTCCCGCCACCGCGTACACCCTCCGGGCTGTTCCCGTCGAGCACGTCGATGCGGCCCAGCTATCGCGAGCCGTACCCGATCACCGGCGCCGGCGTCGCAGCCGGCGCGCTCGTCGCGTTCGCCTGGTTGCTGTTGTTCGGGCTGCTCGGCGGCGGCGTGGCCGGATACGCCTGGTGGACGCTGCTGGCCGGCGGCCTGGCGTGGATGGCCGCCGCAGTGCTGGTCCGTCACGGCGACCGGGGGGTGGCGACGGGCGTCGCGATCGTCACCGCCGGTGGTTGGAGCATCGCCGCCGCGATCGTCGCGATGCGCTGGGCGCAGACCGGGGACTGGCCGCTCTGGTGACCTTCGGTGCCGGTTTCGCTGCGTAGCGAAGGCCACCTTGACGTACGCCTGAGGACGGTCCACGCTCGCGGTATGGCCTGGACCACACCGCCGCGGCTCGACCCCGAGCGGAGCCGCCGTCGCCTGCAACTCCTCGCCGAGTTGGCCGGTGCCCGTGCGGTACAGCAGCGGCAACGGCCGCAGCGGGCCCGCACCGAGCGACTGCGCCAACTCATCGCCACCCGCCGGCGCGTCGTCGGCTGACCGGCTTTCTCTTCAGGAACGGCCGGCCCATACGGGGCGTTGACCGCTCGCCCGCCGACCCGACCGGTTAACGTGCATCGCGTGACGTGTCGGCGTGCTGCCGAGGCTGATTTGGGGGGACCGTGTCGTACTTCGCTGCTGCCGTGGCGCGCGTCGACGGCGGCTGGACCGCCGGTGAGGTGAGCCTGCGCGGTGTCACCGACATCGAGGAGGTGGCCGACCGGCTGCGCGACGTCGAGCCGGACGCCGACCTCTCGCTGCTGTTCGTCGAGGCCGACGACACGTACCTGGTCATCCTGCGCCTGGACGAGGGGGAGGACCTGCGGGTCTTCGGCTCGGACTCGGCGTACGCAGAGGAGTCCCGGCTGGGCGCGCTGCTCGTCGGCGACCTGAAGACCTCGGTGACCGGGCTGGAGGACGTCGACGAACCGCGCACCTCCACCGGCGACGACGACACCGAGCAGCCCGCCGTGGACCCGGAGGCCGACCCGGTCGGCGACGCGGATCTCCTCGCCGATCTGGGCATCCCGGCGCAGAAGCTGCTGGCGCTCTGCGCGCACGAGGGCTCCATGCCGGCCGACGTGACAGCCGAGATCTGCCAGGTGCTCGGCTGCGTGGACGAGGTCGAGGAGCTGCGTGAGGTCTGAGCCCGGGGAGTCAGTGACGCCCGGCGCCGCCGAACCGGCAGACGCGACCGACCCGTCGCTGGAGACCGTACGCCCGGGGCAGCCCACCCCCGGCCGGGCCGCGCGCGTCGGTCCCGGCGCCGACGAGGCGCTCGCCGACCCGGGCGCTGTGGGCCGCCGGCAGCGGCACGAGCTGTGGATGCGCCGGGCCCTCGAGGTCGCGGTGACCGGCCCGGACGGTGCGACCCCAGATGCCGACGACGTGCCGGTCGGCGCGGTGCTCTACGGCCCCGACGGCACCGAACTGGCGATCGGGCGCAACGAGCGGGAGCTGACCGGCGACCCGACCGCACACGCCGAGGTGCTGGCGCTGCGGCGGGCCGCGCAGCGGCTCGGCCGGTGGCGGCTGGACGACTGCACGCTCGTCGTGACGCTCGAACCGTGCACCATGTGCGCCGGGGCGATCGCCCTGGCCCGCGTCTCGACAGTGGTGTTCGGCGCGTGGGAACCCAAGACCGGCGCCGTCGGGTCACTCTGGGACGTGCTGCGCGACCGCCGCGTCACGCACCGCCCCGAGGTGTACGGAGGCGTGCTGGAACGCGAGAGCGCGGCGGTGCTGCGCGCCTTCTTCCGCTGAGGGGTTCTGGTCTTGTCTCAGGCGCCGGCCGGTGCGGGGCGCAGCAGCGTCGCGGCGATCGCGCGGCCGACCTCGGTCCAGGCGGTCGGACGCAGCGTGGCCGGGTCGAGCCGGACGATCGACCGGGTGCCGGTGGCGTGCACGGTGGCGCCGTCGGTCGAGCGGAACTCGAAGGCGTAACGGGCGCTGCTGGTGCCGAAGTGCTCCAGCCAGAAGTGCACGGCCACCGTGCCGACGCCGACGACCGGCGCCTGGTAGGTGATGGTGAACTCGCGGACCGCGTGGAACACGTCGGGTGCGGCGTGCACGTCGCCGCGGAAGGCGACGCCGCGCTCGGCCCAGTAGGGCGTCAAAGCGCGTTCCAGCAGCACGGCGTACCGGGCGTTGTGCAGGATGCCCATCGCGTCGAGGTCGTCGAAGTGCACAGGCACGTGCTCGACGTGCCCGAACTCCGCGACCGGCCGGTCGGTGGTGGCGTGGCTCATGACTGGCCTTCCGGTAGCAGGGCCGGATCCGGGCAGAGCGCCCGCAGCCGGTTCAGCAGGCCCTGGCGGGCGTGCCGGTAGGAGGCGTCCGGGTCGAGCAGACGGGACCGCATCACCGCGCTGATCCCCAGCGCGTCGATCTCGTACGCGAGCAGCGGCACGTCCAGATCGGCGGGGAGTTCGCCGAGGTCGACCGCCTCCTGGACGAGGCGCTCCAGCAGTGCGGTCCAGCGGGACAACGCGTCGGCGAGCCGGTCCCGGACCGGGCCGGGACGGGCGTTGTACTCGAACTCGGTGTTGGCGAAGAAGCAGCCGCCGGGCAGCACCCGGGCGGCGTAGAAGTCGATCCGGGCCTCGTGCAGCGCGCGCAGTCGGCGTACGCCCCGGGGTGCGTGCAGGGCGGGAGCGACGATCATCTCCTGCCACTGCGCCACCGCGCGGTCGACGGTGGCGAGTTGCAGTGCCTCCTTGGAGCGCCAGTGCGCGAAAAGGCCGGACTTGCTCACCTCCAGCCGATCGGCGAGCTGGGCCAGGGACAGACCGTGCAGGCCGACCTCGGTCGCCAGCGCCACTGCGGTGTCCAGCACCGCGGTGCGGGTGCGGTCGCCACGGGCGACGCGGCCGTCGGAGGTCATGCGCTCAGCCTAGGGGAAACAAGCACGACCGGTCGTATTTATTTTTGTGACGCCGGTAACGCGGACCGCCCCGCCACCGAGCGGTGACGGGGCGGTCCAGGTCGGTCGGGGTCAGGCGATGATGGTGTCCAGCGCGATCTCGACCATCTGGCCGAACGTCTGCTCGCGCTCCTGCGACGTGGTCTTCTCGCCGGTCTTGATGTGGTCGCTGACGGTCAGGATGGTCAGCGCGCGGGCCTTGAAACGCGCCGCGATCGTGTAGAGCGCCGCCGACTCCATCTCGACCGCCAGCACGCCGTAGTCGGCGAGCGTGTCGTACAGGTCAGGCCGGTCCGTGTAGAAGGCGTCCGCCGCCAGGATCGGCCCCACCCGCATGCTGATGCCGCGCCGCTCGGCCACCTCGACCGAGGTACGCAGCAGCCCGAAGTCGGCCACCGGGGCGTAGTCGATCAGCCCGTCGAAGCGCATCCGGTTCATGTTCGAGTCGGTGGACGACCCGATCGCCGCCACCACGTCCCGCAGCTGCAGATCCTCGGTCAGGGCGCCGCAGGAGCCCACTCGGATCAGCGACTTCACGCCGTACTCGTTGACCAGCTCGTGGGCGTAGATCGAGGCGGACGGCATGCCCATGCCGGAGCCCTGGACGGACACGTCGACACCGTTCCACTTCCCGGTGAAGCCCAGCATGCCGCGCACCGTCGTGTAGCAGCGGGCCCCCTCCAGGTAGGTCTCCGCGATCCACTTGGCCCGCAGCGGGTCGCCCGGCATCAGGACCCGCTCGGCGATCTCTCCCGGCTCAGCGCCGATGTGCGTACTCATGGCAAAGATCCTGCCAGGCCGGGCCGAGGGATACCGGTTCGGCGTCCAAGCCGGCGGTCCTGTACCCTCGTCGGCGGTGGCGTGTCCGAGTGGCCTAAGGAGCACGCCTCGAAAGCGTGTGAGGGTTTACGCCCTCCGCGGGTTCAAATCCCGCCGCCACCGCCTTTGAAGAGGCGCAGCGCCCGGCAGTCCAGGAGGACTGATCCGGGCGCTTCGTCGTTTCCGGCTTTCTCGAGTCGCCGTCCGACTGATGCCGCTTGGTAGGCGGCGAGGCACCGGTTCGGTGACGCTCGTCAGTCACTTCGCCGCCGGGTGGTTGCCTCCTTGGCCAGGTCGTCGATGATCCATCGCAACGCCGAGACGGCCGCGGAGTACCGCAGGTAGCGAGGGTTCTGGTTCGACTTGGGCTCGCACTGCAGCCGCATTCGCCGAAGATCCTCAATCATCTGCTGGAGTCGCTCCTCCGGAGTCATGGCCGAAAGCCTGCCCGTTCGGCGTCGGGGAGGCAATGGTGGCAGCTCCGGGTAGACGCCGGATCCAGCGGGCACGAAAGCGCGATCTGGGGGCGACCTGTGGGCGGTCGGAATGAGTCGGCAATCTGCTACGCCTCTTCCTGAAAGGGGGGTTGCAGACATCGACGGAACTCCGCAGTGAACGGTACCCTTCGATGGGCTGTCTCAGAGATGGACGGAGGGCAGATGTCCCAGACCATCACTGTTGAGTTGATCAAAGCTGTGCCCGCGATTCTCTGGGTTGCCTTCGCCGCGCTGGTCTACCTTTCTCTTCGGAGCGCGATCATCCCGCAGATTAGCCGCCTTCACAGCGTGAAGACGCCAATGATCGAGCTCGGCTTCGCCGAGCAGTTACTGGTCGAAGCGGCGGCCCGGTCCGAGGCAAGCGCGCCACCTTCCGTCAGTGAGCAGCGCGCAGCCGTCTCACGGCTGCAACACGCGGCCGAAATCCTGCGAGGTGGCCGAATTCTCTGGGTTGATGACAACCCCGAATGGAACCTGCCTCTGATACAGCTTTTTCGGCGACTGGGCATGACCGTAGACACGTCGCGCTCCACGGACGAGGCGATCGCCAACCTTCGGAGCCGCCGCTACGACTTGATCCTCAGCGATATGCGGAGGGATACCGAACATCCGGCGCAGAGCGCGGGCATCACTCTGCTCGACGCCCTTGAGCGTCAGGGAGACCGAAGCCCTGTGATCATCGCCGCATCGAACTTCGATCCGCAGATCGGCGTTCATCCTGGAATCTTCGCCTACACCAACGCCGTCGACGACATCGTCCATTACGTCATCGACATCATGGAGCGCGTCAAGTTCGGCACCGCTTTCTGACTCGTAGTCCAGTGGCCCGGCTTGCAGTGCTTAGGCCGCCAGCCTGATTTGTCGCTCGTTCTCTAGGACCGGTAGACGGTCAGCAGGGGCCGTAGCCCTCGTCGAAGAGGCGGCGGGCCCAGTCCGCGTACCCGGCGATGATCTCGCGGACGGTGACCCCGTCGTGCAGGAACAGGTACGCGCGGTCGCCGTCGCGGGCGAGCAGCCCGGCGAAGCGGTGACTGCCGGGCGGTGCCGGCAGGTCGACGGCGCCGGGGTACGCGGCGCGGACCTCGCCGACTGGCGCGCCGGCGCTGATGCCTTCGGGCGTGCTCATCGGGTCGTCGAGCCAGAGCAGGACGAGCCGGTCGTCGACGAAGATCGGGCTGACCGAACCGTGCCCGACCAGCGCGGGTCCGCATGCCTCCTCGTCGGCGCGCAGCACACCGCGCCGGGTCAGGTCCGCCTCGGTGTCGCCGAACTCCGCGTTGCGCAGGCCCTCCAGGCTGACCACCTGAGCGGCGCCGACCGGGCGGGTGGGCCACTGTGGATGAACGCCGCTGCCGGCTGCGGACGCGGCAGCGAGCAGTGCGGCAATAAAGCCGAATTGTCGTAGTTTCATGCAATCCCCCAGTCACCAACGGGACCGGGGCGATGAGGTTGCTGTTGTTTGTCGGATTGGCGTAGTTCCCACTCCTCGGCCAGCTCGTCCCAGTAGTCGGCGGACAGGCCGCGCCGGCCGTGCATCAGCCAGCCGTCCGTGTCGCGCTCCAGGTGCAGGCCCAGCTCGGCGAACGGGTCGATCCACGCGCCCGGCTCCGCGCCCAGGCGGGCGAGCGCCGTGTTGATCGGCCACTCGGTACGCGGCCGGTCCAGCGCGGCGTCGTACCGCGGGCCCCAGCTCACCTCGCCGCCGAGCCACACCACCGCCGACTGGTGGCCCAGGCCGCCCGCGAACTCCGCCTCCAGGTACGCCACCGGGCCGCTCCTCGACCAGCGGGCCAGCACCTCCGCGAGCGGCGGCGAGAGCACCAGCCGGAACGGGCGCTCGGCGTGCGGCTCGTCGGTGGCGTAGTCCGGCAGGCCGCCGGTCAGTTCCTGCACGAGCTGCGGGGTGACAGGCAGCAGCGCGAAGTCCTGGCGGAGCGCGGCGAGCACCGCGTGGTCCAGGTCGGCGGTCTGCTCGCGAAGCAGCTCGACGTCGGCGACCACGGCGCTGAGCTGGTAACTCATCCGGTCCTCTCGGCGTCCACAGGCTGTGGATGGAACATGTGTACGACGGATTATGGGCCTCTCGGCGCGCTCGACGAGTGACGCGACCGATGCCCAACGTACGGGCGGAGCAGCGCTCGCGCATCATCGCGCCCGATACTCGCACTGCACGGTTGTCGGATCGGGGTGGCGGCGTTCGTAGCCGGGGTGACGGCGGCCCGGCCGACAGCCGACGAGAGCGAAAGAGGAACCGATGGCGCAGTACCTGATCTCCGTACTCGACGACAAGACCGGCTCGGCCACCGACGCGGAGATGGCCGCGATCGGTGAGTTCAACGAGCAGTTGCGAGCCGACGGCCACTGGGTCTTCGCCGGTGGGCTCGCGGCGCCGGAGACGGCCACCGTCGTGGACGCGCGGGGCGGGAGTCCGCTGCTCACCGACGGGCCCTACGTGGAGACGAAGGAGTACGTCGGCGGGTTCTGGATCATCGAGGCACCGGACTTCGATGTGGCGCTGCCGCTCGCCGCGCTGGCCTCGGAGCGGTGCAACAGGCGGGTAGAGCTGCGGCCGTTCCTGAGCGCGTGACAGACGTCGGCGAAGCGCTCACCCGGGTCCACCGCGAGGAGTGGGCCCGGGTCGTCGCCACGCTCGCCCGGCGCATCGGCGATCTCGACGTGGCCGAGGAGATGACCGCCGAGGCGTTCGCCGCCGCAGTCGAACGGTGGTCGGCCGACGGCGTACCGCCGAACCCCGGCGCGTGGCTCACCACCACCGCGTACCGGCGGGCCGTCGACCGGATCCGGCGCGAGAGCCGGCGGGACGACAAGCACCGGGAGGCGCTGATGCTGGCCGACGTCCCGGAACCGCTCGGTGTCATCGACGACGACCGGCTCCGCCTGATCTTCACCTGCTGCCACCCGGCGCTGGCCATCGAGGCGCGGGTGGCGCTGACGCTGCGCCTGGTCGGCGGGCTCACCGTGCCGGAGATCGCCCGGGCGTACCTGGTCCAGGAAGCCGCCATGAGCAGGCGGATCACCCGGGCCAAGACGAAGATCAAGGCGGCCGGGATCCCGTATCGAGTGCCGTCCCGCGAGGACCTGCCGGCCCGGGTCAGCGGTGTGCTCGCCGTCCTGTACCTGATCTTCAACGAGGGCTACCTCGCCTCCGACCCGGGCAAGGAGGCGGTGCGCGCCGACCTGACCGCCGAGGCGATCCGGCTCACCCGCCTGGTCCGTACGCTGCTGCCCGACGACCACGAGGCCACCGGACTCCTGGCGCTGATGCTGCTCAGCGAGGCCCGCCGCCCCGCCCGGGTCTCCGCGACGGGCGAACTCGTCGTCCTCGCCGAGCAGGACCGCAGCGCCTGGGACCACGAACTCATCGCCGAGGGCCACGCTCTGGTCCGCGCGTGCATCGCCGCCGGCCGCCCGCCGGGCCGCTACCAGATCCTCGCCGCGATAAACGCCGTACACACCGACGCCCGCGACGCGCGGGACACCGACTGGGCGCAGATCGCCGCGCTCTACGACCATCTGGTACGCGTCGACCCGTCGCCGATCGTGCGGCTCAACCGGGCCGTGGCGATCGCCGAACTGGACGGGCCGCAGGTCGCGCTGGCGGAGGTGGACGGGTTGCCGCTGGAGGGTTATCACGCGTACCACGCGACGCGCGCCGAGCTGTTGCGCCGGATGGGGCGAGGCGGAGAGGCGCGGGAGGCGTACGACCGGGCGATCAAGCTGGCGGGGAACAGCGCGGAGACGGCGTACCTGACGCGGCGACGGGACCAGTTGGGCGGCCGGTGAGTCTCGCCGCACGGTACGACTCAGGGCCGGTCCCGTGCGGGAGCCGACCCTGTCGTCTGCGAGCGGAGGATACGAGATTCGAACTCGTGAGGGTGTGAACCCAACACGCTTTCCAAGCGTGCGCCCTAGGCCTCTAGGCGAATCCTCCGCGAGCCAGGATACAGGTCTCCCGACGGCGGGCCACCCCACCCTCCCGGAAGATCCACAACCCTTCGGGTAGGCTTGGCGTCACCTCCCGTGCGGCGGTATCTCGTGAACCTCCCCAGGGCCGGAAGGCAGCAAGGATAAGCGAGCTCTGCCGGGTGCACGGGAGGCCTTTCTGTCTCCCGGGCCGGGTAACGTCGCTGCGGGTCGGGTCACGGGGTGGTGGGTGGTCACCCGGGGCCGACCGGCGCAGAATGGCTCTCCTCGAGAGGAGGCGGGACGGGTGGCACTGGCCCTTTACCGCAAGTACCGGCCGCGGACGTTCGCCGAGATGATCGGCCAGGAGCAGGTCACCGAGCCGCTGTCGCAGGCGCTGCGCAGCGGGCGGCTCAACCACGCCTACCTCTTCTCCGGTCCGCGGGGCTGCGGCAAGACCTCCAGCGCCCGGATCCTGGCCCGCTCCCTCAACTGTGAGCAGGGCCCCACCCCCGAGCCGTGCGGGCAGTGTGACTCGTGCCGCGGGCTGGCGCCCGACGGCGGCGGCTCGATCGACGTCATCGAGATCGACGCGGCCAGCCACGGTGGTGTCGACGACGCCCGTGAGCTGCGCGAGAAGGCGTTCTTCGCCCCGGCCCGCAGCCGCTTCAAGATCTACATCATCGACGAGGCGCACATGGTCTCGTCGGCCGGCTTCAACGCCCTGCTCAAGCTGGTCGAGGAGCCCCCGGAGTACGTCAAGTTCATCTTCGCCACCACCGAACCGGAGAAGGTCCTCGGCACGATCAAGTCGCGGACCCACCACTACCCGTTCCGGCTGTTCCCGCCGAAGGTGGTCCGCCCCTACCTCGAGCAGCTCTGCGAGGCGGAGGGCGTCAAGGTCGAGCCGGCGGTCTTCCCGCTGGTGGTGCGCGCCGGCGGCGGCAGCATGCGCGACAGCCTCTCCGTGCTCGACCAGCTCATCGCGGGCGCCGGCCCGGAGGGCGTCGACTACGCCCGGGCCGCCGCGCTGCTCGGGGTCACCGACGCCGCGCTGATCGACGAGATGTGCGACGCGCTCGCCGCCGGTGACGGCGCCGCCGCGTACGCCACAGTCGACCGGGTCGCCGAGGCCGGGCAC
The DNA here is from genome assembly GCF_015354395.1 of Micromonospora sp. ANENR4. NCBI lineage: Bacteria > Bacillati > Actinomycetota > Actinomycetes > Micromonosporales > Micromonosporaceae > Micromonospora > Micromonospora sp. ANENR4. The sequence goes on from NZ_JADKYQ010000023.1 coordinate 34,065, forward strand.
GACTCGCGCCGCTTCGCCTCCGACCTGCTGGAACGCCTCCGCGACCTGATCGTCCTGCAGCAGGTGCCCGATGCCGCCGCCAGGGGCCTCATCGACGGCCCGGCCGACCAGATCGAGCGGATGGCCGCCCAGGCGCAGCGCCTCGGCCCGGCCACGCTGTCGCGCTGCGCCGACATCGTGCACAACGGCCTGGTCGAGATGCGCGGCACCACAGCGCCCCGGCTGCTGCTGGAGCTGATCTGCGCGCGCATGCTCCTGCCCGGCGCGGACGACTCCTCGGCCGGCCTGCTCCAGCGCCTGGAGCGGATGGAGCGCCGGCTGGCGCTCGGGGGCGCCGAGCTGCCGCCGGCCGCCGCCGACTCCGCGCACCCCACTCAGGCCCCTGGGGTACGCCCGGCGACTCCCGCCCCGGGCGCGGCTGCCGCCGCGGTCCACCCGGATTCCGCCGGCACGCCGGCGGCTGCCGGTGCCCCGACCGGTGCCGCCGCCGCACGTGCCGCCGCAGCCGCTGCGGCGGGTGCCCGGAACGTCGCCCCCGGTTCCCGCCCCGGCGCTGCCGCCGGGCCTACCGGCTCCCGTGCCGCCCCGGCTGCCGAGGAGTCCGGCCCGTCCGCCGCCGAATCAGGCCCGCGTCTCGTCCCGGTGGCGACCGAAGCGACTGCGGCTGCCGGCGTCCACTCCGACACGGACGCCGGGTTCCCCGCGTCGGCCGCCTCCGAGCGGGCCGCCGGGTCGGCGACTTCCGGTCCGGCCGCTGCCCGACGCCCGGTACCGCCGTCCGCGGTGATGCGCGACCCGGCCACGCCCGAGCCGCCCCGCCCCGGCGCGGCGAATCCCGGCGCGCTCGACGCCGTGGCGGTGCGCCGGGTCTGGCCCGAGGTGGTCGGCAAGGTCAACCGGAGCAACAAGCGGATCGCCGCGCTGATGCGGGACGCGGTGGTACGCGACCTGGACGGCGACACCCTGGTGCTGACCGTGAAGTCGACGGTGCTGGCGAAGATGATGGCCGACCACGCCGCCGTGCTGACCGACGCGCTCTACGAGGAGCTGGGCGGTCGGTGGCAGATCCGCTGCGAGGTGGCCGGGGAGCGGGGTGGCGCGTCCCGGCAGTCACGTCCGGCGGCCCCGCCGCCGGCGGCCCCCGTTTCGCAGGGCCCGGGGGGCCCGTCCGATCGCGGCGCCCGGGCCCTCCCGGGCGGGCAGCCCGGCCCGGCCCGGCCCGGTGCGAACGCGGCGGGGAACGGCGACGTCTCCGCCGCCGACGACGCCGAGGACTGGCCCGAGCCGGCTCGGCCGGGCGGCTCGGCCGGGAACGTGGACGGTTGGCCGGAACCGGCGCGGCCGGGTGGCACCGGACCGAACGGCACCAGGTCGGGTGGCACCGGGCCGGAGGGCGCACCGGCATCGGACGGCGCGGCGCGCAACGGATCGGCCGCGGGCGTACCGGGGCCGGGTGGTCCGGCCCGCGACGGTGCGGCGACCGGGGAGGCGCTGGGTTCGGCCGGGCCCGGCGGTCCGCCGGTGAGCAGCGCGATCGCGGCAGCGCGGGCGGCGGCGGCCGGACGTGGTCCGCGACCGGCGGCCCGCAAGGCGGCCGACGCCGACTGGGCGGGCGAACCGCCGTACGATCCGGACTTCGACGGGCCGGTGCGCGGCGGCGGGCAACGCCCCGGCGGTGCCGCGCCGACATCGGCCGCCTTCGAGGGGTTCGATCCGGGAGACGAGCCGCTGGACGAGGTCATCGACGAGCGGACCGCTCGCGAGTCCAGTGAGGAGCAGGCGGTACGGCTGCTCCGTGACGCGTTCGGTGCCGAGAAGATCGACGAGTTGGACGCCCGCTAGCGTTCGCGGCTTTCGACGTTTTCCCTGTTCAAAGCCTTGACGGTGGCGTTCGGGTGACTCACCATCAATGTCTCCTGGTGCATTTCGGGAGGTTGGTGCTCAAAGTGAGAAATGTTCCGAAGGTGGCCGTCGGTGTGGCAGCCCTGACGGTGCTGGCGTCGGCAGCGCCGGGTGTCGCCGCCGTGCCGCAGCCGGAGCCGACGACCCTGCGGGTCAGTGTCTCCAGCGCGCAGGAGCAGGCGAACGAACGCAACTCCAGCAGCAGCATCTCGCGCGGCGGACGCTTCGTCTCGTTCGCCTCGCGCGCTTCGAACCTGGTCCCGGGGGACACGAATGCGGTGGACGACGTCTTCATCCGGGACCGGTTCACCGCGACGACCAGCCGGGTGAGCGTCTCCAGCAGCGGCGCTCAGGGCAACGCCTACAGCACCGGACCGGCGACCAGCGGCAGCGGCCGGTACGTCGCCTTCGTCTCCGCCGCCTCCAACCTGGTGCCGGGGGACACCAACGGCGTTCCGGACGTCTTCGTCCGGGACCGGCTCGCGGCCACGACCACTCGGGTGAGCGTGGCCGCCAGCGGCGCCCAGGGCGACGCGGAGAGCACGGTGCCGAGCATCAGCTACGACGGCCGCTTCGTCGCCTTCAGTTCGTTCGCGAGCAACCTGGTGCCGGGGGACACCAACGGCGTCCCGGACGTCTTCGTCCGGGACCGGCTGCTCGGCACCACCACCCGCGTCAGCGTCTCCGGCGCGGGGGCCCAGGGCAACGGACTCAGCGGCTTCACCTCGTCGACGATCAGCGGTGGGGGTCGCTATGTGATCTTCTATTCGGTGGCGTCGAACCTGGTGCCGGAGGACACCAACGGCCTCGCCGACATCTTCGTCCGGGACCGGCTGCTCGGCACCACCTCCCGGGTCAGCGTCTCCTCCACCGGAGGTCAGGCCGACGGCGCTAGCAGCGGGCCGGCGATCAGTGCCGACGGTCGTTTCGTGGCCTTCAGTTCGTCGGCGTCCAACCTCGTGTCCGGCGACACCAACGGTGCCGAGGACGTCTTCGTCCGGGATCTGGCCGCCGGGGTGACGCGCCGGGTGAGCGTCAAACCCGGCGACGCGCAGGGTAATGGCCCGAGCAACCAGCCCGCACTCAGCGGAGACGGGCGGCGGGTCGCCTTCGTCTCGCAGGCATCCAATCTGGTGGCGGGGGACACCAATGCCGCCGAGGACGTCTTCCTCGCCGGCTGGTGGGTGGGCACCACCACCCGGCTGAGCGTCTCCGCCGAGGGGGCGCAGGCCGACGACGGAAGCAACGACCCCTCGATCGACTACTCGGGGCGGTCCGTCTCCTTCACCTCCTTCGCGACCAACCTGGTGTTCGGCGACACCAACGGCATGCTCGACGTCTTCGTCGTCGCCGCGGGCCGGCAGCCCGGCGGCGGGTCGCAGCCCTGGTGAGGGCGCCCGGCCGGTTCGTCGTCGGCGGCGATCACCGCCGACGACGCCGCGGGCCGTCGGTCGGGGCGCGCCGCCGGCAGCGGATAGGCTGAGCGGCGGCCCGAGCAGACGAGTGGAAGAAGGAGCGGTCCGTGCGCCCAGGTGGACAGCCGAACATGCAGCAGATGCTGAAGCAGGCGCAGAAGATGCAGCAGCAGATCGCGAAGGCCCAGGCCGAGCTGGCCGAGGCGGAGCTGACCGGCACCGCCGGCGGGGGCCTGGTCACCGCTACGGTCGCCGGTACCGGTGAGCTGAAGGCGATCAAGATCGACCCGAAGGCGGTCGACCCGGAGGACGTCGAGACGCTCGAGGACCTGGTGGTCGCCGCAGTGCACAACGCCGCCGAGGCGGCCCGCGAGCTGACCGAGAAGAAGATGGGCCCGGTCGCGGGCGGCATGGGCGGCCTCAGCCTGCCCGGGTTCTGAGCCGGCAGATGTACGAGGGTGCCATCCAGGATCTGATCGACGAGCTGGGCCGGCTGCCGGGCGTGGGCCCGAAGAGCGCCCAGCGGATCGCGTTCCACGTGCTGTCGGCGGATCCGGCCGACGTGAACCGGCTGGCCGGCGCGCTGCGCAAGGTCAAGGACCTGGTCCGGTTCTGCACGACCTGCTACAACGTGGCCGAGTCGGAGCAGTGCCGGATCTGCCGCGACCCACGGCGCACCGACGAGGTGCTCTGTGTGGTCGAGGAGCCGAAGGACGTGGTGGCGATCGAGCGGACCGGCGAGTTCCGCGGGCGCTACCACGTGCTCGGCGGCGCGATCAATCCGCTGGAGGGCATCGGCCCGGACAACCTGCGGATCCGTGAGCTGATGACCCGACTCGGTGGCGGCGAGGTCCGCGAGCTGATCCTCGCCACCGACCCGAACACCGAGGGCGAGGCGACCGCCACCTACCTGGCGCTGATGGTCAAGCCGATGGGGATCGCGGTGACCCGGCTCGCGAGTGGACTGCCGGTCGGCGGCGACCTGGAGTACGCCGACGAGATCACGCTGGGCCGGGCCTTCGAGGGCCGACGGGCCGTCTGAATCCAGTCGTGCCGCCTCCGGCGGGTGCCCTGCGGGGTGCCCGCCGGACGTGTCTCCGGGCCGGACGGGCATGTCCGTCGATCTGACAGGAACGTGCGTCCGGGACCGGATCGACGTAATAAATTCGGCCTTCTGGCCGACGAAACCTCGGCAGCGTAAGTGATTCTCCTTCGATTCGTATGCCTCGTTGCGGAACAGACACGATTCGATACCAACCCGCCCCCCGCCCGTTTCCGCGCCGTCCACCCGAGGGCTAAGGTCTGCGCACATCGGTGACCCTGTCACCACGTTGTCCGTACCCCCAAGGACGAGGTGAAGCACCATGCGTGCATCCAGGCCGAAGGTCGCAATCGCGGCCGTCGCGGTCGCGGCCCTCGCGGTTGCAGGCTGCGCCGAGAGCGACCGTGAGAGTGGCTCCGGAGATAGCAAGAAGGACACCCTCGTCTTCGGCGTCGCCGGAGACCCGAAGGTGCTCGACCCCAGCTTCGCCAGCGACGGTGAGTCGCTGCGCGTGGCGCGCCAGGTCTTCGAGACCCTGGTCCGTCCGGAGGAGGGCGGCACCAAGGTGACGCCGGGCCTCGCCGAGTCCTGGACGCCGGATGCGGCGGGCACGACCTGGACCTTCAAGCTCCGCTCGGGCGTCAAGTTCCACGACGGCACCGACTTCAACGCCGAGGCCGTCTGCGCCAACTTCGACCGCTGGTACAACGCCAAGGGCCTCATGCAGAGCCCGGACGTGACCGCGTACTGGCAGGACGTCATGGGCGGGTTCGCCAAGAACGAGAACCCGGACCTGCCGCCGAGCCTCTTCAAGTCCTGCACCGCCAAGGACGCCACCACTGTGGATCTGGCGTTCACCCGGGTCTCCAGCAAGATCCCGGCCGCGCTCATGCTGCCGTCGTTCTCGATCCAGAGCCCCAAGGCGATGGAGCAGTACGACGCCAGCAACGTGACCGGCACCGCCGAGGACATCAAGTACCCGGCGTACGCGATGGAGCACCCGACCGGCACCGGGCCGTTCAAGTTCAAGGCGTGGGACGTCGCGAACAAGACGCTCACCATCGAGCGCAACGACGACTACCACGGCGACAAGGCCAAGCTGAAGACCATCATCTTCAAGACGATCTCGGACGAGAACGCCCGCAAGCAGGCGCTCCGCTCGGGTGACATCCAGGGCTACGACCTGGTCGGCCCGGCGGACGTGGAGCCGCTGAAGAAGGAGGGCTTCAACGTCCTCACCCGGCCCGCCTTCAACATCCTCTACCTGGCGATCAACCAGAAGGGGAACCCGAAGCTGGCCGACCTGAAGGTCCGGCAGGCCATCGCGCACGCGCTGAACCGGCAGGCCCTTGTCGACTCGAAGCTGCCCCCGGGCGCCAAGGTCGCGATGAACTTCTTCCCGGACACCGTCGAGGGCTGGAACGGCGACGTCACCAAGTACGACTACGACCCCGCCAAGGCGAAGGCCCTGCTGGCCGAGGCCGGCGCGTCGAACCTGACGCTGAAGTTCCACTACCCGACCGAGGTCACCCGGCCGTACATGCCGAACCCGAAGGACATCTTCGAGCTGCTCTCGGCGGACCTCAAGGCGGTCGGCATCAACGTCCAGGCCATCCCGCTGAAGTGGAGCCCGGACTACCTCAACGCCACCACCTCCGGCAACAAGCACGACCTGCACTTCCTCGGCTGGACCGGTGACTACGGCGACGCGTACAACTTCATCGGCACCTTCTTCGACCGCCCGAAGGACGAGTGGGGCTTCAACAACCCCGCGCTCTTCGCGCAGTTCAAGGACGCCGACACCACCGCCGACGCGGCGGCCCGTACGGAGAAGTACAAGGCACTGAACAAGTCGATCATGGACTTCCTGCCGGGTGTGCCGATCTCGCACTCCCCGCCGGCGATCGTGTTCGGCAAGGACGTGACCGGGATCAAGGCGAGCCCGCTCACCGACGAGCGGTACGCGACCGCAGAGTTCAAGTGATCTGAAGGCACCGTACGCGGGCGGGCGCTGTGACCACAGCGCCCGCCCGCACCCCTCCGCACACCCTCCGAGGCGCCCGTGTTCCGGTTCATCATCAGACGCCTGCTACAGCTGATACCCACGCTGTTCGGGCTCTCCGTCCTGCTGTTCATCTGGCTCCACCGACTTCCCGGCGGGCCCGAGACCGCGATCCTCGGTGAACGGGGCACGCCCGAGACACGCGCCGCCATCCGGCGCAACCTCGGCCTCGACGAGCCGATCCTGGTCCAGTACGCGCGCTTCCTGCGGCGGATGATCCGGCTCGACCTGGGCACCTCGACCGGTACGAAGCGGGCCGTCACCACGGAGTTCGTGGAACGGTTCCCCGGCACCGTCGAACTGACGATCATGGCCATGATCCTCGCGGTCGGCATCGGCATCCCGCTCGGCTACCTGGCCGCCCGCCGCCGGGGCCGGTTCCTCGACCACGCCTCGGTCGGCGGATCGCTCATCGGCATCTGCATCCCGGTCTTCTTCCTGGCGTACGTGCTCAAGGCGATCTTCGCGGAGAACCTGGGCTGGTTCCCCTCCAGCGGCCGGCAGGACCCGACCATCGGGGCGACCCGGGTCACCAACTTCTTCGTCCTCGACGGGCTCATGACCCGCGAGTGGGACGCCGCCGCCGACGCGCTCTGGCACCTCGTGCTGCCCGGTATCGCGCTCGCCAGCATCCCGCTCGCGATCATCGTCCGGATCACCCGGGCCAGCGTGCTGGAGGTGTTGAACGAGGACTTCGTCCGCACCGCCGAGGCCAAGGGCCTGACCGAACGGACCGTCCGCCGCCGGCACGTGCTGCGTAACGCCATGCTGCCGGTGGCCACCTCGATCGGTCTCCAGACCGGTCTCCTGCTCTCCGGCGCGGTGCTCACCGAGACCGTGTTCGCGTTCAGTGGCATCGGCGCGTTCGTCGCCGAGTCGATCAGCCAGCGCGACTACCCGGTGCTGATGGGCTTCATCATGATCATTGCGGTGGTGTACGTGCTGGTGAATCTCCTGGTCGACCTCTCCTACAGCGTGATCGACCCGAGGGTGAGGGTGCGATGACCATCACCGGAGGAAAGAAGCGCGAGAAGATCGACCGGCTCGCCGAGCTGTCCGCCCGCGACGACGAGCAGGGGGTGAGCCTCTGGAAGGAGGCGTTCCGCCGCCTGCGGCGCAACCCGGCGGCCGTCATCGGCGTGGTCATCCTGGCGGTCTTCGTCCTGGTCGCGGTCATCGGGCCGTTCCTCGTCCCGTACAGCCCGACCGACTCCATCGGCATCCGCGAGGGTCTGGTCAAGTCCGGCCAGGGCATCATCCCGGGTGCCTCCGCCGACCACTGGCTCGGCTTCGACCACCAGGGCCGGGACGAGTTCAGCCGGCTCATCGTCGGGGCCCGGCAGACGCTGCTCGTCGGCGTCGTCTCCACCCTGATCGGCCTCGCGGTCGGCGCGCTGATCGGCGGCGTCGCCGGTGCCGCGGCCGGCCTCGGCGGGCGCTGGGGCCGCTGGATCGACACCACCCTGATGCGCTTCATCGACATGCTGCTGGCCATGCCGAGCCTGCTGCTCGCGGTGAGCATCGCGGCGCTGCTCGGCGCCAGCCTCACCACCGTGATGATCGCCGTCGGTGTGGTGTCCGTGCCGATCTTCGCCCGGCTGCTGCGCGGCTCGATGATCGCGCAGGCCAACAGCGACTACGTGCTGGCCGCGACGTCGCTGGGCGTGAAGCGGTCCAAGATCGCCCTCACCCACGTGGTGCCGAACTCGATCGCCCCGGTCATCGTGCAGGCCACGCTGACGCTGGCCACCGCGATCATCGAGGCGGCCGCGCTGTCCTTCCTCGGTCTCGGCAACCCCGACTCGGCCATCCCGGAGTGGGGCGTCATGCTCGCCGACGCGCAGCCGTACCTGGGCATCCGGCCGGGCCTGGCGATCTATCCGGCGCTCGGCATCATCATCACCGCGCTGGGGTTCACCCTGCTCGGTGAGGCGATGCGCGAGGCCCTCGATCCGAAGCTGCGGAAGTAGGTCGGAAATGGCACTGCTCGAAGTGGACGACCTCTCCGTCACGTTCGCCCGTCGTGGGCAGCGCACCGTGCACGCGGTGGACGGGGTGTCCTTCTCGGTCGACGCCGGCGAGGTGGTCGGCCTGGTCGGCGAGTCCGGCTGCGGCAAGAGCGTCACGTCGCTGGCGATCATGGGCCTGCTGCCCAAGCAGCCGGGCCTGCGCGTGGGCGGCAAGGCCGTCTTCGACGGCACCGACCTGCTCCAGCTCGACGACCGGTCGCGCCGCGACATCCGCGGCCGGGACGTGGCGATGATCTTCCAGGACCCACTGTCCTCGCTGAACCCGGTCATCCCGATCGGGCTCCAGGTGACCGAGGTGCTGGCCCGGCACCGGGGCATGAAGGGCGAGGCGGCCACCAAGGAGGCGGCCGCCCTGCTCGACCGGGTGGGCATCCCGGACCCGCGGCGCCGGCTCAAGGAATACCCGCACCAGCTCTCCGGTGGCATGCGGCAGCGGGCGCTGATCGCCATGGCTGTCGCCTGCCAGCCCCGACTGCTGATCGCCGACGAGCCGACCACCGCGCTCGACGTCACCATCCAGGCGCAGATCCTGGAGCTGCTGAAGGACCTGGTCCGGGACTCCGGCACCGCACTGGTGATGATCACCCACGACCTGGGCGTGGTCGCCGGCATGTGCGACACCATCAACGTGCTCTACGCCGGCCGGGTGGTGGAGACGGCCACCCGCCGTCCGCTGTTCCGCCAGCCCCGGCATCCGTACACCGAGGGGTTGCTCGGTTCGGTGCCGCGCCTGGACGCCGGCCGCGGTGAACGGCTCAACCCCATCCCCGGCTCGGTGCGCGACGTGCTGCCCTGGCCGGACGGCTGCGCGTTCGCCCCGCGCTGCGCCCGCCGCGTCGACGCCTGCGTGGGCGAGCCGCCGGAGCTGGTGATCACCCACGACGCCCGCAGCTACCGCTGCGTCAACCCGGTGCCGGTTCCCGGCCTGACCCCGGAGGCGGACGCCCGCGCGACCGCGCCGACGACCACCGAACCGGGTGCGGTGCCGGCCCAGGCCGAACCGGCCGACCCGCCCGCCGTGCCCGGCTTCGGACCGGCTCCGCGCGAGGAGGAGACCCCATGAGCGACAACGACATCCTCGTCGAGGTCCGCGACCTGAAGGTGCACTTCCCGATCCGCCGGGGTGTGCTCTTCGACCGGACCGTCGGGCACGTCAAGGCGGTCGACGGGGTCGACCTGAGCATTCCGCGCGGCAAGACGTACGGGCTGGTGGGCGAGTCGGGCTGCGGCAAGTCCACGCTGGGCCGGGCGCTGCTCCAGCTCAACCCGCCGACCAGCGGCGAGGTGAAGTTCGACGGCGTCGAGCTGACCACGCTCCCGGCCGGCAAGCTGCGCGCGATGCGCCGCCGGATGCAGATGATCTTCCAGGATCCGATGTCCAGCCTGGACCCCCGGCAGAACGTCGAGTCGATCCTGACCGAGGGCCTCCAGACCCACGGCATCGGCGCCAACCGGGACGACCGGCGGCGGATCATCGGCGAGACGCTCGACGCGGTGGGCCTGCCCAAGTGGGCGCTGTCCCGCTACCCGCACGAGTTCTCCGGCGGCCAGCGCCAGCGCATCGGTATCGCGCGCGCCCTGGTGCTCGGCCCGGAGCTGATCGTCGCCGACGAGCCGGTCTCCGCGCTGGACGTGTCGATCCAGGCGCAGGTGGTCAACCTGCTCGACGAACTCCAGGACAGCCTCGGCCTGACCTACCTGGTCATCGCGCACGACCTGGCCGTGGTGCGGCACATCTCCGACATCGTCGGCGTGATGTACCTGGGCGCGCTGGTGGAGGAGGCGCCGAGCGACCGGCTCTACACCGAGCCGATGCACCCGTACACCAGGGCGCTGATGTCGGCGGTGCCGGTGCCGGACCCGGACGTGGAGGACCGGCGTGAGCGTATCCTGCTCGCCGGTGACCTGCCCTCGCCGGCGAACCCGCCGTCGGGCTGCCGGTTCCACACCCGCTGCCCGTGGGCGCAGCCGACCCGCTGCGCCGACGAGCGGCCGGAACTGCGCCAGATCGGCGCCAGCCGGGTGGCCTGCCACTGGGCCGAGCAGATCGCCGCCGGCGAGCTGCGCCCGCACGAGGTGACCGCGAAGATCACCCGGCCGGAGGGCGAGGGCGAGGAGCCGGGCGTGGTCTCCGCGCCGAGCGAGCCCGGCTCGTACGTCTGACACGACGAAGCGCGTCCCCACCCGACCCGGGTTGGGGACGCGCTTGTCCGTCGGTCAGCCCTCGGGGCGGTTGAGCAGGCCCACCGCGATCGTGTGCACGGCGTCCAGCGCGGCCGGGTCGGCCAGCGGCGCGGAACCGCCGGTGACCGCGTACCACTCGTCGGCGTCCTTGTACTGCACCCGCAACGTCACCCGGCCGTCGGCGTGCTCGGTGCGCAGCGTCAACTCGCCGGTCACCACGCCCACCTCGTCCGTCATGACCCCGCCCGGACCGGCGGTGATGTCGGTGCTGCGGTCCGACGGACCGGCCGGCGCGCCCCCGGCCGGAGCACCCGGCACCGCGTCGGCGGTCATGCCCGCCCCGGCCACGTCGGCGGACGCCGGCTGCCGGCCGTCCGCCGTCATCCCGGCCGAGGCCGGACCGGCGGGTGCGGACTCCGGGGCCGGTGCGCCGCCTGCCGCCGGGGCCGGTGTGGCGTCCGGCCCGGTCACGGTTTGCTCGCCCATGTGCAGCCCTCCAGCATGTCGGTGAGAGCGGCCTTCTCGGCACTTGTCACAGTCAGCCGCCAGTAGTGCTTGACCGTCACCCAGTCCGCCGCGTACTGACACCAGGACGACCGGTTCGGCGGCTTCCACTGGGACGGATCCTGGTCACCCTTTGCCCGGTTGGACCGCGCCGAAACCGCGATGAGCTGCGGCCGGGTCAGGTCGTTGGCGAAGTCGCCGCGCTTCGAGTCGTCCCACTCGTCCGCACCCGACCGCCACGCGGCGGCCAGCGGCACGGTGTGGTCGATGTCCACGTCCGACGGATCGTTGAGCACCACACCGTCGTAGACGCTCTCCCACCGGCCGCCCACCACGTTGCAGCCGGACAGCTTGATGCCCTCGCCGTCGCGTTGCAGCACGCTGTCGCGTACGTCGCAGTTCTTGCCGGTGCCGCGCCAGTGCGGGAAGCGGGAACGGCTGTAGCCCTTCATCGACCCGGCCGTGGCCACTGTGAGCTCACCGAGCTGCTTGTTGACGTTCCCGGCGGCGCTCGGTGGCGCCTCCGGCTCGGTGACCGACACGTCGCAGCCGGCCACGCCGAGGGCGAGCACCGCGCTCAGCGCGGCCGCCAGCCCGGCTCGGGCTCCTGATCTCGTACGCACAGACGACACCTCTCCAGCTTGCGTGCTCCGGGCGAGTCCGCACAGTACCCGGCGGCGGTTTCCGCGATTCGTGGCGTCGAGGATGGGCGGCGGGCAGAGTGGTGAGACGTGACCGCACCCGCTCCCGCGCTGCGTACCGGCTCCGCCGCCGGACGCGGCACACTGCTCGCCGCGATCCTCGCCTCCGGCATGGTGTTCCTCGACAGCACCGTGGTGAACGTCGCGTTGCCGCGCCTCGGCGCCGAACTCGACGCCACAGTCGCCGGTCTGCAGTGGACCGTGAACGGCTACCTGCTCATGCTCGCCGCGTTCGTGCTGCTCGGCGGCGCGCTCGGCGACCGGTTCGGCCGGCGGCGCGTCTTCCTGCTCGGCGTGGTCTGGTTCGCGGTCGCGTCGGTGCTCTGCGGGCTGGCCCAGGACACCGGCTGGCTCGTCGCCGCCCGCTTCCTCCAGGGGGCGGGCGGCGCGCTGCTCACCCCCGGCTCGCTGTCCGTGCTCCAGGCCAGCTTCCACCCGGACGACAGGGGCCGCGCCATCGGCACCTGGTCCGGACTGTCCGGGGTGTCCACCGCGCTCGGCCCGCTGCTCGGCGGATGGCTCATCGACGCGCTCTCCTGGCGGTGGATCTTCTTCGTCAACCTGCCGCTCGCAGTCGGCGTGGTGCTCGCCGCGCTGCGCTGGGTACCGGAGAGCCGGGACGAGGAGGCGTCGCGTACCGGGGAGGGGCGTCGGTTCGACGTGGCCGGTGCGCTGCTCGGCGCGCTCGCGCTCGGCGGCGTCACGTACGCGCTGATCGACGCGCCGGCGCGCGGCCTGGACTCCCCGGCGGTGCTGGTCGCGGCGGTGCTCGGGGTGGTCGCCGTGGTGGTGTTCGTGCTGGTCGAGCGGCGGCGCGGTGACACCGCGATGCTGCCCACCGGGCTGTTCTCCAGCCGGCTGTTCTCGGTGCTGAACGTCTTCACCGTGGTGGTGTACGCGGCGCTCGGCGGGTTCACCTTCTTCCTCGCCGTCTACCTGCAGAACGTGGTCGGCTGGTCGGCGCTGCTCACCGGCCTGGCCACGGTGCCGATGACGGTGCTGCTGCTGGTCGGTTCGCCGCGCGCCGGCGCGCTGTCGGCCCGCATCGGCCCCCGGCTGCCGCTCACCGTCGGCCCGGTGATCGCCGCCGTGGGCCTGCTGCTGTTGCGGCGGGTGGGGCCGGGTGCGTCGTACTGGGTGGACGTGCTGCCGGGCGTGGCGCTGTTCGGCGCCGGGCTCACGCTCGTGGTGGCGCCGCTGACCACGTCGGTGCTCGGCGCCGTCTCGGACCGGTTCGCCGGGGTGGCGAGCGGCTTCAACAACGCCGCCTCCCGGGCCGGTGGCCTGCTCGCGGTGGCCGCGTTGCCGCTGCTGGTGGGGCTGTCGGGCACCGGGTACGAGCAGAAGGGCGCGCTCGCCGACGCGTACCGGGGGGCGCTGGCGTGGTGCGCGGGGCTGCTGCTCGCCGGCGCGGTGCTCGCCGCCGTGCTGATTCACCGCCCGCCGAAGCAGCGCGGGGGCCCGGCCTGAAGCCGGGCCCCCGCGTCGCCGGAATCAGGCGCGGGTGCGGTTCACCGCGCTCGTGACCGCCTTGATCGAGGCGGTGACGATGTTGGCGTCCACCCCGACGCCCCACACCGTACGGCCGTCCACCTCGCACTCGACGTACGCGGCGGCCTGCGCGTCCCCACCGGAGGACAGCGCGTGCTCGTGGTAGTCGAGCACCCGTACCGCCACGCCCAGGGACTGCAACGCGTTGACGTACGCGTCGATCGGGCCGTTGCCGACGGCGGTGAGCGCGCGGGTCTCGCCGCCGAAGCCGACGCGGGCGTCGATCTCGACCTTGCCGTCGACGGTGCCGATGGTGTAGTCGGCCAGCTTCACGGCCGGGTCGACCTGGTGGTCGACCAGGTAGTTGCGGGCGAAGATCTCCCACATGGCGCCCGGCTCGACCTCGCCACCGTCGTGGTCGGTGACCTGCTGCACCACGCCGGAGAACTCGATCTGGAGGCGGCGGGGCAGGTCGAGCTGGTGCTCGGTCTTCATGATGTACGCGACGCCGCCCTTGCCGGACTGCGAGTTGACCCGGATGACCGCCTCGTAGGTGCGGCCCAGGTCCTTCGGGTCGATCGGCAGGTAGGGGACGGCCCAGGTGAAGTCGTCGACCGGCACCCCGGCCGCCGTCGCGTCGGCGTTCAGCGCGGCGAAGCCCTTGTTGATCGCGTCCTGGTGCGAGCCGGAGAACGCGGTGTAGACCAGGTCGCCCGCGTACGGGTGGCGCTCGTGCACCGGCAGCTGGTTGCAGTACTCGACGGCGCGCTTGATCTCGTCGATGTTCGAGAAGTCGATCATCGGGTCGATGCCCTGGGAGAACATGTTCAGGCCCAGCGTCACCAGGTCGACGTTGCCGGTGCGCTCGCCGTTGCCGAACAGGCAGCCCTCGATCCGGTCGGCGCCGGCCAGCAGGCCCAGCTCGGCGGCCGCCACGCCGGTGCCCCGGTCGTTGTGCGGGTGCAGGCTCAGCACCAGGCTGTCCCGCCGGGGCAGGCGCCGGTGCATCCACTCGATCGAGTCGGCGTAGACGTTCGGCATCGCCATCTCGACGGTGGCCGGCAGGTTGATGATCAGCTTCCGGTCCGGCGTCGGGTCGATCACGTCGATGACCGCCGAGCAGACCTCCAGCGCGTACTCCAGCTCGGTGCCCGTGTACGACTCCGGCGAGTACTCGTAGTGGATGTCGGTGTCCGGGGTGTGGATCTCCGCGTACTTCTGGCACAGCCGCGCGCCCTGCGTGGCGATGTCGGTGATGCCGTCGCGGTCCAGACCGAAGACCACCCGGCGCTGCAGCGTCGAGGTGGAGTTGTAGAAGTGCACGATGGCCCGGCGGGCGCCGCGCAGCGACTCGAAGGTCCGCTCGATCAGGTGCTCCCGGCACTGGGTCAGCACCTGGATGGTGACGTCCTCGGGAATCAGGTCCTGCTCGATCAGCTGCCGTACGAAGTCGTAGTCGGTCTGGCTCGCCGACGGGAAGCCGACCTCGATCTCCTTGTAGCCCATCTGCACCAGCAGCTGGAACATCCGGCGCTTGCGCTCGGGCGACATCGGGTCGATCAGGGCCTGGTTGCCGTCGCGGAGGTCGACTGCGCACCAGCGGGGCGCGGCCTCGACGCGGCGGGTCGGCCAGGCGCGGTCCGGCAGGTCGACGCCGAACTCACGGTCGTACGGAACGTAGCGGTGGACCGGCATCCGGCTGGGGCGCTGGCGGGCGAACGGATCGGTCTCGGTGACAGGTTGAGCCATCTCGGAGTGCTCCCTGGAACATGTGGCGTCAGCAGATCGGAAAGGTGTCGGCGAGTTGCCGGGCGACGGTGCGCGGCGGTGCCGAGAAGAAGATCGGATGTGCTGGACGGCGCGTTTCTACTCCGCGACGAGGTGCCGGCCGGTCAGGCCTCGTCGCGGCAGCCAAGGAGAAGGTACGCGCGCCACATGACAAGGTCACCCTACGTGGTGGGACGGGCGGTGGGAAGGCTGGTCCGGACTATGGGACCAGAGTCACGGAGTCGGAGGGCTTCGCCACGCCCGGTAGCCGAGGCGTCAGTTCCGCCCGGGTCACCGCGGGCACGATCGCCAGTCCGACCAGGATGAAGATCGCCGCGGCCGGGTACCAGCCCCAGCCGCCGGTGCTCACGCCGAGCGCGGTCAGCCCGGCCGGAGCGATCAGGAACTGCAACTGGGAGCCGAGCCCGAACGCGCCGACGTACGCGCCGCGCTGGGCGGCGGGCGGTAGCGTGGCGGTGAGTCCCCAGGCGCCCGCCGACTCGATCAGCTCCGCCAGGATGAGCAGCGTCGCGGCGGCCACCAGCGCGACCACGGTGAGCGCTCCCCGGGTCGCGCCGGAAATCGGCAGGACCAGGCAGAACAGGGCGATCAGAACCGCGCCCCGACGGGACGCCCGGGCCGCGCCCGCCGCGTCGTCCGCGCCCCGGCTGGCGCGTACCTGGAACAGCACGATCAGCACGGTGTTGAGCAGCACCAGCGCGGCGATGATCGTCTTCGGCGCGTCGGTGTGGGTGAGGATCCACAGCGGCATCACCGTCAGGTAGAGCGTCTGGTGCGCGGTGAGCAGCCCGGAGAGCAGCGCGACGGTCATGAACGGCCGGTCCCGCAGCACCGCCAGCCGGCTCATCGGCTCGGCCGTGCGGGTCACCTCCGGCAGCCGGGGCAGCCGGCGGACGAAACCGGCGGTCACCAGGAAGACCGCGGCGATGAACCAGACCATCCCGCGGTACGCCCAGATCGTGTCGACGGCCAGCACCAGGCCGCTGATCAGCGCGCCGATCCCGAAGCCGACGTTCAGCGAGGAGCGCTGGTAGGCCATCGCGGTGACCCGTTCCTCCGGGCGCAGCACGTTTATCGAGTAGACCTGGCGGGCCACGCCGGTCGCCGCGCCCGTCACGGCCAGCGCGATCACCACCGCGAGGAACCCGGCGAAGCCGCCGACGAACGGGTACGCCGCGAACAGCGCCGCGTCCAGCAACAGGCAGACGATCCACACCCGCTGCGGCCCGTACCGGTCGGTGAGCCCGCCCAGCGGCACGGTGCCGAGCAGGGACGCGCCGGCGGCGAGGGAGAGGCCGAGACCCACCTGGGCCGGACTCAGCCCGAGCGCCCGGGTGAAGAAGACGGCGCTGCCCGCCTGGAACAGTCCGGTGCCGACGGCGTAGACCATCGCCTGCACGGCCAGGACGCGGGTCAGCCCGGCCGGCGGTACGACGTCGCGGACGGCGGTGCGGATGCTCTCTCTGGCTCCCATGACCGATGAGCAGATCGTGCCCCCCACGTGCCGGTCGAGCCTTTTAGGCTGAGCCGAATCGGGGGGTGCGCATGTCCGAGTTGCGGTTCACGCCGGCCGACGTCGCGGGCGTCCGGTTCGGTGTGTCGCCGGCCAACGAGACGGTCATGAGCATGTGGGCGCTCGCCGCTCCGGCCCGCTATCCGGTGCACCTGCCGTGGATCGACCGGGCCCGGGCGACGCTGCGCCGCCCGGAGGTGGCCGAGCGCGTCGCTCCGCTGGTGCATCTCACCCTGCCGCGCCGCTGGCTGCCCGACTTCCTCACCCCGGCGGCCCGCCCGGGGGTGGAGATGGACGGCCAGCTCGACCAGATCGCCGCGACGCCGCCCGACGTGGTGGTCCGGGACCTGCTGGCGACCACGCCGAGCGGGCCGCTGCGCCCGTTCGGGCGGGCGTTGCTCGCCGACCCGGCCGAGCTGTTGCCGCGGATCGTCGAGGCGATGCGGGTCTGGTACGACGAGGCGATCGCCCCGGACTGGCCGCGGATGCGGGCGGTGCTCGACGCCGACGTCGCGTATCGAGCGGCCCAGCTCGCCGAGGGCGGGACGGGGAAGCTGTTCGAGCGGCTCCACCCCGACCTGCGGTGGCTCGGCGACCGGGTGGTCAGCGACGACCCGTTCGAGCGGGACTTCGACCTGCGGGGGCGAGGGCTGGCGTTGAACCCGAGCGTGTTCAGCCGCCAGCGGGTGCTGTGGAACCTGCTGGAGGACTCGTTGCCCGCCGCGGCGTACCCGGTGCGGGCGGTCGGGACGCTGTGGGAACGCGGACCTGAACCGGCCGGCGACGCGCTCGCCCGGGTGGTCGGCGGCGGCCGGGCCGCCCTGCTGAACCTGCTCGACGCGGCGACGACCACCACGGACCTCGCCCGGCTCACCGGGCTGTCCGCCGGGAACGTGTCCCAGCACCTCTCCGCGCTGCACGCCGCCGGTCTGGTCACCCGGTCCCGGGCCGGGCGGCACGTGCTCTACCGCAACAGCGAGGTGGGTGCCGCGTTGCTCCGCGCGGCGCGGGGCTGCTGAGCGGGACGCGTCAGGGCGTGCCGGGGCTCGGGGCGTCCCGGCTGACCGGCTCGCCGTCGGTCACCGCGCCGGCCAGCTCGACGGTGCCCGGCGCGGCGCCGGGCTCGCCGGTCAGCGTCAGCGTGCCGAACCCGGCCCGTACCGCCGCCGGTGTGCCGTCCTCCCGGAAGCAGTAGATACCCACGTCGAGCGGCGCGTTCAGCGACGCCGAGGTGCTGTCGACCGTGTAGCACGGGCCGCCGGTGCCGGGCAGCGGCTCGGCGGGGGAGACCGCGAGCGGCGCGCGCCTGTCGGTCAGCACCTCCAGCCAGTCGGTGAACGGGTGCTGTACCCGGGGGTCGAGCCGGCGCGGCACGGCGTCGTCGGCGTCGCCGAGGCGCACGCAGGTCGCCGCCTGGGTCCAGCCGGCCGAGGGCAGCGCGCACTGGAACAGCCCGTCCGAGGTGCCGGCGAGCGAGACGTCCACCGTGCCGGCGTGTCCCCAGCCGGGCACGTCGACCCGCCAGCTGCCGTCGTTGGCGCTGGTGAAGGCAACCGTGCGGGGGGAGCCTTCGGTGGGCGCGAACGCGTACGTGGCGGTGAGGTGCCGGTCCTGCGCCGCGGCGGCCAGCCCGGCCAGTTCCTCGCGGGCGGCGTCGACCTGCACCGGGACCGGGTCGGCGGTGCCGGTGGGCGCCGCCTCGGGAGTGCCGCCGTCGCAGGCGGCCAGCAGTACCGGCAGGGTGAGTGCGACCACGCCGGTCAGGCGGGCCGCACGTCGATGAGCGTGCACCGGCTCATTCTGCGTCGTGGACACGGCTCCGGTCAGCCCACCGTACGGCTGTACCGCTTGGCGTGTCGCGTCCTTCCGGGCTGGTGAGCCGCCCCACGCCGGGGCCGGATGGTGGGATCACCCGACCCGGCGTCGCGGGCCGCCCGATAGGCTGAGGCGGTCTGACACGCGCCGCCGGACCGAGAGCGCCGGCGGCGTCGGCACGCTCAGGGTCGTCGCTGGGAGGGAGTGCACCGTCGTGGCACTCGTGGTGCAGAAGTACGGCGGGTCCTCCGTCGCCAACGCCGAGCGGATCAAGCGGGTGGCCGAGCGCATCGTGGCCGCGCGCAAGGCCGGCGACGACGTGGTGGTGGTGGTGTCCGCCATGGGTGACACCACCGACGAGCTGCTCGACCTGGCCAACCAGGTCAGCCCGCTGCCGCCGGGCCGCGAGCTGGACATGCTGCTCACCGCCGGGGAGCGGATCTCCATGGCGCTGCTCGCCATGGCCATCCACAACCTGGGGTACGAAGCCCGCTCGTTCACCGGTTCCCAGGCCGGCGTGATCACCACCTCGGTGCACGGCCGGGCCCGGATCATCGACGTGACCCCGGGGCGGCTCAAGGGCGCGCTGGACGAGGGCGCGGTGGTCATCGTGGCCGGCTTCCAGGGCGTCTCGCAGGACACCAAGGACGTGACCACGCTCGGGCGGGGCGGCTCGGACACCACCGCAGTGGCGCTCGCCGCCGCGCTGGAGGCGGACGTCTGCGAGATCTACACCGACGTGGACGGCATCTTCACCGCCGACCCGCGCATCGTGCCGAACGCCCGGCACATCAAGCAGATCACCTACGAGGAGATGCTGGAGCTGGCCGCCTGCGGCGCGAAGGTGCTGCACCTGCGCAGCGTCGAGTACGCGCGGCGCGCGGGCTTGCCGATCCACGTCCGTTCGTCATACTCGACCAACACCGGCACGATGGTCACCGGATCGATGGAGGACCTTCCTGTGGAACAGGCACTGATCACCGGGGTCGCCCACGACCGCAGCGAAGCGAAGATCACGATCGTCGGCGTGCCCGACGAGCCGGGCGCCGCCGCGGCGATCTTCGACACCGTGGCCGGCGCGGAGATCAACATCGACATGATCGTGCAGAACGTGTCCACCGAGGGCACCGGTCGCACGGACATCTCGTTCACGCTGCCCAAGGCCGACGGCCCGACCGCGATGACCGCGCTCAGCAAGATCCAGGAGTCGGTCAAGTTCAAGGGCCTGCTGTACGACGACCACGTCGGCAAGGTCTCGCTGATCGGCGCGGGCATGCGCTCGCACCCGGGCGTGGCCGCCGGCTTCTTCGCCGCCCTCGGCGCGGCCGGCGTGAACATCGAGATGATCTCCACGTCGGAGATCCGGGTCTCCGTGGTCTGCCGCGACACCGACCTGGACAAGGCGGTCCGCGCCATCCACGACGCCTTCGAGCTGGGTGGTGACACCGAAGCCGTCGTCTACGCCGGCACCGGGCGGTAACGCGCCGTGGCGTCGCTGCCCACCCTCGCCGTGGTCGGGGCGACAGGTGCCGTCGGTACGGTGATGTGCCAGATCCTCTCCTCCCGGCGCAACGTGTGGGGCGAGATCCGGCTGCTCGCCTCCGAGCGGTCGGCCGGCCGGCGCATGCAGTGCCGGGGCGAGGAACTGACCGTCCAGGCGCTCACCGCCGACGCGCTCGACGGCGTCGACGTGGCGATGTTCGACGTGCCGGACGACGTCTCCGCGCAGTGGGCCCCGGTCGCCGCCGCGCGCGGCGCGGTGGTGGTGGACAACTCCGGCGCGTTCCGGATGGACCGCGACGTCCCGCTCGTGGTCCCCGAGATCAACCCCGAGCAGGTACGCAACCGGCCCAAGGGGATCATCGCCAACGCCAACTGCACCACGCTGGCGATGATCGTGGCGGTCGCGCCGCTGCACCGCGAGTACGGCCTGCGCGAGCTGGTGCTCGCGTCGTACCAGGCGGTCTCCGGGGCGGGGCAGGCCGGTGTGGACGCGCTGCACCTCCAGCTCGGCAAGATCGCCGGCGATCGGGTGCTCGGTTCCCGGGCCGGTGACGTGCGACAGGCGGTCGGTGACGAGCTGGGTCCGTTCCCGGCGCCGCTGGCGCTCAACGTCGTCCCGTGGGCGGGCTCGCTGGCGGACGGCGGCTGGTCGTCGGAGGAGATGAAGCTGCGCAACGAGTCGCGCAAGATCCTCGGGCTGCCCGACCTCAAGGTGTCCGCCACCTGCGTACGGGTACCGGTGGTGACCGGTCACTCGGTCGCCGTGCACGCGGTCTTCGCCACCGAGGTGGACGCCGAGGGTGCCCGCGAGGTGCTGCGCAACGCGCCGGGCGTGATCCTGGTCGACGACCCGGCGGCCGGGGAGTTCCCGATGCCGATCGACGCGGTCGGCACCGACCCGTCGTGGGTGGGCCGCATCCGCCGAGCGGTCGACGACCCGAGAGCCCTCGACCTGTTCGTGACCGGCGACAACCTCCGCAAGGGCGCCGCCCTCAACACCGCCCAGATAGCCGAACTCCTGGCCAAGGACCTGACCCGCCCATAAAGCCCCGCCCCCGCCCCCGCCCCCGCGCCTCCGCGCCGCGCCCGCCCAGAGCCCGTCGATCATGAAGTTGACGGCAATCACCGCCCGATTTGTCACCGCCAACTCCATGATCGACGGCTGGGAGAGGGGGGAGGCGGGGAGAGGGCGGGGTGGGTCAGGCGGCGGAGAGGTGGACTCCGTCTCGGCCGTGGCGCTTCACCGCGTAGAGGGCCTGGTCGGCTCGGTGCAGGGTGCGCTCGGGGGACTCGCCGGGTCGCGGCAGGGCGACGCCGACGCTGATCGTCCGGCCGGTACGGCGGGCCGCCTCGGTGAGCCGTTCGGCGATCCGGACCGCCTCCTCCGGGCGGCTCACCTCGATCACCGCCACGAACTCGTCGCCGCCGGTCCGGTACAGCTCGTCGCCCTGGCGCAACGCGCCCTCCAGGGCCCGGGCCAGCCCCACCAGCAGCCGGTCGCCGGCCTGGTGGCCGTACGTGTCGTTGACGTCCTTGAACCCGTCCACGTCGATCGCCAGCAGCGCGGTACGCCCCGGCGTCGCGGTGGCGATCCGCTGCCCGAACGGGCCGGTGTGCCGCAGGCCGGTGAGCGGGTCCGAGCTGGCCTCCTCGCGCAGCCGGGCGAGCGTACGCAGCCGGTCCAGGCAGGTCCACGCCTGCCCGGCGAGCAGCTCGATCAGGTTGACAGTGGTCGGGTCGGGTCGCAGGCGCTGCTCGTCGGCCACGAGCAGCACCCCACCGGAGGCCGGTGTGCCGACCGGCACCGCCACCAGCGTGCGCGCGCCGGCCCGGGTCAGCGGCAGGTACTCGTCGGTGGGCGGGTGGCCCGCCTCGCCCAGCGTGTACGCCGAGCCGTACCGGTGGGCCCGGTCGATCATGCGGTCCAGCGCTACCGGTCCGGCCTCGTCCAGCTCGGCCCGGATCCGTGCCTCCAGGTCGCCCGGGGTGCCGGTGGGCGCGCCGAGGCGCGGGCCGCGCCGGCCGGTGAGCACCAGCACGGCGGCGGAGAGCGCCGACACGTCCCGGGCCGCGGCGAGCGCGGCGGTCATCAGGTCCCAGTCGGTCGGCGCGGCGGTGAACGCGGCGGCGTGCCGGAGCAGCTTCTCGCTGCGGCTCTCGGCCGGCGGCCCGCCGAGCGCGGCGAGCCGCCCGCCGAGGCGGTCGGCCACCAGTTCTGCTGTCTCCCGCCACGCCGCGAGCACGACCGGCTCGCTCCACTGGAGGTCGAGCACCCCGATCGGACGGCCGTCCGGGTCGCGTACCGGCACGCAGAGTTCGGCGGTGACGTCCGGGCGGACCTCGAGGTAGTCGGGGTCGGCGCCGACGTCGGGCACGGCGGCGGTGATCCCGGAGGCGTAGACCCGCCGCACCACAGAGGGTTCGGGCCGGTGGCGGCCCGGCGGGGCGCCGTCGGCGGTGGCCGGCACGTGCGAGAAGACCTGCCAGGCACCGGTCGCGGCGACGCAGCGCAGACGGTCGTGGACGCGCAGCAGGACGGTGGCGGTCGCCGGGGTGTGCCGGGCGAGCGCGGCGACGGTCCACTGGCACGCCTCCGGGACGGTCGACGCCGTGGGGAGGCGCACCGTGACGTCGCGGAGGACTCGCTCGTGGTCCACGTCGTTCCTGCTCGGAGGGGGTCGGGTCGCGATCAAGCGTACTCAGCGCAACCGCCACCGACCTTCGTACACATGTGCTATCCACAGGCTGTGGACGCAGCCTGTGGGCAGAATCGGGCCTGCGCGGGGAGGCCGCGCGGCGATAGCGTGAAGGCCCGGGCACCCGAGGAGGCGGCCGATGCTCATCGCCCAGCTCAGCGACCCGCACGTGACCACCGGCCCGCTCGCGGCCGACCCGGCGTCCGGGCTGCACCGGGCGCTCGGCACGGTGCTCGCGCTGCGGCCCCGGCCCGACTGCGTGGTGATCACCGGTGATCTCACCGCCAACGGCCGCCCGGACGAATACCTCGCCCTGCGCGAGATCGTCGGCGCGTTCCCGCTGCCTGTGCACCTGGTGACCGGCAACCACGACGACCGCGAGTCGCTGCTCGACACGTTCGGCGGCACCCCCTACCTGGCCGGTGGCTTCTCGGCGCACTACCACGTCGACCTGCCGGACGCGACGCTCGTGGTGCTCGACTCGCTCACCCCGGGCAGCCCCGGCGGGCGGCTCGGCGACGAGCAGCTCGCCTGGCTGGACGGGGTGCTCGCCGGGCGCACCGACGCGCCCGCCGTCGTGTGCCTGCACCATCCGCCGGTCGCCGTGGGCGTGCCGGGCATGGACGCGATGGGCCTCGCCGACGCCGACGCGCTCGCCGCCGTGGTCGGCCGTCACCCCCATGTCGTACGCGTCGCCGCGGGTCACCTGCACCGTCAGGTGACGAGCGCGTTCGCCGGTACGGTGCTGACCACCGCGCCGAGCACCTGGATCCAGGTGAGCCTCAGCATGACCGAGGAGGAGGAGCCGGGGTTCGTCGCCGAGCCCACAGCCTTCCTGCTGCACCTGATCGCCGGCGGCGGCTGCGTGACGCACACCGTCCAGGTCAGCCACGCCGCCGGGCGCACCTGCTGGTTCTGAGTCGCGCCGCCGATGCTCTGGTACGTCGCGTACGGCTCGAACCTGTACGCCGCGCGGCTCGACTGGTATCTGCGTGGCGGGTGTCCACCGGGCGGGCTGCGCACGTACCCCGGCTGCCGGGACCGCCGGCCGCCACGCCGGACGGTTCCGGTGCTGATTGACGGCGGCGTCTACTTCGCCGGCGAGTCGCGGGCCTGGACCGGCGGCATGGCGTTCTACGACCCGCTGTTGCCCGGGCGGGCGGCGGCGCGCGGCTACCTGGTGACAGTCGAGCAGTTCGCGGACATCGCCGCGCAGGAGATGTACCGGCCGCCCGGCGCCGACCTGGCCGGGATCCTCGCGGCGGTCGAGACCGGGCGGGCGAGGCTCGGGCCGGGCCGCTACGAGACGCTGCTGCGCGTCGGCGTCCACGAGGGCCTGCCGATACTCACGTTCACCGCGCCGCACCGGGCGGTGGAGGTGCGGTGGACCCGCCCCGCGCCGATCTATCTCGGAATGCTGGCGCGCGGGCTGCGCGAGGCGCACGGCTGGGACGCCGCGCAGACCGTCGGCTACCTGGCGGGCCGGCCGGGGGTCGCCGGGCGGTGGACCCGGCCGGCGTTGCGCACGTTGGTCGCCGCCGCTCACAGCGGGTTTCCAACCGGCACGCCCGGCAGTGAGTCGAGTTCGGACAGTTCGCTCGATATGCCGGGCCGTCGTACATGAACGACCGTTCGGTCCGCGATGGGTGTCCGGCAGGAGGTGATTCCGGCAAGGACGGTTGCCAGCGCAACGAATTCCGCGTGACATGAGCGTCGGCGCCGGCTCCCTGTCCCTGGGAGCCGGCGCCTTCGACGGCGGCGGGCACCGGCAGCGTGCGCCGCGCGGAATTTCACCTGACCGTCATGTCCGACTCGTCCGGCAGACCGGTACGGGCCGCCCGAGGCAGCGACGATTCCTGATGCCACCCCGTTCGACCTGGCGGCCGGTGGATGAGAAGCTACCCCGGCGGGGCGGCGTTCCCCCGAGTACCGCCCTCCGCGATCGACACCTGTCACGGCACGGACCAGGGTCGCCGGGCGCACCATCGCCCGGACGCCACATACCGGCATCTCACGAGGAGTTCCATGTCCGTCACCGGGATGCGACGCCGGGCCGCCGTCGGCCTGGCCGCACTCGCCGCGACCGCGTTCACCGCTGTCGCCGTCACCCCCGACCAGGCCGAGGCCCGCCCGAAGCCGGTCGACGTCCAGTTGCTCGCGATCAACGACTTCCACGGCAACCTGGAGCCGCCGACCGGTTCCAGCGGCAGCATCGACGGCCAACTGGCCGGTGGCGCGGAATACCTGGCCAGCCACCTGAAGTCGATGCGCGCCGAGGCCAAGAAGCAGGGCAAGGGCACCGTCACCGTCGCCGCCGGTGACCTGATCGGCGCCTCGCCGCTGCTGTCCGCCGCGTTCCACGACGAGCCCACCATCGAGGAGATGAACCTCGCCGGGCTGGAGTTCGCGAGCGTCGGCAACCACGAGTTCGACGAGGGCGCGGCCGAGCTGCTGCGCATGCAGCGCGGCGGCTGCCACCCGGTGGACGGCTGCGCCGACGGCACCCCGTTCGGCGGCGCCAAGTTCTCGTACCTCTCGGCGAACGCCTTCAAGACCTCCACCGGCCTGCCGCTGATGCAGCCGTTCGGCATCAAGATCGTCAAGGGTGTCCCGATCGGCTTCATCGGGATGACCCTTGAGGGCACCCCGAACATCGTCAGCCAGCAGGGCGTCGCCGGGCTGCGGTTCACCGACGAGGCCGACACCGCCAACAAGTACGCCAAGATCCTGCGCCTGCTCGGGGTCAAGAGCATCGTCGTGCTGCTGCACGAGGGCGGCGTGCAGAACGGCGGCGGCATCAACGACTGCACCGGCTTCAGCGGCCCGATCGTCGACATCGCCAACCGGATGGACCCGTCCATCGACGTGATCGTCAGCGGGCACACCCACGCCGCGTACAACTGCAACATCAACAACAAGCTGGTCACCAGCGCCAGCTCGTTCGGCCGCCTGGTCACCCAGATCGACCTGAAGATCGACCCGCGTACCCGCGACGTGGTGAGCGCATCCGCCAACAACGTGGTGGTCACCCGGGACGTCAAGCCGGACCAGCCCTCGACCGACCTGATCAACCGGTACAAGACCGCGCTCGGCCCGGTGGCCGACCGGGTCGTCGGCGAGACCACCGCCGCGATCACCAAGACCCAGGAGAACCTGTACCAGACCGGGGTCGACGTCAACGGCAAGCCGACGTACCAGACCGGTGAGTCGCCGCTGGGCAACGTGATCGCCGACGCGCAACTCGCCGCCACCGACACCGAGCAGAACGCGGTCGCCGCGTTCATGAACCCCGGTGGCGTCCGCGCCGACCTCGACGCCGGCCCGGTCACCTACGCCGAGGCGTTCACCGTGCAGCCGTTCGCCAACAACCTGGTGACGCTCGACCTGACCGGCGCGCAGCTCTACTG
The DNA here is from genome assembly GCF_015354395.1 of Micromonospora sp. ANENR4. NCBI lineage: Bacteria > Bacillati > Actinomycetota > Actinomycetes > Micromonosporales > Micromonosporaceae > Micromonospora > Micromonospora sp. ANENR4. The sequence goes on from NZ_JADKYQ010000023.1 coordinate 60,118, forward strand.
CATGCTGGAGCAGCAGTTCACGGTGGCGCGCGTGCTCTACGCGTCCTCGACCGTCAACTACGTCGTCGACGTCAACGGCACCACCGCGCCGGCCGGCACCCCGTGCGCCGGCACCCGCGTGGTCCGGGGCAGCCTCACCATCAACGGCACCCCGGTGACTGACACCGCCACCTACCGGGTCACCGTGAACAACTTCCTCGCCGGTGGCGGCGACGGCTTCAGCGTCCTGACCGGCGGCACCAACGCGGTGACCGGCCAGATCGACCTGGACGCCTTCACCGCGTACCTGACCGAGAAGTCGCCGGTCTCCCCGCCGGCGCTGGACCGGATCCGCACGACCACCGAGGTCGCGGCCGGCTGACGGCCGACCGCACCGCCGACGGGCCCCGGAGCGTTCGCTCCGGGGCCCGTTCGCGTGTCAGCCGACCCGGGCCGGCTCGGGTGCCTCGGTGGCCGTCAGGCGGCCGTCCTGTGCGGCGGTGAGCAGCGGACGCAGCGACAGCGCGAGCACCGAGGCGGCCAGGCAGCCGCCCACCACCACAGCCACCCAGACCCGGCCGTTCGCCGCGCCGATCAGCGGGCCGGCGGTGACCGGGCCGACCACACCGCTGATTCCGAAGATCATCGAGCTCATCGCGTTGTACCGGCCGCGAAGCTCGTCGGTGGCGAGCGCGTTGGTGAGCGCGGGCATGACCGGCGACAGCATCGTCTCGCCGAACCCGAAGATCGCCGAGCAGGCCACCACGCCGAGCGCCGCGAGCACCGCGTTGCCGCTGCCCACCACCCCCGCCGCGCCGAGCACCAGCCACGCGCCGGCGAAGACAGCGCCGACGGTGGCGAGTGCACGGGTACGGCTGCGCCCCTCCAGCCGCCGGATCACCAGCAACTGGGAGAGCACGATCATCACGGTGTTCGCGGCCAGCGCCCACGCCACCACCCGGGGCGTCACCTCGACCACCCGGACCGAGTACGCCGCGAAGCCCACCTCGATCTGCGCGTACCCGCAGGTGGTGAGCACCAGGCCGAAGACGACCAGGCGGCGGAACGGCCGGTCCCGCAGCACCGTGAGGTAGCCGCCGGTCCTCCGGTCGTCAGCCTTCGCGCCGGCGGCCACGGCCGGAAGGCGTCCGACGTGCGGCAGCGTGAGCAGGATCAGCGCGGGGGTCAGGTAGCTCACCGCGTCCAGCAGGTAGATCACCTCGAAGGTGAACGGACGGGCCACGTCGACCACCGCGCCGGAGATCAGGCCGCCGGTGCCGATACCAAGGTTGAGCAGCGCGAAGTTGAGCCCGAAGACGCGCTGCCGCTCGCCGTCGTCGGTCAGCGAGGCGAGGATCGTGTTCTGCCCGGCCCAGATCGCCGAGCTGCCGACGGCGATCAGCGTCATCACGCCGAACGCCGACGCGGTCGAGTCGACGAGCGCCAGCGAGCCGGTGCCGATCGCCTCGATCACCAGGCAGGGCAGCACCACCCGGCGCGCGCCGAACCGGTCGATGAACGTGCCGGCCAGCGGCGAGAGAGCCAGCGTGACAGCGCCGAACCAGCCGATCACCAACCCGGCCCGGGTGTCGGTCAGGCCGCGTACGTCGGTGAGGTAGATGAACAGGAACGGCAGGGTGAGGCCGCGCCCGACAGCGGAGAACAACGTGCCGAGCAGGATCCGGCGGGCTTCGGGACGGGCGGGCAGGGCGCGGCGCAGCATGGCAGGGATTCTGTTCGGCGGGTACGACGACCGCGACCCGTTTACCCCTTACACACGCGGTCGCCGGGCCGGAGGGTGAGCGAGCACACGTGCTCTGCCATGCTGACCCGGTGACGACGACCTGGCGGCACCTGCCCGCTCCGGCCCGCGAGATCGCCGAGACGGCCACCGACGCGGTGAGCGCCGCGCAGGCCCACGACGCCGAGGCGTACGCCCCGGCCGTCGAGCGGCTGGCCGCCGCCGACCGGTCCGGGCTGGTGCTCGGCGGCGTGGTCCGGCTGCTGCTGGAGGAGGGGCACCCGGACGGGCTGGACGGCGACGACGTACGGCAGGTGCTCGAGCAGTGCGTCCGGTCGGCGGCGACCTGGTGGCCCGACGTCGACCCGCACGTGCTGCTGGTGCTGCTGGCCGGAGCGCTCGGCGTCTACGACCCGGGTGACGACGAGAACCCGCCCGACCCGGCGGCGATCGCCCGGCACGCGCCGCTGCTGGTGGCCGACCTGCTGTCGGTCAACGGGCGGCCGTTCGCCGAGTACCTGACGGCCGCGTTTGCCGAGGTGGCGCGGACGGAGATGCACGACTGACGGTCCTTGTCGGCGCGCGGCCCGGCGGTGGGCCCGCTCACGGGCTGGCGGCCAGGAAGACGAACGCGGCGAGCAGCACCAGGTGCACGCCGCCCTGGAGCACAGTCGCCCGGCCCGGCACGACGGTGAGCACCGCCGTCACCGCGGTCAGCGCCAGCAACGTCATCTGGGTGCCGCCCAGGCCCAGCACCAGCGGCCCGTCCAGCCAGATCGAGGCGATCGCGATGGCCGGGATGGTCAGGCCGATGCTGGCCATCGCCGAGCCGAGCGCGAGGTTGAGGCTGATCTGCACCCGGTCCCGCCGGGCCGCCCGGGCCGCGGCGAGCGTCTCCGGCAGCAGCACCAGCAGCGCGATGACCACACCGACGAACGCCTGCGGCAGGTTCGCCGCGCTGACCGCCGTCTCGATCGCCGGGGAGATCGTCTTCGCGTCGCCGACCACCGCGACGAGCGCCACCACCAGCAGCGCCAGGCTGGCCAGCGCGGTACGGGTGGACGGCGGCTCGGCGTGCCCGTCGCCGGTCCTGTCCTCGGCGAGGATGCTGCCCTCCTGCGTGACCGGGAGGAAGTAGTCGCGGTGCCGACCGGTCTGCACCATGACGAACAGCAGGTAGAGCGCGAGCGAGGCGACCGCCGCGAAGGCGAGCTGCGCGGGGGAGAACTCCGGGCCCGGCCGGCTCGTGGTGAACGTCGGCACCACCATGCTGAGCGTGGCGAGCGTGGCCACCGTGGCGAGCGCCCCGCCGGTGCCCTCCGGATTGAAGACCGCCACCTTTCGCCGCAGCGCGCCGAGTAGCAGCGACAGGCCGAGGATGCCGTTACAGGTGATCATGACGGCGGCGAAGACGGTGTCCCGCGCGAGCGCCTGCGTCTTGTCGCCACCGCTGATCATCAGTGTGACGATCAGACCGACTTCGATCACGGTGACCGCCACCGCGAGCACGAGTGACCCGTACGGTTCACCGACCTTGTGGGCGACCACCTCGGCGTGGTGGACAGCCGCCAGTACGGCCGCCGCGAGCAGGCCCGCCACCACGAAGATGAGCGGGCCGGGCAGCTCCCGTCCCCAGGTCATCACGAGCACGAGCACGGCGACCAGGGGCGCGACGGTGGTCCAATCGGTCAGGCGGGATCGGATCATCGGCGGCATGCGCATACTTTGCCAGGCAGCGGGGTCAACCGCGCGTGGCGGGGTGGCTTCGGGCAGTCCTGTGGATCTATTCGATCGACGCCGGTTGCCCCAGGTGGGTGGGCAGGTCACGGAGGTTCGCGATCACCGGTCCGATCCAGCCCGGATCGGTGTCCTGGTGTTCGGTGGTCCGGAGCACCGTCATGCCGGCCGCCGCCGCACCGGCCAGCTCGCCGTCCGCGCCGTCGCCCACGTACACGCAGTCGGCCGGCGCGACGCCCAGCCGCTGCGCGGCGGCGCGGTAGATCGCCGGATCCGGCTTCGCCAGCCCGGCCTCGCAGGAGAACACCGTGACGTCGAACCGCCGTGCGAGCGGGCCGCCCGGCCACACCTCGGCCGTCTCCGAGGTGGCGTTGCTGATCAGGGCCAGCCGGTGCCCGCGCTGCCGCAGCGCGTCGAGCACGTCCAGGGTTTCGGCCGGGACGCGGCCCAGCACCCGGTGGGCGAGCGCCAGCCGGTGCGCGGCGGCGCGGGCCACCTGCTCATCCGTGGGCGAACCACCGAGGCGCCCGGCGAGGATGCGGACGGTCTCCGCCGCGTTCCAGCGGACGAGGCGGTCCCGCCAGGTCGCGTGGTACGCGGCGACGAGCGCCGCCGGATCCACCCCGACGACGAGCGCCATCTCGCCGACCACCCGGTCCCGCTCGTCATCGGCGCCGTGGACCAGGGTGTGGAAGAGGTCGAAGACGACCGGCCGTGGCATGGCGGGATCCTACTGCGACGGTGACCGGTGCCGGGGAAACGCGGAGGGCACATCCGAAGCCCTTGATGCCACTGACCGCTGTTGCCGGTTGTCATCCTGTGCCCCTCAGCTCGGAGACCACTCAATCTGTTGTCACGTGTCGCGCTGACGCGGTACGTGCGGTGCCTTCTCGCTGCCTCCGCGAGTGGGCGCCAGGGATCGAAGTACAGATCCGGCATGTGACGACCCGGCTGCGCCTCACTTCCACCACCCTCGTGGGGTAGGAGCTTTGCCCTCCACCGTCTGGCTGGCTTGCAGTCGGGCCAACTCGGTCAACGCCCTTGCAGTCTGTGCCTGCGCCGCTGCCTTGGCCATCTCAACCCATACCCGCGCCAACGCGAGGTCTGCATGTGCGAGTGTTGCATATGCCGTCATTTCTTCAGGTTTGTCCACGCCTGGATGGACGTGGGATCGTCGATCATCGACGGCTTGCGCGCGAGCCCAGGCGTCGGTCAGGTACTTGCCGATCTTCTCCTCGAAGTCTTCATCGGAGATCACGTACTGCTCCATTCCTCGTAG
>NZ_JADKYQ010000024.1:0-60478 GCF_015354395.1 Micromonospora sp. ANENR4
GGTCAGCTCGTGCCGCCAACTTCATGATCGCCCGTCGTGCCTTCAGCTTGTTCACCTCGCGCGGCTCTCCGCCGGAGATCTTGGAGGATTTCGGCCCCCATGAGGGCCGTTTCCTTCCAAGATCGGACATCATGTGCCGCCAACCTCATGATCGACGCGGCAGGGGCGGCCGAGCGGGCGCGACGTGAGCGGGCGCGACGCGAGTCGGCTAGCGGGCGGGGACGGGCGCAACGTGAGCCGGGGCGGGGGGTCGGGCGCGACGTGAGTGGGGGCGGGAGCAGGCGGCGGACGGCGGGAGTGTGCGTCGGCGGAGTGGGGGAGCGGGCGGGTCGAGGGCGGTGTCCGGGGTGAGTCCGGTGTCCGTTTCGGGGTGGTCGGGGACACCCGGGCGGCGGAATCGGCGGCGGGGCCGGGGCGTTATACCTGGTGAACGACCGCAGCAGCGGCCCCCGCACCCCGAGTACGCGGGCGGCAGCGTCCGGGAATGATCCCGGGCCGGCGGTCGTTGGACATGTCTCCGGCGCGACCAGTGCGCCCCGCACGCCACCCCCGGCGTCCGCGGGCCGCGTGAGAGCAAGGCGCCGGATCCCCCCGAAGACTTCCTTGAGCGCCTGACGGTGCCCACGCATCCACCCCCGGGTGCGTCGACCCCCGAACGGAGCCCACCATGAACAGCATCCTGCGTAAGAGCATCCTCGGTATCGCCGGTCTGACCGTCGCCGGTGGCCTCGCCGCCGGCCCGCTCAACCACGACACCAGCACCCCCACCGCCCGGGACGCCGCGGTCACCACGACGCAGGCCGCCGGCAAGCTGGACAGCGCCGCGCTCATCCCGCACGGTGTTCAGGGCGCCCAGTCCCACATCGACCTGAACGACGAGCAGACCGCCAACGTCAAGGCGATCATCGCGGCGACGAAGAAGGCCGGCATGGACGAGCGTGCCGCGGTCGTCTCCATCGCCACCGCCCTGCAGGAGTCGAAGCTGGAGAACCTCGGCCACCTCGGTGACCGGAACGACCACGACTCGCAGGGCCTGTTCCAGCAGCGCCCCTCCAGTGGTTGGGGCACGGTCGAGCAGATCACCGACCCCGAGTACTCCACCACCGCCTTCCTGAAGGGTCTGAAGCAGGTCGACGGCTGGCGCGACATGCCGCTGACCGCCGCCGCCCAGACCGTCCAGGTGTCGGCCTACCCCGACCACTACGCCCAGTGGGAACAGCAGGCCGCCGACCTGGTCGCCCAGCACTGGAACAGCTGACCCGGCGGTGACCGGGGTCACGACGAGCGAGCGGAAGAACCGTGACCCCGGTACCGTTGTGCAGAGCGTCGGTGTGTCCAGTGTCCCCGGGCCTCACCTAAATTGCCTTCGCGGAATACCGTTCGGCTGGAGCCGCGTCGCGCCACTCGCCGAGAGGCGACATGCACACCGACGCCCAGAGCCGCCCCGGCCATCCGGCCGGGGCGGCTCTGTCTGTGGGCTCGAGTCGCACGCCCCTGGTCGCTGGCCTAGGGTTACAGGCAGAGGTGAGCCGTTCTCGACGGAGAGGGGGTGCGCGGATGGGTTTCAAGACGTTCATCCAGGGGTGGCCGGTCTACCGGCAACTCACCGGCACCGACCCGCTCGGTCGCGGCGCCGCCGCCCAGTCGGCCCGCTCCGCGGAGCTGAGCCCTCGCACCGAGACCGCCGACGGCATGGCCCGCTCGGTCTGCCCGTACTGCGCGGTCGGCTGCGGGCAGCGCGTCTTCCACTCCGGCGGCAAGGTCACCCAGATCGAGGGCGACCCGGACAGCCCGATCTCGCGCGGCCGGCTCTGCCCGAAGGGCTCGGCCAGCAAGAGCCTGGTGACCAGCCCGCTGCGCCAGACCACTGTCCGCTACCGCCGGCCGTACGCGACCGAGTGGGAAGACCTGGACCTCGACGTCGCGCTCGACATGATCGCCGACCGGATCCTCGCCGCCCGCGCGGACACCTGGGAGGACGTCGACGACGAGGGCCGCCCGCTGAACCGGACGCTGGGCATCTCCAGCCTCGGCGGCGCGACGCTGGACAACGAGGAGAACTACCTCATCAAGAAGCTGTTCACCGCGATGGGGGCACTCCAGATCGAGAACCAGGCCCGTATTTGACACTCCGCCACCGTCCCCGGTCTGGGGACCAGCTTCGGTCGCGGCGGCGCGACGGACTTCCAGCAGGATCTCGCCAACGCTGACGTCATCATCATCCAGGGCTCGAACATGGCCGAGGCCCACCCGGTGGGCTTCCAGTGGGTGATGGAGGCGAAGAAGCGCGGCGCGAAGGTCTTCCACGTCGACCCGCGGTTCACACGTACCAGCGCGCTCGCCGACACGTACCTGCCGATCCGCGCGGGCACGGACATCGCGCTGCTCGGCGGCGTGGTGCGCTACATCCTGGAGAACGAGCTGGACTTCCGGGAGTACGTGCTGGCGTACACCAACGCGGCGAACATCGTCAGCGAGCAGTTCGCCGACACCGAGGACCTGGACGGCCTGTTCTCCGGCTACAACCCGGACACCGGCTCGTACGACCACGCGAGCTGGCAGTACGAGGGCCAGGAGGACAATGCCAAGGCCCGGGGCACCGGCAAGGAACGTGACTCGGCCTCCGGGCTGGAGCACGAGTCGCACGGCGAGCCGGTGCCGGCGCAGGCCCCGCGGGACGAGACGTTGCAGCACCCGCGCTGCGTCTACCAGATCCTGAAGCGGCACTTCGCCCGCTACACCCCGGAGATGGTGGCGCGCGTGTGCGGCATCCCGGAGGAGAAGTTCCTCGAGCTGGCGCGCGCCTGGACGGAGAACTCGGGCCGGGAACGCACCGGCGCGCTCGTCTACTCGGTCGGCTGGACGCAGCACAGCGTGGGCGTGCAGTACATCCGGACCGGCTCGATCATCCAGACGCTGCTGGGCAACATGGGCCGCCCGGGCGGCGGCATCCTGGCGCTGCGCGGGCACGCCAGCATCCAGGGCTCCACCGACATCCCGACGCTGTTCAACCTGCTGCCCGGCTACCTGCCGATGCCGCACCACGCCGACCACCCGACGTTCGACAAGTGGGTGGACAGCATCCGGCACCCGGGCCAGAAGGGCTTCTGGGGCAACTCGCGGGCGTTCGCGGCGAGCCTGCTCAAGGCGTACTGGGGTGACGCGGCGACGCCGGAGAACGACTTCTGCTACGGGTACATGCCCCGGATGACCGGCGACCACGGCACGTACCAGCAGGTCCTGAACATGATCGACGGCAAGGTGAAGGGCTACTTCCTGCTCGGCCAGAACCCGGCTGTCGGCTCCGCGCACGGCCGGGCCCAGCGTCTGGGCATGGCCAACCTGGACTGGCTCGTCGTCCGCGACCTGTTCATGATCGAGAGCGCCACGTTCTGGAAGAACGGCCCGGAGGTCGCCACCGGCGAGATCGTGCCGGAGGAGTGCCGGACCGAGGTGTTCTTCCTGCCGGCGGCCTCGCACGTGGAGAAGGAGGGCACCTTTACCCAGACGCAGCGGCTGCTGCAGTGGCGGGAGAAGGCCGTCGACCCGCCGGGCGACGCCCGCTCCGAGCTGTGGTTCTTCTACCACCTCGGCCGGGTGCTGCGGGAGAAGCTGGCCGGTTCCACCGCGCGCCGCGACCGGGCGCTGCTGGACCTGGCCTGGGACTACCCCACGCACGGTCCGCACGCGGAGCCGAGCGCCGAGGCGGTGCTCAGGGAGATCAACGGGTACGAGGTGGCGACCGGCCGCCTGCTGAACGCGTTCGGCGAGGCCCGCGACGACGGCTCCACGGCGATCGGCTGCTGGATCTACTCCGGCGTCTACGCCGACGGCGTGAACCAGGCGGCCCGCCGCCGGTCCCGCCACGAGCAGGACTGGGTGGCCGCCGAGTGGGGCTGGGCGTGGCCGGCGAACCGCCGCACGCTCTACAACCGCGCCTCCGCCGACCCGGAGGGCCGGCCGTGGAGCGAGCGGAAGAAGTACGTCTGGTGGGATCCGGACGCCGGCGAGTGGACCGGGTACGACGTGCCGGACTTCGAGAAGACGAAGCCGCCGTCGTACCGGCCGCCCGAGGGCGCCTCCGGCCCGGCCGCGCTCGCCGGTGACGACCCGTTCGTCATGCAGGGCGACGGCAAGGCGTGGCTGTACGCGCCGAGCGGCGTCCTGGACGGCCCGCTACCGACGCACTACGAGCCGGCCGAGTCGCCGATGCGCAACCCGCTCTACGGTCAGCAGGCCAACCCGACCCGCAAGATCTACGAGCATCCGATCAACCGGATGAACCCGAGTCCGCCGGAGCCGCACAGCCAGGTCTTCCCGTACGTGTTCACGGTCAGCCGCCTCACCGAGCACCACACGGCCGGTGGGATGAGCCGTACCGTGCCGCGCCTGGCGGAGCTGCAACCGGAGATGTTCGTCGAGGTGTCCCCGGAGCTGGCCGGCGAGCTCGGGCTGGCCCACCTGGGCTGGGCGCATCTGATCAGCGGCCGCGCGGTGATCGAGGCGCGGGTACTGGTCACCGACCGGCTCACCCCGCTGCGGGTGGACGGCCGGATCATCCACCAGGTCTGGTTGCCGTACCACTTCGGCACCGAGGGCCTGGTCACCGGCGACTCGGCGAACGACCTGTTCGGCATCACGCTGGACCCGAACGTGCTCATCCAGGAGAGCAAGGTCGGCACCTGCGACATCCGGCCCGGCCGTCGTCCCACCGGTCCGCCGCTGCTGGACCTGGTCGGCGACTACCAGCGGCGGGCCGGGATGACGCCGGATCGGAAGATCCCGGTGGTGACCACCGACGCCGTAGGCGGGGACGACGCCGCCGGCAGCACCGACGAGCAGTCGGCCGCCGCGCACCAGGACGGGGATCGGGATGCCTGACGCCAACAGCCTGTACGGCCCGCTCGATCCGGCCCCGGACGCGGGCTGGGTCGACGCGCCGCCCCGGATGGGTTTCTTCACCGACACCAGCGTCTGCATCGGCTGCAAGGCGTGCGAGGTGGCCTGCAAGGAGTGGAACGGCGTCCCGGACTCGGGTTTCGACCTGCTCGGCATGTCGTACGACAACACCGGCGCGCTCACCGCGAACTCGTGGCGGCACGTCGCGTTCATCGAGCAGCCCCGCCCGGCCGGGCACCGCACGCCGCCGTTCGCCGGCGACCCGACCGGCCCGGCGATCAGCCCGGCGTCGGCGGCGGCCGGGGCGGGCACGGCACCCGACACGGGTACGAATCCCGGTCTGCCGCCGGGGCGGCCGGAGGCGGCGGCGCGGATGGCGGCCGGTCCGGAGTTCCTCGGTATGCCCGGCGCCCAGCCGCCCGGGCGGGACAGCGGCGCGGAGTCCCGCACCGACTTCCGCTGGCTGATGATGTCCGACGTGTGCAAGCACTGCACGCACGCGGCCTGCCTGGACGTGTGCCCGACCGGTTCGCTGTTCCGCACCGAGTTCGGCACGGTGGTGGTGCAGGAGGACATCTGCAACGGCTGCGGCTACTGCATCTCCGCCTGCCCGTACGGCGTGATCGACCAGCGCAAGGGCGACGGCCGGGCGTGGAAGTGCACGCTGTGCTACGACCGGATCGGCGCGGGCATGACGCCCGCCTGCGCGCAGGCGTGCCCGACCGAGTCGATCCAGTACGGCCCGCTCGACGAGCTGCGGGAACGGGCCGCCACGCGGGTCGCCGCGCTGCACGAGCGCGGCGTGCCGGAGGCCCGGCTGTACGGCCACGACCCGACCGATGGCGTCGGTGGCGACGGCGCGTTCTTCCTGCTGCTCGACGAGCCGGAGGTGTACGGGTTGCCGCCGGACCCGGTGGTCACCACCCGGGACCTGCCGAAGATGTGGAAGCGGGCCGGGTTCGCCGCCGTGGCCATGGCGGCGGCTGCCGTCGCCGCGTTCGTCGGAGGATCGTCGTGAGCCCGGACCGCCCGGTCGGTGACCTGTTCCGCCGCTTCCGCGAGCGCCTGTCCACGGGACCGGAGGACCGTGGCGCCGCCGAGCGGGAGAACGGCAGCCGGGCCACCGCCGCCGGTCCCGGTGTGGGACGCACCGACGCGGGTTCCCGCGACGCCGGCCTGGCCCCGCACCCGCCCCGCGACGCGGCCCCGCGCCGACGCCGGGGCGGCAAGGGCGGCGGGGAGCAGCTCAACGTCCCGCCGGCCGAGTTCACCTCCTACTACGGCCGGCCCGTCCTCAAGCCGCCGGTGTGGCGGTGGGACATCGCCGCGTACCTGTTCACCGGCGGCCTCGCCGCCGGCTCGTCGCTGCTGGCCGCGGGCGGGCAGCTCACCGGCCGCCCGGCGCTGCGCCGCGCCGGCCGGGTCACCGCCCTGGCGGCGGTGGGCGCGAGCACGTACTTCCTGGTGAACGACCTGGGCCGGCCGTCGCGCTTCCACCACATGCTGCGGGTGGCGAAGGTGACCTCACCGATGTCGGTGGGCACCTGGATCCTCAGCGTGTTCGGCCCGGCCGCCGGGGTCGCGGCGATCGCCGAGGCGGCTCCGCTGCTGCCCGAGCGTGGCGTGCTGGGGCTCAGCCGCCGGCTGCTGCCGCCGGCCGGGCACGCCGCCGGTGTGGTCGCCGCCGTCACCGCGCCGGCGCTCGCCACGTACACCGGTGTGCTGCTGGCGGACACGGCGGTGCCGTCGTGGCACGAGGCGTACCCGGAACTGCCGGCCATCTTCGCGGGCAGCGCGCTGGCCAGCGGCGCCGGTGTCGGGCTGGTGGCCGCGCCCTGCGCCCAGGCCGGTGCGGCGCGGCGCCTCGCGGTCGCGGGCGCGGCGATGGAGCTGTGGGGTTCGCACCGGGTGGAGAACCGGCTCGGCCTGCTCAGCGAGCCCTATACGCAGGGCACGCCCGGCAAGCTGTTGCGCGCGGGCCGGGCGCTTACCGCCGCCGGTGTCGTCGGCGCGCTGGTCGGCCGGCGCAGCCGGATGCTGTCCGCGCTGTCCGGCGGTGCGCTGATCGCCGCGTCGGTGTGCACCCGGTTCGGGATCTTCCACGGTGGGGTCGCGTCGGCGCGCGACCCGCGGTACACGGTCGTGCCGCAGCGCGAACGCGCCGACCGGCGGGCCGCCGACCAGGTCTGACACCTCCCCGGGCGGCCCGCGCCGCGCTGTGGTTGACTGCTGAGTGGAGGCGTTCAGGCGGCTGGTGCCCCTCCCGGTCTTCAAAACCGGTGTGGTCCGGGACCCGGGCCAGGCGGGTTCGATTCCCGTCCGTCTCCGCCAAGTACCGTTCCCGGGAGTGCGCCGATGCGTGAGGTCGACCCGCGACGGCGGGTGCCGCGCACCGACGCGCTGCTCGCCGATCCCGCGCTGGCCGCCGCCGCCGCGACGCTCGGCCGCGACCGGGTCAAGGCCGCGATCGTCAGCGCGCAGACCCGCGCGCGGCGCGGCGAGCTGACCCCCGATCAGGTACGCGACGCGGCGCTGGCGGACCTGCCCGGCCGTACGCCCCGCCCGGTGCTCAACGCCACCGGCGTCGTGCTGCACACCAACCTGGGCCGCGCCCCGCTCGCCCCGTCGGCGGTGGATGCGCTGGTCGCCGCCGCCGGGCACACCGACGTGGAGCTGGACCTGCGGACCGGCCGGCGGGCACGGCGCGGCCGGGAGGCGCTGGACGCGCTCGCCGCGGCGGTGCCCGACGCGGGGGCGGTGCACGTGGTGAACAACGGCGCGGCGGCGCTGGTGCTGGCCGCGACCGCGCTTGCGGCCGGCCGGGAGATCGTGGTCAGCCGCGGTGAACTGGTCGAGATCGGCGACGGGTTCCGCCTGCCCGACCTGCTGGCCAGCACCGGCGCGCGGCTGCGCGAGGTGGGCACGACCAACCGCACCACGCGCGCCGACTACGAGGCGGCGATCGGCGAGCGCACCGGCTTCGTGCTCAAGGTGCATCCGTCGAACTTCGTGGTCACCGGCTTCACCTCGGCGGTGCCGGTGGCGGAGCTGGCCACGCTCGGCGTGCCGGTGGTGGCCGACATCGGGTCGGGCCTGCTCGCACCGGACCCGCTGCTGCCCGACGAGCCGGACGCGGCCACCACGCTGCGCGCGGGCGCGCACCTGGTCACCGCCAGCGGCGACAAGCTGCTCGGCGGCCCGCAGGCCGGTCTGCTGCTGGGCGACGCCGACCTGGTGCAGCGGCTGCGCCGGCACCCCCTCGCCCGGGCGCTGCGGGTCGACAAGCTCACCCTCGCCGCGCTCGCCGCCACCCTGTACGCGCCGTCCACGCCCACCCGGGACGCGCTGCACGCCGACCCGGTCCGGCTGCGGGAGCGGCTGGAACGGCTGCGGGACCGGCTCGGTGAGGACGGCTGCAAGGCCGAGGTGGTGCCGTCGGCTGCGGTCGTCGGCGGCGGCGGGGCACCGGGCGTGGAACTGGACTCGTGGGCGCTGAGCCTGCCCGAGCGGTACGCCGAGCCGCTGCGCACCGGCGACCCGGCGATCCTCGGCCGGGTGCTGCACGGGCGGCTCCTGCTGGACCTGCGCGCCGTGCCGGACGGCGCCGACGAGCGGGTCCGCGCCGCCGTGCTGAGCGTGGAGGACTGACCGGCATGTTCGTGGTGGCGACCGCCGGGCACGTCGACCACGGCAAGTCCACGCTGGTGCGGGCGCTGACCGGGATGGAACCGGACCGGTGGGCGGAGGAACGCCGCCGCGGCATGACCATCGACCTGGGCTTCGCCTGGACCACGCTGCCGTCGGGCGGCACGATCGCGTTCGTCGACGTACCCGGGCACGAGCGGTTCGTGCCGAACATGCTCGCCGGCGTCGGCCCGGTCCCGGCCGCGCTGATCGTGGTGGCCGCCGACGAGGGCTGGATGCCGCAGTCCGCCGAGCACCTGGCCGCGCTGGACGCGCTGGGCGTGTCGTACGGGCTGCTCGCGGTGACCCGCGCCGACCTGGCCGATCCCGGGCCGGCGGCGGCGCGGGCCCGCACGGAGATCGCCGCGACCTCGCTCGGTGAGGTGGAGGCGGTGTCGGTCTCCGCGGTCACCGGCGCCGGGCTGCCCGAGCTGCGTGCCGCGCTCGATCGCCTGACCGCCCGGCTGCCCGACCCGGCCCGGGACACCCCGGTGCGGCTCTGGGTGGACCGCGCGTTCACCGTGCGCGGCAGCGGCACGGTGGTCACCGGCACGCTCGGCGGTGGACGGCTGCGTGTGGGCGACGAGCTGGAGCTGGCCGCCACCGGCGAGGCGGTGCGGGTACGCGGACTGCACTCCCTCGGTGTCGCGCATACCGAGGTCGACGCGGTGGCCCGGGTCGCGGTGAACCTGCGCGGCCTGCCCCGGGACCGGGTCGGGCGCGGCGACGCGCTGCTCAGCCCCGGCCGGTTCGGGCGTACCGACCTGCTCGACGTGCGGCTGTCCGGCGACCCGGCCGCCGACCTGCCGGCCACGCTCACGCTGCACGTGGGCGCGGCGGCGGTGCCCGCCCGGGTCCGGCCGCTGGGCCCGGACACGGTACGGCTGCGCCTGGCCCGTCCGCTGCCGCTGCTGATCGGCGACCGGGCGCTGCTGCGCGACCCCGGGCGGCACCACGTCGCGGGCGGCGTGACGGTGCTGGACGTGGACCCGCCGCCGCTGCGCCGGCGGGGCGCGGCCGCCGCCCGCGCGGCGGTGCTGGCCGGCCTGGACGGGCGGCCGGACCTGCCCGGCGAGCTGCGGCGACGGCGGCTGATCCGGGCCGGGGACCTGACCCGGATGGGCGTGGCGCCGGTCGCGACGCCGGTGGCCGGGCAGTGGCTTGCCGACCCGGAGCACTGGCGGGACCTGGGCCGCCGCCTCACCGAGGAGGTGACCCGGTACGCCGCCGAGCATCCGCTCGCCGCGGGCGTACCCGTCGACGTGCTGCGGCACCGGCTCGACCTGCCCGACCGTGCCCTGGTGACGGCGCTGCTGCGCCCGCCGCTGCGGCTGCGCGACGGCCTGGTCACCGCCGCCCCGCAGGGCACGCTGCCGGACCCGGTGGCCCGGGCGGTGGACCGGGTCCGGGCCGAGTACGGCGACCGCCCGTTCCAGGCCCCCGAGGCGCACCACCTGGCCGACCTCGGGCTGGGTCCCCGCGAGATCGGCGCCGCGGTACGCGCCGGCGCGCTGCTGAAGCTCGCCGAGAACGTGGTGCTGCTGCCCGGCGCCCCGGACGACGCGGTGCGCGTACTCGCCGGGCTGCCGCAGCCGTTCACGCTCAGCGCCGCCCGGCAGGCGCTCGGCACCACCCGCCGGGTTGCGGTGCCGCTGCTGGAGCTGCTGGACCGGCGCGGCGCCACCCGCCGGCTGCCCGACGACGCCCGCGAGGTGGTCCACCCGCCCGGGTGAGCCAACAGGCGTCGCCCGCCCGCCCCGGTCACCTACCGTGGCGCCATGGACCCTTCCGCGGTCTGGCGGGACAAGAACCACAAGTGGCGGATCGAGGCGTACCGGGCACCGGACCTGCGTTTCGCCATCTACGCCACGAACGGCCCCACCGAGTCGGCGCCGTTGTGGCTGTTCGGGATGGCCGCGCTGGCCCGCTGGCTGATGACCCACGCGATCTCACTGGACGACCTGGAGACGGACTGATGGGTGTCCAGGTCGCGCTGGTGCTGGTGCTGATCCTCGTGAACGCCGCCCTGTCCGGCAGCGAGATGGCGCTGGTGAGCCTGCGGGAGGGGCAGCTGCGCCGGCTGTCGCGCTCCGGGCGGGCCGGGGCGCGACTGAGCCGCCTAACCCGCGAACCGAACCGCTATCTGGCCACCATCCAGCTCGGCATCACGCTCGCCGGGTTCCTCGCCTCGGCCGCCGCCGCGGTCACGCTCGCCGAGCCGCTCGTCGGCCCGCTGGGCTTCCTCGGCGGGGCCGCCCGCCCGGTCGCGGTGTTCCTGGTGACGCTGCTGCTGACGTTCCTCACGCTCGTGGTGGGCGAGCTGGCGCCCAAACGGCTGGCCATGCAGACGGCGGAACGGTGGGCGCTGATCAGCGCCGCGCCGCTGGACCTGCTGGCCCGGCTGTCCCGGCCGGCGGTGTGGCTGCTCGGCCGCTCCACCGACCTGCTGGTCCGGCTCGCCGGCGGCGACCCGCGCGCCAGCCGGGAGGAGGTGACCGAGGAGGAATTGCGGGAGATGCTGGTCAGCCAGCGTGGCCTGTCCGCCCAGCAGCGGGAGATCCTCGCCGGGGCGTTCGACATCGCCGGCCGTACGCTGCGGGAGATCCTGGTCGCGCGCCGCGACGTGACCACGCTGCCCGCCGACCTGCCGGCGGCCGAGGCGATGCGCCGCCTCGCGGCCACCGGCCGGTCCCGGGCGCCGGTGATCGGACCCGGCGGGCTCGACGACGTCCGCGGCACCGTGCACATCCGCGACCTGGTGGACGCCGACGGGGCGCGCGTCGGCGACCGGGCCCGCCCGCCGGTGCTCCTGCCGGGCACGCTGCCGGTGGCCGACGCGATGCGGCAGCTGCGCCAGCGACACGAGCAGCTCGCGCTGGTGGTCGACGAGTACGGCGGCGTGGACGGCCTGGTCACCATGGAGGACCTGCTCGAGGAGGTCGTCGGCGAGCTGTACGACGAGACCGACCGGGACGTGCGCCGCGCCGTGCGGGAGCCGGACGGCGCGCTGCTGCTGCCGGGCGACTTCCCGCTGCACGACCTGCCCGACGTGGGCGTCCGCGTGACGTTCCCGCTGTCGCGGGAGTACACCACGGTGGCCGGGCTGGTGCTGGCCGGGCTGGGCCGGCTGCCCGAGGGCCCGGGGGAGCGGGTGCGGCTGCCCGGCCTCACCGTCGAGGTGGTCGAGGTGGCCGGACGGGCGATCCGCCGGGTCCGGCTGCGCGGCCCCGCCGTCGGCCGCAGCCCGGACTGACACCCGGACGGGGGACAACCGCCCGATCCCTGTCCCGCGCCCGGCCGCCGATCGTACGGTGCGGGCGTGAAGGACCGAGGAATGCGGACGTTCATCACCGTGCTCGCCGGGCTGGCCGTGATCTACTTCGGCTTCACCGGAAGCCGCGACAGTGGCGGGGAGGGCGGCGTCTCCGGCGGCGTGGTGCTGCTCGCGCTGCTCGCCTCGCTGCTGGCCTGGAACCTGACCAAACCCGGCCCGGCCAAGTAGCCCTCAGTGGGCCGTGGCGGCGCTGCGGCTCACCTCGCCCGCCGACTCCTCGCCCAGGGCGACCCGCACCAGCGCCGACGCGAGCCGGCCGAAGTCGGCCTCGCCGACCAGCCCGACCAGCTCACCAGGGCTCGCGGGCAGGCCCAGCCGTTTCGCCCCGGCGAGCGTGCGCCGGTCGGCGTACGGGCGTACGTCCGGCCACACCGACTGCGCCTCGCGCAGGAAGATGTCCGCACCGGTGGGGCCGATGCCGGGGAACTCGGTGAGCAGTCGGCGCAGCACGGCCCGGTCCGCGTCGGCCTCCTCGTGCAGCCGGCGCAGGTCGCCGTGCCAGCGGTCCAGGCACAGCCGGGCGCCGGTGCCGAGCATGGTCGCGGTCCGCTCGTCGTAGCGCCGGTAGTGGCCCCGGCCCAGCGCGTCGACCCGGTCCTGCCAGGTCGCCGCCTCCATCGCCTGCGGGGTGCGGTAGCCCGCCGTGAACAGCTCCCGGGCGGCGGCCACCGCCACCGAGGCCCGGATCCGGGTGCTCAGCAGCGTGGTGAGCACCAGCAGCTGGTAGAGCGGGCCGGGCCGGTCCGCGAGGGCGATGCCGGCCTCCTCCGCGTACGTGCGGGACTGCCGGTCCAGCAGGGCCCGGGCGACGTTGCGATCGTCTGGCATCCACCCGGGTTACCCGCCCCGGCCCGGGCCAGACCCCCGAGCCGATCCGGAATGCGCCGGGCGGCGACGGGTACGCGGGCCGGGTGCGCGGTCGACGGCCGCGCGCTCCACCGGGAAGGAGAGACCCGTGGTCAAGCCGCAGCAGGAGGAACTGCGCCGGAACGACCTCGGCGCCACCAGTCAGGACAGCCGCAAGACGGCCACCCAGGCGGGCGGCCGTTCGCGTGGCAGTGGCACGTCGAACGCCGATGCGGGACGCCCCGTCCCCAGAGGACAGGTGTCGCCGTACGGCCCGGCCGGTGAGCCGGTGGCCGACGACGAGAGCTAACCGCGAGCCGACGTCGGCCGCAGCCGCCGCCAGGTGGCTGCGGCCGACAGCCCGTACGCCAGGTGCGGGATCAGGTCCGAGATCCAGTCGCTGCGCCGCCAGGTGCGTGGGTCGGTCACGCCGAGCGCTGTCATCGAGCCGTCCGAGGTGGCCATCACCCCACCGCCGAGCAGCACCGTGGCCAGCGGCAACGGCATCCGCCGCCGTGCGGCGAGCAGGCCGAACGCTGCGCCCGCGGCGATGCCGGTGGCGTAGCCGAGCAACGGCCCCAGACCGGAGCGGCGGTTCGCCGCCTCGTCGCCGGGGCCCAGATCGACGTGCGTGACGTCGGCCAGCCGTCCGGCGACCGATTCGGGGGTGCTGCTGGCCGGCCGGGCCCGCAGCGCCATGTCGAGGTACGAGACCGCGTTGAGGACGGCGCTGCCGACGGCGCCCGCGATGGCGCCGTCGACAACCGCTGCCGTCCTCACTTCGGGTCACCCGGTTCCCGGTTCCCCTTGGGGCCGTAGGTCCGTTCGCCCCGGACCACACCGCGTTGGCCCCTGTCGTCCTGGAGGATCCGGTTGGCGACCTGGTTCGCCTCCTTGTCGGACGCCCGTCCGGACTGCTCGACGAGGTCGCGAAGGCGTGCTCGCTGCTTGTCGTACGCGTTGCTGCCCGGCCGTGGTCCTGGCATCTCTGCCTCCTGCGGATCGCTGTCGGCTGACCGTAGGCGTCTACCCGCCCGGGCCGGGACCAACCGTTGCCGGGCGGATCCCCGCCAGGCCGGTCGGGCGGTCGGGCGCCGCTCAGCCGGGGCGCGCGGGCCGCCGCTCAGTCGGCCGCGCGGACCACAGCCACCGGGCAGGCGGAGCGGTGCAGGATCCCCTGGCTCACCGAGCCGAGCAGCAGCCCGCCCAGCTCGCCCCGGCCCTGCCGGCCCACCACGACCAGCTGGGCCTCGGCCGACGCGGCGGTCAGCGCCGCGACCGGTTTGGCGCGTACCGCCTCGGCGTGCACCGGCAGGTCCGGCCACCGTTCGCCGATCCCGGCGAGCGCCTCGGTGAGCACCCGCTCCGCCTCGGCGTCGTCCCGGCCGTGCGGGCGGGCGTGCACCGCGCGCAGCGCGGCGCCGCGCGCGGACGCGGTCTCGGCGGCGAACTCGACAGCGGCGCGCGACGGCGTCGAGCCGTCCAGGCCGGCCACGACCGGGCCGCCGTCGTGGGCGGTGCCGCGCGCGATCAGTACCGGGCAGTCGGCGTACGAGGCGACCTGCACCGCCACCGACCCGATCACGAGCGCGGCGAAGCCACCCAGGCCCCGATCGCCGAGCACGACCAGAGCGGCGGTGGGGGACTCGCCGAGCAGCACCGCTGCCGCCTCCCCGTCGATGATCTCGCCGGTGATGCGCAGCCCCGGCGACTCGGCCTCGGCCACCGCCACCGCGTCGGTGACCAGTTGCTCGGCCTGGTTGCGCAGCCCGGCGCCGGGTGGTGAGCCGGCCGGCGCGGAGACCGGTACGCGCAGCAGCGGCCAGATGAACCCGTGCACGACCCGCAGCGGGCGGTTGCGCAGCCGCGCCTCCCGGGCCGCCAGGCGGACCGCCCGGGTGGCCGGTTCGGAGCCGTCCACCCCGACCACCACCGCGGCCCCGTTCGCCGAGTTCACCAGTACCTCCTCGTGGCGGCGCTCCCGCGGCCAGTATCGCGGCCCGGACGGCGGCCCGGGGCGATACCGCCCGGGGTCGCCCGGTGGGTACGCTGGCGTGCAGCGCCCAGGGGAGGGAGCCCCGTCGATGGATCAGCCGGACGGACCGAGCACCGCCCGCATGATCGACTACTGGCTCGGCGGCCGGCACCACCGCCCGGTGGACGTCGCCGCGGCCGCCGCGTTCGAGGCGGCGTACGGGCCCTGCGCGGCGATCTTCCGGTCGCTGCGCGGATTCCTCGGCCGCACCGTGCGGGCCATGACGGCCGACGGGATCGACGGCTTCCTGGTCTTCGGCGCGGGCGTGCCCACCTGCGGCAACGTGCACGAGGTCGCGCCGGAGGCGACCGTGCTCTACACCGACGTGGACCCGGAGACGGTCCGGCTGGGCCGGAGCCTGCTCGACGGCAGCGACCGGGCCGGGTACGGCTACGGCGACGCCACCGACATCGGGACCGTCGACCGGGCGCTGCTGCACCGGTTCGTGCCGGGCTGGGGGAGACGGCCGGTGGGGGTGGTCTTCCTCGGGCTGGCGGCGTTCCTTGACGACGACACGCTCGCCCGTACGCTCGACGAGCTGTACCAGGCGGTGGCGCCGGGCAGCCGGCTGGCGATCGACTTCGACACCGAGGAACTGGCCGGGCACCCGGAGGCGCTGGCCATGATGGGTCCGGCGTTCCGGATGCGGGCGCCGGAGCGGTTCGCGCCGCTGCTGGGCCGCTGGCAGCCGACCGGCGACGGCATCGTGGCCGTGGCGCGGTGGCGGCCGGCCGGTGAGCCCGAGCCGGTGCCGGACGCGTTCCACGGTGCGCTGGCGGTGCGCCCGGCCGGCTGAGCCGGTCCCCGTCACGCCCGGCCGAGGCGGGGCGTTCGCCGTCGGGCGGCCTTCGTATGATGTTTGCCCTGTAGCAATAGTCGTCATCGGAGGATGAGCATGCCGGAGGCGTCCGGATCGGTGTCGCGTGCCCTGCGCACGGCGCCACCCGACCAGCTGGCGGAGACCGCGGACGCGGTGCTGCGCCAGACGCTCGGGGCCGCGCGGGCGGAGGTGTTCGTCGCCGACTACCGCGCCAGCGGGCTCTGGCCGGTGCTCGACCCGGACGTGCCCGACGGCGGCCCGCTGCTGGCCCACAGCGTCGCGCAGCGCTGTTTCAGCAGTCAGGAGCCGGTGCTGGACATCGTCGAGGAGGGCCGCTGCCGCGCCTACCTGCCGCTGTCGGTGTGGGGGGAGCGGCTCGGCGTGCTGATGGTGGAGCTGCCCGGCGACCCGGACGCCGCCACTGTGGAGGCCGCCCGCGACGCCGCCGGTGAGCTGGCCGTGGCGATCCGCGCGGCCGACCGGGAGACCGACCGCTACCGGCGCGCCCGGCGGCGGGAGCGGCTGAGCATGGCCGCCGAGATGCAGTGGGACCTGTTGCCGGGGCGCAGCGTACGGCTCGGTGACGCGCTGCTCGCCGGGCAGCTCGAACCGGCGTACACCGTGGGCGGTGACCACTTCGACTGGTCGGTGGACGGCGACCGCCTCACCCTCACCGTGCTCAACGGCACCGGCAGCGGGCTGGCCGCGTCGATGCTCACGGCGATGACGGTGAACGCCATGCGCAACGCCCGGCGTTCGGGCGGCAGCCTGGTGGAACAGGCGGAGCTGGCCTCGGACACCATCTACTACCAGCACCGGGGGAGCCGGCACGTGGCCACGCTGCTGCTGGAGCTGGACAGCCGGCGGGGCGTGATGCGCGCGGTGGACGCCGGGTCGCCGCAACTGCTGCGGCTGCGCGGGGGCCGCGTCACACCGATCGCGCTGGAGCAGCAACTGCCGCTGGGCATGTTCGCCGAGACCCGCTACGACGTGCAGGAGTTCACTCTGGAGCCGGGCGATCGCCTCTTCGTGGTCAGCGACGGCGTGTACGCGGCGGAGCCCGACGAGCAGGAGCCGTACGGTGTCCGGGCGATGGCGCGCGCGATGCGGTCGACTCGGCTGCAGCCGGCGACCGAGGCAGTTGGTACGGTGATGCGCGAACTGCATGCGTACCATGCCGACGCGGATCTCCGTGACGACGCGGTCGTCGTCTGCCTGGACTGGCGCGGCTCCAGCCGGTCCGACGACGTGACGGGGCAGTGACGGGGGCGGCGGAGCGGACACGAGCGGGACGATCGCAGGGGACAGCGAGTGGAGCGACCTCCGAATCTTGCCGCGGCCATCGAATCGGCTGCGGAGGCGCTCATCGGTGTGCTCGACTCCGCGACCTCCCGGCACACCGTCAGCGTCTCGCCCACCCAGTTGCGGGTGCTGTCGCTGATCGTGTCGCATCCGGACACCAACGTGAACCGGCTGGCCGAGCTGCTGGACGTGGTCCCGTCGTCGGCGAGCCGGCTCTGCGACCGCCTGGAGGCGGTCGGCCTGCTGCGCCGGGTGGCCGACCCGCGCGACCGGCGGGAGGTGCGGCTGATCCCGACCGCTGCCGCCGACACGCTGCTGCGCGACCTCCAGGAGAGACGGCACCGGGCGGTGCAGGCCGTGCTCGACCGGATGCCGAACCGGGTGCAGCACGAGCTGCTGCTGGCGCTGGTGGCGTTCAGCCAGGCTGCGACGGCCACCGCCCCGCAGGCCGGCTCGGACTCGACCGCCCGTACCGCCTGACCACTCGCACCGTCGTCCGGCCTTCCTTCCACTGCTCAACTAGTGTCCTAGGATGCCTTAGCGGTTGTGACGGTCGACACCGTGACACCACTGAGCAACCACGCAGCGGGCATCCGGGCGAGAACAGCGAGCCCGATATAGTGGCAGCGCAACTGGGCGGCCCGTGATCACCACGAGGACGGGCCGCGTCGGGGAGGTCCCAGCCCGGGATCACAGAGGGCGCCGGCGTCTGACCGGCCGGCAACGCGCACGTCCCTCCAGCGGCCGCTCATCCGGCTGCCGGACCGTGCTGCGAAGGGAGGGTTCGGTGTCGCGTCGGCCGGCTCCAGCGGAGGAACCGGATTCCGGGACCGCCACGGTCGTGGGAGACCGCGTCCTCACGCTGCCCAACCTGATCAGCTTCGTCCGGCTCGTCGGCGTGCCGATCTTCCTCTACCTGTTCCTCGTGGTCCGGGCCGACGTCGCCGCCATCGCGGTGCTCGCCGTGGGCGGCACCAGCGACTGGGTGGACGGCTGGATCGCCCGCCGTCTGGGCCAGGTGAGCCGGCTCGGTGAGCTGCTCGACCCGCTTGCCGACCGCCTCTACATCCTCGCCACGCTGCTCGCCTTCACCGCCCGCGAGGTGGTGCCCTGGCAGTTCACCGGGGCGCTGCTGGCCCGGGAACTGCTGCTGCTGGTGCCCCTCGGTGCGCTGCGCCGCTACGGCTACGGCCCGCCGCCGGTGCACTACGTCGGCAAGACCGCGACGTTCCTGCTGCTCGCGGCGTTCCCGATCCTGCTGCTCGCAGACGCGGTGCCGGACGCCGGCACCGCGGCCGGCGCGATCGGCTGGGGGCTGGCCTGGTGGGGCCTGGTCCTCTACTGGGTCGCCGGCGCGATGTACGTGGTGCAGGCGAGCCGTCTCGTGCGGGCCATGCGGGCTCGGCGTACGGAGGCACCGGCATGACCACGTCGCCGCCGCGGGACGCTCA
Source organism: Micromonospora sp. ANENR4 (assembly GCF_015354395.1). Taxonomy (NCBI): domain Bacteria; kingdom Bacillati; phylum Actinomycetota; class Actinomycetes; order Micromonosporales; family Micromonosporaceae; genus Micromonospora; species Micromonospora sp. ANENR4. The sequence goes on from NZ_JADKYQ010000024.1 coordinate 18,372, forward strand.
GAACGAGCGCGACCCCTCGAACCGGGTGTACGCGCCGGACTTCCTGACCGAGCTGTTCCGCAATCCGCTGGACCCGGGATACGGGGACGCGGCCGCGCGTCGGGCGACGGGCTCGATGTCGCGGGTGCGGGAGGTGCTCGGCCGGCCGGTGAGCCTGCTGGTGCTGGCGCTGATCGGGTTCCTGTTCGCGGTGGCGTACCGGGAGACGATGGCGGAGGAGCCGAGCCGCGCGACGGCGCGGGCGGGCCTGGTCGCGGAGATCAAGGGGCGCGAGGCGGAGACCGACCGGTTGACCGAGCGGGCCGAGCAGTTGCGCGAGGATGTCAGCCGGCAGCGGGACGCGACGTTGAGCGGTTCGCAGGCGTCCCGGCTGCGCACGCTGGAGGCGGGTACCGGCCTGGCCCGGGTGCGCGGGGACGGCGTGGTGGTGCGGCTGGCCGACGCGGCGGCGGACCAGGACGGTGTGACGAACGGGGACGCGGGTCCGTCACGGGTGCTGTATTCGGATCTGCAGAAGGTCGCGAACGCGTTGTGGGCGGCGGGTGCCGAGGCGGTGGCGGTGAACGGCCAGCGGTTGACGGCGACGTCGACGATCCGGTCGGCGGGTGAGGCGATCCTGGTGGACTACCGGCCGGTGACGGGTCCGTACGAGGTGCAGGCGATCGGGCCGCGGTCGATGCGGGACCGGTTCGACGAGAGCCGGGCGGCTGCGTTGATGCGTGAGGTGGCGCGGAAGACGGGTCTGTCGTTCGGGGTGAAGCGGGTCGGTGACCTCACCCTGCCGGCGGCGCCGCAGCCGCGGCTACGCTACGCCGAGCCTCCGGCGACCCCGGGTCCGAGCGCGAGTGCGAGTGCGAGTGCGGGTGCGCGCCCGTCGGGTTCGGGTGCCGCCGGTTCGTCGAGTCCCGGGTCGTCCGGCCCGGGTGGTTCTTCCAGCCCTTCGGGAGGTGGCCGATGATCGCGGTGCTGGCGTTGCTCGCCGGTGTGGTGCTCGGGGTGTATCTGGACCCCACGGTGCCGGCGGCGTTGCAGCCGTATCTGCCGATCGCTGTGGTGGCCGCGTTGGACGCGGTGTTCGGTGGGGTGCGGGCGAAGCTGGACCGGATCTTCGACGACAAGCAGTTCGTGGTGTCGTTCATCTCGAACGTGCTGGTGGCGGGTCTGATCGTGTATCTGGGTGACCAGTTGGGCGTGGGCGGTCAGTTGTCCACGGGTGTGGTGGTCGTGCTCGGGGTGCGCATCTTCGGAAACGTGGCGGCGATCCGCCGGCACCTGTTCCGGGCGTAGGTTTGTGGCGATGAGCGAGGAACACAGGGAGACGGGTACCGGGTGGCCGCGGCCGGGGGAGCCGGCGCGGCCGTCGGGTCCGGCGGGTGAGCCGGATCCGCGCCCGGATGCGCCCGATCCGGACGAGTTGAGCCCGTTGGCGCCGGCGGAGCCGGTGCCGGACGAGGCGGTGGAGCCCGCGGAGCGGGAGGCGGTGCCGGAGTCCGAGCCGGAGCCGGGTGCGGCCGCGGGTGCGCCGTCGTTGGCGCGGCGGTTCTCGTCGGCGGGCGCGATGATCGCGGTGTTGCTGGCGTTGCTGGGTTTCACGCTTGTGGTGCAGTTCAAGACGACGTCGACGGATCCGACGCTCGCGGCAGCGCGGGAGGAGGACCTGGTGCGGATCTCGTCGGATCTGGATTCGCGGGAGCGGCGACTGCGCCAGGAGATCGAGTTGCTGGAGGAGAGCCAGCGGCAGCTGCGGTCGGGTGAGCAGGGCCGGCAGGCGGCGCTGGAGGAGGCGACGCGGCGGGCGGACGAGCTGGGCATTCTGGCGGGGACGTTGCCGGCGGTGGGTCCGGGTCTTGAGGTGCGGTTCTCGGGGCCGGCCGAGGCGGTGTCGTCGGCCGGGATCCTGGATGCGGTGCAGGAGCTGCGGGGTGCGGGCGCGGAGGCGATGCAGATCCAGGGTGCGGACGGTACGGCGGCGCGGATCATCGCGTCGACGTATTTCGTGGACGGGCCGGACGGTGCGCTGGTGGTGGACGGGCGGCGGTTGACGGGTCCGTTCACGATCATGGTGATCGGTGACCCGGCGACGATGCGTACGGCGTTGAACATTCCCGGCGGGGTGGTCGCATCGGTGGGGAAGGCCGGCGGTAACGTGACCTCCGAGGATCGTGAGGTTGTGGAGGTTTCGCAGCTGCACGCGCCGATCAAGCTGGACCACGCCCGGCCGGTCTCGTGACCGGTCGCGGCCGCGCCGGTTTCTCCGGTGCACCGATGACGAAGGACGCAGTTGGTGATTCCTGAGGATCTGCGGTACACCGCCGAGCACGAGTGGGTGGTCGGCGGTGACGGTGGTGTCGTCCGCGTCGGTATCACGCACTTCGCGCAGGACGCCCTGGGTGACATCGTGTTCGTGCAGCTGCCGGACGCCGGTGCGGTGGTGGCGGCTGGTGAGTCGCTGGGCGAGATCGAGTCGACGAAGAGCGTGTCGGAGATCTACGCGCCGCTGAGTGGCACGGTGACGGCGCGCAACGAGGCGCTGGCCGACACCCCTGAGGTGATCAACACGGATCCGTACGGTGCGGGGTGGTTGGTGGAGATCACTCCGGACGATCCGGCGGCGGTCGAGGGTCTGCTGACCGCCGATGCGTACCGCGAGCTCACCGAGAGCTGAGTTCGTGCTTGTCCGGGCGGCGGCGAGGTTCCGCGCGTCCGGTTGCCCTGCATTTCGGCGCTGGCTAGGCTCGCCCAGTCGACCGAGAACCAATAGTTTGAGCGTTGCGGAATGCGCCTTCCCGGGCACGGGGAGCCAGCCGCCGGGTGTGGTGTTGCCCGGCGGCCAGACCCGCCATTCCCTGACGCCGACCGAACAGATCCGTGAGGTGGTCCCATGACGCGCCCAGACGACGAGTTCCCCCCGCTCGACGTCACTTCGACGCTCAATCTCGGCTCGCTCGACGAAGTGCTGGAGGGCCCGGACACCGATGTGGTGCCGAGCCGGATGTCCGGTTCGTTGCCGCCGGGTATGGCGTTGCTGGTGGTTCGCCGGGGTCCGAATGCGGGTGCCCGGTTCCTGTTGGACCACGATGTGACGACGAGTGGGCGGCACCCGGACAGTGACATCTTCCTGGACGACGTGACGGTGTCGCGGCGGCACGCGGAGTTCCACCGTGACGCCGGGACGTTCACGGTGCGGGATGTGGGCAGCCTGAACGGCACGTACGTGAATCGTGAGCGGGTCGAGGCGGCGACGCTGAGCAACGGTGACGAGGTGCAGATCGGCAAGTTCCGGGTGGTGTTCATCGCCGGTCCGCGCCCGGAGGAGGAGGCCGGCCGGGGGTGAACGAGCCTGCGGCTTCGACGCCGTCCGGGGCGGCGCGGGCGCCTGCGCTGATGAGTATCGGCGAGGTGCTGGCGCAGTTGCGGCCGGAGTTCCCGGACGTCACGATCTCGAAGTTGCGGTTCCTGGAGGCCGAGGGCCTGGTGGAGCCGCAGCGGACGCCGGCGGGTTATCGGAAGTACGGCTGGGACGATGTGGCGCGGTTGCGGTTCGTGTTGACCGCGCAGCGGGATCAGTACCTGCCGTTGCGGGTGATCCGGGAGCAGTTGGCCCAGTGGGACGGGTCTGGTCCGTCGCCGGGGCGGGGGCGGCCGAATCTGGTGGCTGTGGGTCCGGGTGGTGAGGTTCCGGGCCGGGAGCCGGTGGAGTCGGTCGAGTCGTCGGAGGTGCGGCTGGACCGGGCGGGTCTGATCGCCCGTAGTGGTGTGGAGGAGTCGACGCTCGCGGAGTTGGAGCGGCTGGGTGTGCTGGTGTCGGATCCGCCGGGGTGGTACGACGCGGATGCGTTGATCATCGCGAGTGCGGTGGCGGGTCTGGCGGCGTACGGGCTGGAGCCTCGGCATCTGCGGGCGTACCGGTCGGCGGCGGATCGTGAGGTCGGGTTGTTCGCGCAGCTTGTGGCGCCGCTGGCGCGGCAGAGTGATCCGGCGGCGCGGGCTCGGGCGGCGGAGACGGCGCGGGAGTTGGTGGCGTTGTCGCAGCGGTTGCACGCGGCGTTGGTGCGGGTGGGGCTGCGGTCGACGTTGGGCCGGTGAGGTCGGTGCGAGGGGCCGGGTGCGGTGTGCGCCCGGCCCTTCGTCGTGTGTGGGCGCGGAAAGATCTGGTCCGCGGAGCGTGTCGTAGGCTTGCCGGGGTATGCCCGTCCGGCGAGGCGTGGTGCACGTAGCGCGTGGGACTCCCGTGTCCTGGTCCGTGTACCGTGCAGGGAAGGGCGCGGTGCAAGGTGACGACGACACGGAGGCGGCGGTGCGCGAGCTGAGCGTGGTCGGAGTTCGGGTGGAGTTGCCCAGCAACCAGCCGATCGTCCTGCTGCGGGAGGTCGAGGGGGACCGCTATCTGCCGATCTGGATCGGCGCGGTCGAGGCGACGGCGATCGCTTACGAGCAGCAGGGGGTCAAGCCGGCCCGGCCGTTGACGCACGATCTTCTGCGGGATGTGCTGACGGCGTTGCAGGCGCCGTTGCGGGCGGTGGAGATCACCGAGTTGAAGGAGAACGTGTTCTACGCGGATCTGCTCCTCGGTGACGGTGTGCGGGTGTCGGCGCGGCCGAGTGACTCCATCGCGTTGGCGTTGCGGGTGGGTGCTCCGATTCGTTGTGCGGAGCAGGTCCTCAGCGAGGCGGGGATCGTGATTCCGGACGAGCAGGAGGACGAGGTCGAGAAGTTCCGGGAGTTCCTGGAGCAGGTGCGTCCGGAGGACTTCGCGGGTTGAGGTGTCCCGCCCGGGTGGTGGCGCGGCGTGTCGCGGTGTCTCCTGCGGGTGAAGTGCGGGGGGCGGCGTTAGGGTTGCCGTGTCGAGTGGTGCGCGTACGGGGAATCGACGCGGCACCGCCACGGGCGCGGGGAGGTTGGTCCGATGCACGAGCCGCGGGATCCTGGTCCGGGTGTGGAACAGCAGGCGGGTGTGGGGCTCGATCCGGCTGGTGACGGCGAGGTCGGCTACCGGGGTGTGACCGCGTGTTCGGCGGTGGGGATCAGTTACCGGCAGCTCGACTACTGGGCGCGTACGGCGCTGGTGGTGCCGAGTGTGCGTGACGCGTCGGGTTCGGGGACGTCGCGGTTGTACTCGTTCCGCGACCTGGTGGTGTTGAAGGTCGTGAAGCGGCTGCTGGACGCCGGGGTGTCGTTGCAGAACATCCGTAAGGCGATCGAGGCGTTGAGGTCGCGTGGGGTGGACGATCTGGCGGGCATCACGTTGATCTCCGACGGGACGACTGTGTACGAGTGCCGGTCGCCGGAGGAGGTGGTCGACCTGTTGCAGGGCGGCCAGGGCGTGTTCGGCATCGCGATCGGTGGTGCGTTCAAGGAGATCCAGGGTTCGTTGTCGCATCTGCCGGCGGAGCCGGTGGGTGGGCAGGAGCCGGCCGTGCCGGCGGCGGAGCCGGAGTCGGACTCGGTGGGTGACGAGCTGGCGGCGCGGCGGGCGCGGCGCCGGGCCGGGTGACCTGCGTCGCGTCTCGGTGACGGGATCGCGCCGCGCCCGAAAAGGGTGTGGCGCGATTCGTGTTTTGGTGACGGGGTGTGGTCCTTTCTGGCGTGCCGGGGCGGGTGGACGGCGCGGGCCGGGGCGGGTGTGAGTCGTCGCAGGTCACGGCCCGTGCGTGCGGGATGTCCGAAAAGGACGGTGTGTCGTCCACGTTGACGTTGCGTGTCCGCCTGGCTGCGGTGCGTCCATCGATTGGCGCGGTGTCGTTCACTGTCCGTGATTGACAGTTCTCGGGATCGGCACAGGGTGGTCGTGAAGTGTGCCAGCGGGCGCGCTATGGTCCGTTCCGGTCGTCGGCGTGTCGACGTCACGGTGGAACGCTGTGTGACGCCCGCGCCGGACGGCGAGCCCCTGCCGCGGCGCTGCCCGCGGACCCCTGGTGGAAGGACCGAGCATGACGGTGACGAGCGAGACCACCCCGATCTCCCACTACGAGCGCATCGGCGGCGCGGCCGCGGTGAAGGCCGCGGTGGAGCTGTTCTACGACAAGGTGCTGGCCGATCCGGATCTGGCGGGCTACTTCGCCGACGTGGACATGGTGGAGCAGCGGCGGCACCTGGCGCTCATGCTGGCGGTGGTGCTCGGCGGCCCCAACGAGTACGCGGGCCGTGGGCTGGACGAGGCGCACCAGCCGCTGAACATCACCGGTGAGCACTACGCGAAGGTCGGTGAGCACCTGACCGCGACGCTGGTGGAGCTGGGTGTGCCGGCGGACGTGATCGCCGATGTGCAGGTCGTGCTCGGGCAGGTGCGGGAGCAGGTCGTGTCGGCGGGGGACGCCTGAGCGTGGACGTCGCACGGCTCAAGCAGAGCTGGTCCCTGGTCGCCGCGCACGGCGACCAGGTGCCGCTCTACTTCTATTCGACGCTGTTCCTGGCGCATCCGGAGACCCGGCAGATGTTCCCCACGAACATGGCCGGGCAGCGGGACCGTCTGGTGGCCGCGCTGGGGCATGTGGTGTCCCACGTGGACCAGGTGGACCGGCTGGTCGGGTTCCTGCGGGACCTCGGCGCGGATCACCGGAAGTTCGCGGTGCGCGCCGAGCACTACCCGGCGGTCGGTGAGGCGCTGCTGGCGACGTTGCGGCACTTCTGCGGCGACGCGTGGACCGAGGAGCTGGCCGCCGACTGGGCCGCCGCGTACGGGCTGGTGGCGCAGGTGATGACCGAGGGCGCGCAGGCCGCGGAGTCGAAGTCGCCGCCGTGGTGGGTGGCGGAGGTGCTGACACACGAGCAGCGCACGTTCGACGTGGCGGTGCTGACCGTACGTCCGCAGTATCTGCTGCCGTTCACGCCCGGCCAGTCGATCGGGGTGTCGCATCCGGCGGTGCGGTCGTGGCGGTACTACTCGCCGGCGAACGCGCCCCGTCCGGACGGCACGGTGGAGTTGCACGTGCGGGCCGCGCCGGGTGGTGTGGTGTCGTCGCGTCTGGTCTACGGGTGCGCGGCCGGTGACCAGATCCACCTGGCGTCGCCGGTGGGTGACCGGTTGACGTTGTGGCAGGCCGGGGCGTCGGATCTGTTGCTGCTGGCCGGTGGTACCGGCTGGGCGCCGGTGAAGGCGCTGGTGGAGCAGGTCGCGGCGGAGGGTTCGGGGCGGCGGGTGGACCTGTACGTGGGTGCCCGGTCGCGGACGGAGTTCTACGACAGCGAGGCGATCGACAAGCTGGCGGCGACGCATCCGTGGCTGCGGGTGTCGTACGTGGCCGGTGCGGATCCGGCCCGGCCGGGTGAGTCGGTGCGTATCGCCGACCGGGCGCTGGCCGACGGGGACTGGCGGTCGCGGCACTTGTACGTGTGCGGCTCGGACGAGATGGTGGGTCATTCGGTGGCGGCGTTGACCGGCGCCGGGTTCCAGCCGGGTCAGGTGCATCACGAGGGTTACGGCAAGCACTGGTACGGCCCGGCGTGGCGGACGATGACCGGCGCGGACGGGCCGGGAACGACGGAGGTGAGCCGGTGAGCGCGAGGAGTGAGCCGGTGTTGCGAGCCCCGCAGTCGCGAACGGAGGTGTGCCGGTGAGCGCGGGTCCGATCAGCAGTTACGACGCGCAGCAGGTGTCCGGTCCGGTGCAGGTGCGGTTGACCTCGGACCGGGTGCGGCGGTGGGAGTTCGGGTCGGCGGCGTTCACCCGCCGCGGCTACGACCAGACCGATGTGGACCGCTTCCGGTTGCAGGTGGCCGACGAGCTGGATCTGCTGGCGGCGCAGGTGGCGAACCTGCGGGCGGAGAACGAGCGGCTCAACGATCATCTGGAGCTGCACCGGCACGGGGTGATCCCGAGCACGGAGGCGGCGGGGGCGCCGACGGCGAAGGAGGTCAACCTGTTGTCGGCGGCGCAGCGGGAGGCCGAGCAGATCATCGCGCAGGCCCACGACTACGCGCGCCGGGTCGCCGAGTACGCCCGTACCCAGTATGAGAGTTACATGCGGGCGGCGGCGGAGGAGGCGAAGCGGGAGGCCGAGCGGGCGGTGACGGAGTACCGCAGCGCGGCCGGGAGCGGCTTCGACGACTCGGTGGCGACGCGTGAGGCGTTGCGGATCTTCGGCGAGATGATGATCTCGCACATGCAGGCGGCGGCCCGGCACCTCGACGACGGCAGTGAGCAGTTGTCGCGCACGATGGAGCGGATCGCCCGGGAGTTGCCGCAGGGCGGGGGAGCGCCGCAGCCGGCGTTGTCGCGGCACCAGCGTTGAGCGGTGTCCCGGCCCGCGCGTGATCGCGGGCCGGGACGCGCGGGCGGGTGTCAGGCGGTGACGGCGGTGATCGCGTCGGCGATGGGGGTGTCTCCGCCGACGAGTTCCAGGGTGTGCCCGGCGGTGGCGGGGGCGTACAGCAGGGCGAGCAGGACCCGGGCCACGTCGGCGCGGCTGATCGCGCCGGCTTCGACGTGCCGGGCCAGGGTGATCCGGCCTTCGGGTTCGTCGTCGGTGAGGCGGCCGGGCCGCAGCACCGTCACGTCGAGGTCCCGGGCGGTGACGTCGTCCTCGGCGGCCTTCTTGGCCCGCAGGTACGCCGCCCACACGTCGTCGGTGCCCTCGGACGGCGCGGCGTCCACGCCCATGGAGGAGACCAGCAGGTAGCGGCGTACGCCAGCGCGGGTGGCGGCGTCGGCGAGGAGCACGGCGGCGCCCCGGTCGACGGTGTCCTTGCGGCCGGCGCCGCTGCCGGGTCCGGCGCCGGCGGCGAACACGACAGCGTCGGCGCCGGCCAGGTGGGCGGCGAGGGTGCCGGCGTCGGTGTGTTCCAGGTCGCACACGACTGGTTCGGCGCCGGCGGCGCGCAGCGCGGCGGCGTGGTCGGGGTTGCGGATCAGCCCGAGCGCGGTGTCTCCGCGTCCGGCCAGTTCCCGCTCCAGCAGCTTGGCGATCTTTCCGTGCCCTCCGGCGATGACGACGCGCATGGGCTCAACCTAGCCCGGACCCGGCGGCCCCGCCGGGTGACCGGCCTCGTCGATCATGAGGTTGGCGGTGCGACACGCCGGGCCGGACCACCGCCAACTTCATGATCGACGGCATCGGTCGGGTGAGCGGGTGGGAGGTGCGGGGCCGGCGAGGGACGATGGACGGGTGAGTGAGGCGTTCGAGGAACTGGCGCGGCTGGTGACGGCCGGGGACGTGGTGGTGCTCAGCGGTGCGGGCCTGTCCACCGAGTCGGGCATCCCGGACTACCGGGGGCCCAGCGGCGCGGCGCGCGGGCACACCCCGATGACGTACCAGGAGTTCACCCGGGATCCGCTGGCCCGGCGGCGGTACTGGGCGCGCAGCCATCTGGGCTGGCGGACCATCGCCCGGGCGGCGCCCAACGACGGGCACCGGGCGGTGGCGCGGCTGCAGGCGGCCGGGCTGCTCGGCGGGATCATCACGCAGAACGTCGACGGGCTGCACACCGCCGCCGGCGCCACCGGCGTGATCGAGCTGCACGGCCGCCTCGACGAGGTGACGTGCCTGGACTGCGGCAACGCCACCGGCCGCGACGAGCTGCACCGGCGCCTGTCGGAGGCGAATCCGGGTTTCGACGCCCGGGTGGCGCGTGTCAACCCCGACGGTGACGTGGACCTGCCCGACGAGGCGGTGACCGGGTTCCGCACCGTCGACTGCGCGCTGTGCGGCACCGGCACGCTGAAACCGGACGTGGTGTTCTTCGGCGAGACGGTCCCCGCGCCGCGTGTCGCGGACTGTTTCGCGCTGGTCGAGCGGGCCCGGGCGCTGCTGGTGCTCGGGTCGTCGTTGACGGTGATGTCGGGCCGGCGGTTCGTGCTGCGGGCGGCCCGCCACGGCATCCCGGTGGCGATCGTCAACCAGGGCGTCACCCGCGGCGACCCCTACGCGGCGCTGCGTTTGGACGCGCCGCTGGGCGCCACCCTGTGCGCGCTGGCCGACCGGGTGGCGGCGGCTCCGGCGCCGGTGTGACCAACCCCGGGACATGAGCCGGAAACACGCCCGCTGGTAGCGTTGGGGGTGCCGGTACCACCCACGTGGGAGAGACCGTCGACCCGACGGCGCCGAAGGGGCAGATTCTCCCCGGAACCTCTCAGGCAAAAGGACCACGTGGGCAGGCGCTGTGGAGCGCGTCAGCGCGACTCAGGGGGAGGCCGACCCGTCGACCTCGCCCCACCAAGGAGCGCAGCGCATGACCGCAGAGCAGTTCGCCGACCGGCACATCGGTCCCGGCCGCGACGACGAACGCCGGATGCTGGACACCGTCGGTTACGGCTCCGTCGACGAGCTGATGGACGCGGCGATCCCCGAGGTGATCCGCTGGCACGGCACCCTCGACCTGCCCGCCCCGGCCGGTGAGCGGGAGGCCATCGCCGAGCTGCGTGCCCTCGCGTCGCGCAACACCGTCGCCGTGTCCATGATCGGCCTCGGGTACCACGGCACGCACACCCCGGCGGTGATCCGCCGCAACGTGCTGGAGAACCCCGCCTGGTACACCGCGTACACGCCGTACCAGCCGGAGATCAGCCAGGGCCGGCTGGAGGCGCTGCTGAACTTCCAAAGCATGGTGTCCGGCCTCACTGCGCTACCAGTCGCGAACGCGTCGATGCTCGACGAGGGCACCGCCGCGGCCGAGGCGATGACGCTCGCCCGCCGCGCGTCCAAGAGCAAGAGCCCGGTGTACGTGGTCGACGCCGACGCGTTGCCGCAGACCGTCGCGGTGATCGCCAGCCGCGCCGAGCCGCTCGGCATCGAGGTGCGCGTGGTCGACGTGGAGCGCGACGACCTGCCGGCGGAGTTCTTCGGCCTGCACCTGCAGTACCCGGGCGCGTCCGGGGCGGTCCGCGACCACCGTGCGCTGGTCGACGCGGCGCACGGCGTGGGCGCGCTGGTGACCGTGGCGGCGGACCTGCTGGCGTTGACGCTGCTGCGCCCGCCGGGCGAGATCGGCGCCGACATCGCCGCCGGCACCACACAGCGCTTCGGCGTACCGATGGGCTTCGGCGGTCCGCACGCCGGTTACCTGGCGGTGCGCTCGGGCCTGGAGCGGATGCTGCCGGGCCGGCTGGTCGGGGTGTCCCGCGACGCCGACGGCAACCCGGCGTACCGGCTGGCGTTGCAGACCCGCGAGCAGCACATCCGCCGGGAGAAGGCCACCAGCAACATCTGCACCGCCCAGGTGCTCCTCGCGGTGATGGCCGGCATGTACGCCGTCTACCACGGCCCGGACGGGCTGCGCGCCATCGCCCGGCGTACCCACGAGGCGGCGGCTCGGCTCGCGGCCGGGCTGCGCGCCGGGGGCGTGCGGGTCGCGGACGTCGCGTTCTTCGACACCGTCACCGCGACCGTGCCGGGCCGGGCCGCGCAGGTGGTCGCCGCCGCCGCCGAGCGCAACGTGAACCTGCGGCTGGTCGACGCCGACCGGGTCGGCATCTCCTGCGACGAGACCACCACGCCCGCGCACCTCGCCGCGGTGTGGGCGGCGTTCGGCGTCGACGGGTTCGACGGGGAGGTGGACGCGGCCCTGCCCGACGGGCTGGCCCGCACGTCGGACTTCCTCACCCACCCGGTGTTCCACAGCCACCACTCGGAGACGGCGATGCTGCGCTACCTGCGCCGCCTGGCCGACTTCGACTACGCGCTGGACCGCGGCATGATCCCGCTGGGTTCGTGCACGATGAAGCTCAACGCCACCACCGAGATGGAACCGATCACCTGGCCGGAGTTCGCGCACCTGCACCCGTTCGCGCCGGACGCGCAGACCGCCGGGTACCGGGAGCTGATCGCGCAGCTGGAGGGCTGGCTGGCCGAGGTCACCGGCTACGACGCGGTCAGCGTGCAACCCAACGCCGGATCGCAGGGCGAGCTGGCCGGGCTGCTGGCGATCCGCGGCTACCACCGGGAGCGCGGCGAGGCCCACCGGGACGTGTGCCTGATCCCGTCGTCGGCGCACGGCACCAACGCCGCGTCCGCCGTCATGGCCGGCATGCGGGTCGTGGTGGTCGGCTGCGACGCCGACGGCAACGTCGACCTGGTCGACCTCGACGCGAAGATCGACAAGCACCGGGACGCGCTCGCCGCGATCATGGTGACGTACCCGTCGACGCACGGCGTGTACGAGACCGGCATCGCCCAGCTGTGCGCGAGGGTCCACGACGCGGGCGGTCAGGTGTACGTCGACGGCGCGAACCTCAACGCGCTTGTCGGGTTCGCCAAGCCGGGCCGGTTCGGGGCGGACGTGTCGCACCTGAACCTGCACAAGACGTTCTGCATTCCGCACGGCGGCGGTGGCCCCGGCGTCGGGCCGGTGGCGGTGCGTTCGCACCTGGCGCCGTTCCTGCCCGGTGACCCGCTCGGTGCGCGCGCCGACCGGCGGCCGGCGATCTCGGCGGCCAACCACGGGTCGGCGGGGATCCTGCCGATCCCGTGGGCGTACCTGCGGATGATGGGCGCCGACGGGCTGGCCCGCGCCACCGGCGTGGCGGTCCTGGCGGCGAACTACGTGGCGGCGCGGCTGCGCAACCACTTCCCGGTGCTGTACGCCGGCAACAAGGGCCTGGTCGCGCACGAGTGCATCCTGGATCTGCGTCCGCTGACCAAGGCCACCGGCGTGAGCGTCGACGACGTGGCGAAGCGGCTGATCGACTACGGCTTCCACGCGCCGACGATGTCGTTCCCGGTGGCCGGGACGCTGATGGTGGAGCCGACCGAGAGCGAGGACCTGACCGAGCTGGACCGCTTCTGCGACGCGATGATCGCGATCCGGGCGGAGATCGACAAGGTCGGCTCGGGGGAGTGGCCGGCGGGGGACAACCCGCTGTCAAACGCGCCGCACACGGCGGCGATGGTGTCGGCCGACGAGTGGCCGCACCCGTACCCGCGGTCGGTGGGCGCCTACCCGGCGGGTGTGGACCGGGCGGGCCGGTACTGGCCTCCGGTGCGGCGCATCGACGGCGCGTACGGCGACCGGAACCTGGTCTGCTCGTGCCCCGCGCCGGAGGCGTTCGAGGACTGAGCGGCTGACGCCGGGGCGGTGGGCTGTCGCCGCCCCGGCCGGTGCGCGCGCCGGTCATGACCGGCGCGTACGCTCACTGACGCTGCGTGATCGCTCAGGCGACGAGGGCGTGGCGGGCCGGACCCCGGTGCGGGGCGATGGTGCGCCCGTCGGGGAGCAGCTCACCGGTGTCCTCGAAGACGATGACACCGTTGCAGAGCAGGCTCCAGCCCTGCTCAGGGAAGCAGGCGAGGACGCGGGCGGCCTCTCGGTCGGTTGCGTCGGCGGAGGGGCAGGTGGGCTGGTGCTGACACATCGGGTTCTCCGGACTGTGGGGGCACTGTGTCATGGTTCACATGACCAGTGACGCACAGTACCAAGGAAAACTGAGCGGCAACGAGCAAGGATGCGTCTTGTTCACCCAGAATGGGCTGAACGGATGACCCGTAACGGCCCGGACGTCGTGGAAGCGCTCCCACAGGTGGAGGTCGATGCACCCGGCGCGCCGCCCGGATGTCGCCGCTGGCTCGTCGAGACCGCCCGGCTGCACTGGTCGATCGGCGACGGCGGCGACCCCGCCGACCTGGCACAACGCTTCCTCGCCGCACACGGCATCGACCGCAGCGACCTCGCCCGGCCCGGCCGGCACGACCCCGGCGCCGCGGTGTGCGGCGCCGCGCTGTATTTGTCCGCCGCCGCCGGCGCGTACGCCATCGGCGTGTCGCCCGGCGCGCCGAGTCCCGCGCCGGCGCTGCCCGACCTGGTCGTGGTCGTCTACCACCACACCGACCGCCCGGCGGCACCCCGGCCACCGGCCCCGGCACCGTGGCGGCTCGGGCCCTGGCGCGACAGCTGGACCAAGGCCGCGCACGCCGACGCCGTCGGCGCGGTCCGCGCCGCCATCGCCCGCGGCGACGTCTACCAGGTCAACATCGTCGGCCACGCCGCCGCCGGCTACACCGGCGACCCGCGCCCCGCGCTGGCCCGCCTCGCCGCGCTGCCCGGCGCCCGCTACGGCGGCACCCTGCACGGCCCCGGCTGGACGCTCGGCTGCGCCTCCCCGGAGACCCTCATCGCCGTCGAGCACGGCCGGCTGGTCACCCGCCCCATCAAGGGCACCCGCCCCGCCACCCCCGCCGGACGCCGCGACCTGCTCGCCTCGGCCAAGGAACGCGCCGAACACGTCATGATCGTCGACCTGGAACGCAACGACCTGGCCCGCGTCGCCCGCACCGGGTCGGTGCGCGTCGACGAGCTGTTCGCCGTACGCCGCTGGTGTGACCTGTGGCAGGCGGAGTCCACGGTGTCGGCGGCGCCCGCCGACGGCCTCGGCCTGGCCGACCTGCTGCGCGCCGTCTGCCCCGGCGGCTCGGTCACCGGCGCACCCAAACACGCCGCCCTGGCGCAGGTCGCCGCGCTGGAGCCGGTCGGTCGCGGCGCGAGCATGGGCGCGCTCGGCTGGGTCGGACCCGACTGCCTCGACCTGGGCCTGACCATCCGCACCGCCGCCGCCGACGGGAACCTGCTGCACCTGTGGGCCGGGGGAGGCATCACCTGGGACAGCGACCCCGCCGCCGAGGTCGCCGAGGCCGCCGCCAAGGCCGCCCCGATCCGCGCCCTGCTCGCCGGCTGACAGGCTGTCCGCCGCCCCGGCTGCCCGGCCCCGGGCGGCGGCTCTAGCCGTCGGCGGGGCTCCGGCCGGCGGCGAACGCGTCCAGGGCGGCGACGACCCGCTCGCCGATACCGTGCCCGCCACCGTGCCCGCCGGACTCCACGATCTCCAGCCGAGCGTCCGGCCAGCCCTGGGTCAGCTGCCAGGCGATGTCCGGCGGGCCGCTGACGTCCAGCCGCCCCTGCACCAGCACCCCCGGAATGCCGGCCAGCCGGCCCGCGTCGCGCAGCACCTGCCCATCCGGCTGGAAACCCCGGTTCGCGAAGTAGTGCGTCACCAGCCGGGCGAACCCGTACCGGAACACCGGGTCGGCGAACCGGGGACTCGGCGCGTACCCGCCGGCGAGGGACACGTGCACGTCCTCCCAGCCGCACCAGTCCCGCGCCGCCTTGTCCCGCACCGCCGGGTCCGGGTCGTTCACCAGCCGCGCGTACGCCGCCGACAGGTCACCGTCACGGTCGGCCTCCGGCACCCCGTCACGGAACCGCGCCCACTCCTGCGGGAACACCCGCCCCATGTCCCGGGTCACCCACTCGATCTCCCGGTTCGTGTTGGCGACCACGCTGAACAGCACCAGCGCGCTCACCCGACCCGGGTGCCGCTGCGCGTACGCCAGGGCAAGGGACGACCCCCACGACGCGCCGCACAGCAGCCACCTGTCGATCCCCAGGTGCGCCCGCAGCGCCTCCATGTCGGCCAGCAGATGCCCGGTGGTGTTCACCGACAGGTCGGTGGACGGATCCGACGCCGGGGGAGTGCTGCGCCCGCAGCCACGCTGGTCGAACAGCACGATCCGGTACGCGGCCGGGTCGAACAGCCGCCGCCAGGACGCGCCCGCGCCCGAACCCGGCCCGCCGTGCACCACCAGCGCCGGCCGGCCGTCCGGATTACCGCACGTCTCCCAGTACACGCGCTGCCCGTCCCCGGCGTCCAGCATGCCGTGGGCGTACGGCTCGATCGGTGGATACATCAGTGGCCTCCCCGGAGCAGATACAACAGCGCTGTTACATTAGTGGACGTGACCGCCCCCGACCGCGACGCCCTCGGCACCCTGCTGCGCCACGTCCTGGACGTCCTCGACGGCGACGTCGCCGCCGTCCACCAGCGGCTCGGCCTCACCGACTACCGGCCCCGCTACTCGCCGGCCGTCCGCGCGCTCGTCGCCGACGGCCCGCTGTCCATCCGTGACCTCGCCGCCCGCGTCGGCGTCACCCACTCCGCCGCCAGCCAGACCGTCGCCCAGATGCGCCGCGCCGGCCTCGTCGACCTGAGCCCCGGCGCCGACGCCCGCCACCGCATCGTCACCCTGACCGACCGCGCCCGCGCCCTGCTGCCGGCCGTCGAAGCCGAATGGGCCGCCACCACCGCCGCCGTACGCCACCTCGACACCGAACTGCCGGTACCACTCGCCGACGAGCTGCACGCGGTCCTCGCCGCCCTGCGCCGCCGGCCCCTGCGCGACCGCATCGCCGACACCGGGCTGCTGGACACCCCACCGGACACCCGCGAACGGTAAGCAACGGATAGCCTTCCGGACATGACTATGCGCCCGATCCGGATCATCGGCGACCCCGTGCTGCGCACCCCCAGCGAACCCGTCACCAGCTTCGACGCCGAACTGCGCGCCCTCGTCACCGACCTCATGGACACGCTGCTCGGCGCACCCGGCCGCGCCGGCGTCGCCGCACCCCAGATCGGCGTCAACGCCCAGGTGTTCGTCTACGACGCCGACGGCCACCGCGGCCACATGGTCAACCCCACCCTGGAGGTGTCCGACGAACTCCAGGACGACGAGGAAGGCTGCCTGTCCATCCCCGGCCTGTACTTCCCGACCCCCCGCGCCATGCACGCCACCGCACACGGCTACGACCAGCACGGCGAACCGCTCACCGTCACCGGCAGCGGCTTCCTCGCCCGCGCCCTGCAACACGAGACCGACCACCTGCGCGGCCGCCTCTACGTCGACACGCTGCGCGGCGACACCCGCCGCCGCGCCCTGCGCGAGATCCGCGCCGGCCGGTTCGACTCACCCAGCCGCGGCCGCTGACGTCAACGCGCACTCGGTGAACCCGGCCACCCGGGAGAACCCCAGCCGCTCGTACAGCCGCACCGCCGCCGCGTTGTCCGTCCGCACGTTCAACGTCACGTGATCCACCGACGCGCGCAGCCGGGCGCACAACGCCGCCACCACACCCGCACCCAGACCCCGCCCCCGCACGTCCGGATGCGTCGTCACGTTCCCCAGCGCCGCCACCCGCCACCGCGGCGAGAACACGTGCACCCCCGCCACCGCCACCAGCCGGCCACGCTCCCGAACCCCCACGTACTGGCCCGTCTCCAGCATCCGCGGATCGAACCAGTTCCCCGGATACGCCACCGCGTACAACCCGGCCAGCTCCGCCGCGTCCGCCGGCCCCAACGGCTCACCCACCGCCGGCACCGCCGCCAGCCGGCCCGGATCCGTCAACGCCATCCGGTGATGCGCCGCCGCCTCCGACACCACGAACCAGCGCGACACCACCGCCTCCAGACCGGGGGACAGGTGCGCCCACATCCGCGCCGGCAACACCGGCGCCGCCTCCGCCACCAGCGCGGCGAGATCCGCCACCCGATCCGGCGCCGCGAACGCCAGCAACGTCGGCAGCTCGACCCCGTGATACAGCAACACCACCTGGTCGCCACGCCGGAACCACGACGTGTACGGCCAGAAGAAATCGTCCAGATCACCCAACTGGTACGCGTGCAACACCGGATCCCGGCCCAGCAGACCCGCCAGCACCGCCCGGTCGTGCTCCGCCCGCACCGCCACCGCGATCAGCCCGCCATCCACTGGTCGTAACCCAGCCGGGCCACCAGCGCCAGCACCACCACCAGCAGCACCACCCGCACGAACCCGGCACCCCGCCGCAACGCCATCCGCGCGCCCACCGCCGCCCCCACCACGTTGCACACCGCCATCGCCGCACCCAACGCCCACCACACGTGCCCGGTCAACCCGAACACCACGAGCGCACCCAGATTCGTGCCCGCGTTCACCACCTTCGCCATCGCCGAGGCGTGCACGAAATCCGAACCCAGAATCGCCGTGAACGCCAGCACCAGGAACGTCCCCGTACCCGGCCCGATCAACCCGTCGTAGAGGGCGATGCCCACACCGGCCACCGCCACCGCCACCACCACCCGCCGAGGGGTCCGTCGCTGCGGCGACGCCACCACACCCAGCGACGGCCGCGCCAGAACGAACACCGCCACCGCCACCAGCACCACGAGCACCACCGGCCGGTACGCGCTACCCGGCACCGCACCCGCCAACGCCGCACCCAGCCCCGCCGTCAGCACCGCCAACCCGGCCGCCGGACCCGCCACCGCCCAGTCCAGCTTCGTCCGCCGCGCATACGTCACCGCCGCCGTCGACGTACCGAAGATCGCCGCCAGCTTGTTCGTGCCCAACGCCGTCGCCACCGGCACACCCGGCGCCGCCACCAGCAACGCCGGCAACAGCAACAGACCACCGCCACCCACCACCGCGTCCACCCACCCGGCCAGCAGGGCAGCAGTCAGCAACGTCGTCAACGACAGCGCATCCACCGCCGCATTCTGCCCACGCCACCACCAGCGACAAGGCCCCCTGTGGCCAGCCTCACCGCCCCCGGCGACGCCGCAACCACACCCCCACCGACCCCACCGCCACGAACACCAGCATCGAACAGCACAACAGTTTCAGCACCCGGCAAGACTCCCACGACGACGTAGGGTGTCCAGGTGCGCCTGGCCACCTTCAACCTGCTGCACGGCCGATCCCTCACCGACGGGCTCGTCGACCCCGACCGGCTCACCGCCGCCGTCACCGACCTCGACGCCGACGTCCTCGCCCTCCAGGAAGTCGACCGCGACCAGACGCGCAGCGGCAAACTCGACCTCACCGCCGTGGCCGCCCGCGCCCTGCACGCCGACCACCACCGCTTCGCCGCCGCCGTCGTCGGCACCCCCGGCGAACAGTTCCGTCCCCTCACCCACGACGACGACGGCCACGGCGAACCCCTCTACGGCATCGGCCTGATCAGCCGCCACCCCGTCCGCTCCTGGCAGGTCACCCGCCTGCGCGCCGCCCCCGTCCGCTCACCCATCTACGCACCCGGCCCCGGCGGCGGACTCGTCCTGCTCCGCGACGAACCCCGCGTCGTGCTCGCCGCCGTCCTCGACACCCCCCACGGCCCCCTCACCGTCGCCGCCACCCACCTGTCCTTCGTCCCCGGCTGGAACGTCTGGCAGCTACGCCGCGTCGTCCGCGTCCTGCGCACCCTGCCCGCGCCCCGGGTCCTGCTCGGCGACCTCAACCTGCCCGCCGGACCCGCCGCCGCACTCACCCGCTGGCGGCCCCTCGCGAGGCGCCCCACCTACCCGGCCGGGCAACCCCGCGTCCAACTCGACCACATCCTCGCCGACCGCCACGGCCTCGACCGGCTCCCGCCCGTCACCGCCGTCCACACACCGCTGGCCACCATCTCCGACCACCGGCCCCTCGTCGTCGACCTCGGCTGACGCTCAGCCCAGCCCACTCTGCCGCCGCGCCGCGTCCACCGCGTTACGGAACAACATCGCCACAGTCGTCGGACCCACCCCGCCCACACGCGGCGTGATCGCACCCGCCACCGCGGCACACGACTCGTCCACGTCCGGCAGCAACCGCCGTCCCTCGTACCGCACCCCACCACCGACCACCACCGCGCCCGGCCGCACATGCTCCGGCTGCACGATCCCCGGCACCCCCGCCGCCGCGATCAGGATCTCCGCCCGCCGCGCGTACCGCGGCCAGTCCGCCACACCCGTGTGCACCACGGTCACCGCCGCGTTCGCCGTCGGCCGCTTCTGCGCCAGCAACATCGCAAGCGGCCGCCCCAACGTCGCACCCCGGCCCAGGACCACCACCTCCCGGCCCGCCACCGGCACACCGTGGAACGCCAGCAACGCCTCGATCCCCGCCGGCGTACACGGCAACGGACCCGGCAACCCCAACGCCAGCCGGCCCATGTTCACCGGATGCATCCCGTCCACGTCCTTGTCCGGATCCAGCTCCGCCAACGCCCGGTCGTAGTCCAGATGACCCGGAATCGGATACTGCACCAGCACCCCGTGCACCGTCTTGTCCGCGTTGAAATCCGCCAGCACCGCGTGCAGATCCACCTGCGACGCCGACGCCGGCAGATGCACGTGCGGCGACACGAAACCCAGGTCGGCCGCCTGACGTTGCTTGATCCGGATATAACCCGCGCTCGCGTCGTCGTCACCCACCAGCACCGTCGCCAGCGCCGGCGTCACCCCCGCCGCACGCAGCTCCGCCACCGACGCGGCGACCTCCGACAACACCCGCTCCGCCACCGGAGCACCCGGCAGCAACCGCGCAGAAGACATACGACACCTCGCCCGCGGAGGCCCAGGCGGTCGACCCCCGCGACGAGCTCCCCGATGGTTCACCCATCCCCGTGCCGCCAGTCGCGTTCCCCTCAGCCTGCCACAGCCTCCGCCGCCACCGCATCCACCACCGCCTGCCACCCCGGCAACGCCGCCAGCAGACCGTCCGCCCGCCGCCGCCGATCCGCCGCCGACGCCACCCCCAGATCCGCCAGCGCCGCCCCGAACGCCCGCTCCCGCTCCGGCGCCACCGGACCCGACACCACATGACACCGCGCGTACGTCACCAGCACCCAGAACATCGCCTCCCGATGCCGGCCCGCCTCGATCAGCTCAGCCGCACCGTCGAACACCACCGGACGCCCCGCCGCACCCAGATCCGCCCCGAACGCGTACCCCTCCCGCGGCAACCGCGCCACCTCGTCGAACACGACCGCCAACCCGGCCAGATACTCCCGCACCCGCGCCGCGTCCACACCCGCCCCGCCGCCGTCGAGCGTGTCCAGCAGCCCCGGATACCGATCCGCGAACCCGAACCGCGACAACACCCCCTCCGCCCGCACGTACCGCCGCCGCACCGTCGGATCCACCAACCCCGCCACCGCCGGCCACACCGCCAGCAACGACGTCGGAAACACCCACGCCAGCACCTGCTCCGCCACCGGCGCCGGCGCCGAACCGCCCACCGCCCGCAGTCCGCCCTCGATCCGCCGCCGCACCCCGGCGCACCGCGCCCGCACCCACACCGGATCCGCGAACCCCGCCGCCACCCGCTCCCGCACCGCCGCCAGCCGCCCCGACGGATCCGCGATCACCCCATCGGTACGGAACATCGGCGCGAACACCCACGACCCCAGCACATCCTCCGGGCCACCCAACTCCGCCCACGTGACAGTGCTGACCTCCAGCAACACCCCCCGGTGCACGAACTTGCCCACCTTCACACCGGGCTCCCGGCGCACCAGCAACACGTCCACGTCCGACCACACAGGCAGCACCGCGTCGTCCGGCAACCCCACAGTCGACCCGCTGAACAACGCCCCCTCGATCGACGGATCCGCCCGCATCCGCTCCCGCACCCACTCGACCGCCACCGCACGCGCCGTATCCACCCGCATCCGCCCGATCCTGCCAGCCCGGCAGCGCACCGACAGACCCCATTCTGGATACGTACGGTTGTCGATC
This sequence comes from Micromonospora sp. ANENR4, assembly GCF_015354395.1. Taxonomy (NCBI): domain Bacteria; kingdom Bacillati; phylum Actinomycetota; class Actinomycetes; order Micromonosporales; family Micromonosporaceae; genus Micromonospora; species Micromonospora sp. ANENR4. The sequence goes on from NZ_JADKYQ010000024.1 coordinate 39,610, forward strand.
GGGCACAGAACGTGGAATATCGACGTAAGTGACTGTCGTCGAAATCGTGTGGGGCGATGCGAATGACGGGCTACCACCCGATCCTCAAAGGACGCCAAGCCGAACTCCAGGCCGTCAGCCACGTCCCCGACGAACTCGCACCACACATCCTCCCGATCTTCGACCTGCCACCCTCCAAGCACGGTCCGATCACCGACGCATGCACCTTCAGTCAACGCGCACAGGACAGCATCCCGCGTGACATGGCCATCGCCGTCGACGTGCGCCACCTCCCCGAACCCACCACCGGCACCCGCCGGCCACTCCGCGACATCGCCGACGACCTGCACCCGTGGGGGATCCCCGCGCTGCCCGTCGCCCACCTGAACGACACCCCCGCACAACTGGCCGACGTCCGTTACGCCGCCGCGCCCTACGGTGGCGTTCTCCGGCTCGCCGCCCACCACACCGAACCGGACGACGCCGAAACCGACGCACGACTGAGCCAAGTCCTATCCGCCACCGAACTGCGACCCGAGAACTGCACCCTCGTCATCGACGTCGCCGAGGTGGCATCCGACCGGCACCTCACGACAGCCGAACCCCTCGTTCGCAAACACCTCGTGTGGGCCGGACGCCACCCCTGGAAGGCGGTCGTCGTCGCCGCCGGAGCCATGCCCGCCACGATCTCCCACGTACCAGCCGGCACCGCCATCCCGCTCCGCAGGCGGGACTTCGACCTCTGGCAGCGGCTCAAGGACCATGACATCCAGTTCGCCGACTACGGCGTCACTCACCCCGGCGCCGGATCGGGACGCCGAGGGCCAGCACCCAACATCCGCTACACCCACCAGGACACCTGGTGGACCTACCGTGCGCCCAGCGACGGCATGGACAGCGGCAACACCGGCATCTACGACATCTGCCAGGCCCTCATATCCGCCGACCACTGGCCGCCCACCGGGCGTCACTTCTCCTGGGGCGACGAGCAGATCGCCCTGCGCGCCGCCCGCCACGCCGGCCCCGGCACCGCCACCCAATGGATCGCCTGGGCAACGTCACACCACCTGTCGTACGTCGCCGACCAACTCGGCCTGACAGCTATCGCTTGACCAACCCCGACAACGCCCTGTTGGTACGGTTCGCCGCCACCGCCGCCCGCTGCTGACCCGCCGTCACCTCGATGTACGTCTGCGACGACGCCAACGACGCATGCCCCAGCAACCGCATGATCTCCGCCGCGCTCGCCCCGTCCTCCGCCAACCGCGTCGCGAACGTGTGCCGCAACGCGTGCAACCGCGCACCCCGCGGCACCCGGTCACCGATGCCCGCCCGCCGGTAACACGACTCCACCAGGTACTGCAGACCGCCCCGCCGCAACGCCTCACCCTGACGATCCACCAGCAACGGCGAATCCGGCCGCACGCTGCGCGACCCGAACCGGAGCCGCCGGCTGTCCAGATAACCCGCGAGCACCCGGTCGACGCCGTCCTCGATCGGGACCGTACGCGGCCGCCCACCCTTACCCGCCACGTCCACCCGCCGCTCGCCGACGCGCCCGGCCACCGACGACACCCGCAGCGCCAGCAGCTCCGACAGCCGCAATCCCGCGCACAACGCCAGCGCCAGCACCGCCAGGTCGCGCTCCGGCCACGGATCGCGCTGCCGACCCTCCGCGCGCGCCACCGCCGACAGCAGCTCCTCCGGGGTGTCCTCGCCGCGCAGCGGCTTGGGCCGGGGGAGCGGCGTGCGGGGCCGCCCCACCGCCGGCATCGGATTTCCCGGTGCGACACCCTCGGCCACCAGGAACGTGAAGAAGCTGTTCCATGTCGACCAGGCACGGTGGACCGAGGCGGCGGCCCGGGGAGCGGCGAACCGCGCGAACGCCGCGCGCATCACCTTGGGGGAGAGGGCGCTGACGGGTACGTGCAGGGGAGAGGCATCACCATCGGTGGCGACCAGCTCGGCCACCGTGGTCAGATCCCTGCGGTACGCGGCCTGGGTGTGGGGGGAGGGCTTACGGGTGGCCCGGGCGGTCAGGAACTCCTTGATCAGGGTCTCCAACGTTTCGTCCGGTTTGTCATGCATAAGGGATATTATGCATGATTCTCGCGTTCCCGCCAGGAGTTCACAACAGGGGGGCGGGGGCGACCAACGCCATGATCAACTCCATCTCGCCGAGATGGCGGTAACCCCAGTGCTCCGATGCAGCCACATCGGCGAACTGGCGCCGCGCCAGCGATCATGAGGTTGACCGGAAGTGCTGTCTGATGTGTCGCCGCTAGCTTCATGATCGGCGGACGGCGGGTGGAGTGAGGTGGGATTCGGCGGGGGCGCTCGGGTCGGCCGGTGGATGGGCCGGCCCGATGACCGGTGCCTGGACGCAACGGCGGCGACATCGTGTCTGGAGGCGTGAGCCGGCTCGCGGCGAGCTCGCTGCCGCTGCCAACGCGCGCCAAATTGAGCACGCGGCCCGGCGGCACGACAGGGGGTGACTGCGTGACACTCCGGCGCCCCCGAAAGCCCGCAAAGGCGGTCACCTGCCTCGCGCGGGCGCTCGGGGAGCTCCCGCCTCAGCTGTACTTGACATAATGTACATTATCGAACAGTGAGGTCAGGTTCGGGCACGACACCGATCCCGCCGAATTCCAGTTGCTCGCTAGCCGACCACTTAGCCTGAAACCGCAGTCCCGGGCGGTCGTCAGGAGCGTTTCGATGGACAACCGGCACGATGACGCCGAGCAGCGGGACCCACGCCCCGAGTCCTGGAAGGTCCGGTCCCCGCATCGGATCTTCAGCAAAGCCCGAGTCGCGCCCTCGCCCCTGCCGATCCCGAAACCAGTGCCCTGGCTGGTCCTCGGAACTCTCAGCACGGTGACGCTGCTTCTGGCACTCGGTGGCCTTGCGCGGTCCGCTGCCGTCCCGGCGGATCACAGTGGTTGGGGGTTCCTGGAGCCGTTCCGCCTTCTTCTGATCGGCGTGGCTCGTGCCTTCGGCAAGCCGCCCACTGAGCTGTGGCAACGGCTCGGGATCCTGATCCTGTTCCTGGCGGCCTTCGTCGCGTGGCGCAACTTTCGCCGTGAGTGGCTCGCACACCGCCCCGGGGCGGTCGACGTGCGTGACTTCGAGAATGCCGCGGACGCGAAAGACACCGGCCGGGCGGCGTACCTGAAGAGCCGGTTCTGCCGTCAGCTCGCCACCACCAGCATCTACCCGCCATATGCGGGCCCGACGACTCTCCCTGCGCAGAACTTCCTCGATGTCCTCGGCGAGGAGCCGGGAACGTTGACGAACCCGTTGGCGGTCCTGCCCAAGTTCATGGCACGGCTCTGGCCTCGGACGGGTTACATGATCAGGGCAACTCTCCAGGAGCGGAAGCAGGAGCCCTGTTGCGGCGTCTCGGTCACGGTCACGTCGTTCGCGGGTGCCACAGGCAGTGCGACGACTACCGAGTGGGGCATGACATGGGAAGACGCAACCTGTAAGGCGGCCTACTGGACGATGGCCAAGATCCTGCCAGTGACCCGCCTGGCTGATGAGGCGCCGTGGCGGACGTGGCGGCTCCGGGACCTGCCGACCGGACTCTTCGAGGCGTACAACGAGGCCAAGAAGCGGCACGACGAGCGGCGTCTCGACGACGCGCTCTGGTGGTATCGGGAAGCCCTTCGCCTGGACCCCTTCAACTCCGATATCCGCATGATGGTGGCCAGCGTTCAGGAGGATCTGGGTCTGTTCCTCGCCGCCCTGGACACGTACCACGGCGCGCTCTGCCTCGGTGAGTTGGAGAGCCGCTACACCGCCTCACTCTGGACCCGCAGACGAGATCGGTGGAGGCACCCGTTCCGCTACCCCATCTCGATGCTGTGGGCCATCCGTCGGCGCCGGGAACTCATTCGCCTGCGCTATCAGTACGCGAAGACTCTGGCGTACTCGGAACGCACCGTGGAGGACTGGTTCGCCACCGATGCCGTCGGCGAGCGGAAGGTTCTCCGTGACCAGATCAAGGATCGGTTGATCGCGGCCTTCGTGGGTCGGTACTGGCCGTTGTTGTCTTCCTTTCGCGATGCAGCGGACCGTGCCGAGGCGCAGCGGCAGGTCAAGGAGATGCTGGGCACTCCGGCCACCGCTCGGGTGCTGCTCAACCTGGCCGCGCTCCAGGAGTTTCACCGGCTGCACGAGGACGCATTGCTGGCGTGGTTGGTCCCCGGTACCCGCTCCGAGGTGACCAGGGGCGCGCTTCGCTTCGCGCGGGACGTGTGGGCGCCGCTCCGGCTCGCCCGCGCCGTACATGATCTGGCCCAGGACCAGCTCACTGTTGCGGGTGTCGAGGTCGGCTGGTTCGCCGAGCAGAGGCTGGTCGCGATGCGGAACCTGCGACCCTGGTGGCCACGACGCCTGTACCGGCGAGTCGAGACGATGGTGGGGAGTTGGCCCGTCCAGCCGGTGTTGCTTCGCGACGCAGTCGCCCGCGCGCAGCGTCGTCATCGGCTCGGCCCGGGACGGCTTGGCTACCTGGACTACTACCAGGCGGCGACTGCCTATGCCTACGGCCTGTACGGCTATCTCCCTGTTCCCCCACCGAGCCCGGAGGCGGAGGTGGCTCCGATTCCTCCCGGCGATCTCGGCGAGGACCGGCGTCAGCACCTGCTGACCGAGTACGCGGTGATCGAACTCCAGGCCGCTCTGGCCAGCGCTGGAAGCAAGGTAGCCGGGCAGGTCTCGCTACAGGCCACCACGCAGACCGGTGTGGCCTCACGGCTGCGCAGTTGGATCGCCAGCAGTGACCCGGACTTCGGTCGCCTCCGCGGCAGTGACGAGTTCCGGTTCCTTCAACTGGACCTGTACCAGCCGATGCGATCGGTCCTGCGTCGCCCCGAGAACGTCACCCGTATCCGGATCGCGGCGTACGTCAAGAAGCTGCTCCACGACGGGGCGGCGCTGCTGGAGCAAAACTGGCACCAGCGCTGTGAGCCACCGTGGCCAGGGGATGTCCACGATCTGATCAAGTAGCTCGACGTGGACGACCGGACATGGCGCCTGCTGGCGAGGATGGCGGAGGACCGCGCTTGGTACTGGCTGCACCGGGCGGAGTTCTGTCGCCTCGTCACCGAGGCGGTGGAGCTTGTGTACGTCGCGGATCTCCGCTTCCCGCCACCCGTGCCGGTGTTCGACGAGTTGGTCATCGAGAAGCCGGACGGCCTGGAGTCGCTGTCTCGACGCGACGAATCCGTCGAAGCCCGGGTGGATGAGCTGACCCGGCACGTGGACGAGGTCGTCCAGCAGGTGGGCCGCGTGACCGCGAAGCTGAGCGCCGCCACCGCAGAGTTCGGCCTGGCGACCTTGAGGCGGGTCGATGCGGAAGGAGACCGGCCGGGCGTCGAGCACCTGCGCGCGGTCTGCAGCCGGCGTGCCGCGCACTGGCAGCGGGTTGTCGACATCCTGTCCGATGATCGGCTGCGGGTCGAGTTCGTCGATCCGGTGAACATCCAGCTCGAGCCCTGAACGGAGGTGTGCCCGCGCGTCCTCGTCGTGGGGTCCTCCGCTGAGTGTTGTCGGTGCCTCTCCCCTGCTCCTGGTACGGCGGTCAGGCGCCGACGTAGTCGGCCAGGTGTTCGCCGGTGAGTGTGGACCGGGCCGCCACGAGATCCGCCGGGGTGCCCTCGTACACGATCCGGCCGCCGTCGTGACCGGCGCCCGGGCCGAGGTCGATGATCCAGTCGGCGTGTGCCATGACGGCCTGGTGGTGCTCGATCACGATGACGGACTTCCCGGCGTCGACGAGCCGGTCGAGCAGGCCGAGCAGTTGGGCGACGTCGGCCAGGTGCAGGCCGGTGGTGGGTTCGTCCAGGACGTACACGCCGCCCTTGTCCCCCATCCGGGTGGCGAGCTTGAGGCGTTGCCGTTCGCCGCCGGACAGCGTGGTCAGGGGTTGACCGAGCGTGAGGTAGCCGAGGCCGACGTCGGCGAGCCGGTCGAGGATGGTGTGTGCGGCCGGGGTGCGGGCGTCGCCGTCGCTGAAGAACGTCTCGGCTTCGTCGACGGACATGGCGAGGACCTCGCTGATGTCGCGTCCGCCGAGGTGGTAGTCGAGGACGGCGGGCTGGAAGCGCTTGCCTTCGCAGTCCTCGCAGGTGCTGGCGACGCCGGCCATCATGCCGAGGTCGGTGTAGATGACGCCGGCGCCGTTGCAGGTCGGACAGGCGCCTTCGGAGTTGGCGCTGAACAGGGCGGGTTTGACGCCGTTGGCCTTGGCGAAGGCTTTGCGGATGGGGTCGAGCAGGCCGGTGTAGGTGGCGGGGTTGCTGCGGCGGGAGCCGCGGATGGCGGTCTGGTCGATGCTGACGACGTCCTCGCGTTTGGCCAGTGAGTCGTGGATGAGGCTGCTCTTGCCGGAGCCGGCGACGCCGGTGACGACGACCAGGACGCCGAGGGGGATGTCGACGTCGACGTCGCGCAGGTTGTGGGTGCGGGCGCCGCGGATCGGCAGGGCGCCGGTGGGCGTACGCAGCTTGTCCTTGAGGGTGGCGCGGTCGTCGAGGTGGCGGCCGGTGGTGGTGCCGCTTTCGCGCAGGCCGGCGACTGTGCCTTCGTAGCAGATGGTGCCGCCGGCGGTGCCGGCGCCGGGGCCGAGGTCGACGACGTGGTCGGCGATGGCGATGGTCTCGGGTTTGTGTTCGACGACGAGGACGGTGTTGCCCTTGTCGCGGAGTTGGAGCAGGAGGTTGTTCATGCGGGCGATGTCGTGCGGGTGCAGGCCGATGGTGGGTTCGTCGAAGACGTAGGTGACGTCGGTGAGGGACGAGCCGAGGTGGCGGATCATCTTGGTGCGCTGGGCCTCGCCGCCGGAGAGGGTGCCGGCGGGGCGGTCGAGGCTGAGGTAGCCGAGGCCGATCTCGACGAAGGAGTCGAGGGTGTCCCCCAGTGCTTTGAGCAGCGGGCCGACGGAGGGTTCGTGGAGGTCGCGTACCCAGGTGGCGAGGTCGCTGATCTGCATGGCGCAGGCGTCGGCGATGTTGATGCCGTTGATCTTCGAGGAGCGGGCTTCGGGGGCCAGGCGGGTGCCGTCGCAGTCGGGGCAGGTGGTGAACGTGATGGCGCGTTCGACGAAGGCGCGGATGTGCGGCTGCATGGCGTCGACGTCCTTGGCGAGCATCGACTTGCTGATGGCGGGGATGAGACCGGTGTAGGTGACGTTGATGCCGTCGACTTTGATCTTTGTGGGTTCCTTGTGGAGCAGGTCGCTCAGCTCGCGTTTGGTGTAGTCGCGGATGGGCTTTTCGGGGTCGAACAGGCCGCTGGAGCGGAAGATGCGGCCGTACCAGCCGTCCATGCTGTAGCCGGGGATGGTGATGGCGCCCTCGTTGAGGGAGAGCTTCTCGTCGTAGAGGACGGTGAGGTCGAAGTCGGTGACGGCGCCGCGGCCCTCGCAGCGGGGGCACATGCCGCCGAGGCGGTTGAAGGTGCCCTTCTTGGTCTGGGTCCTGCCGGGGCCGCGGTCGACGGTGATGGCGCCGGCGGCGCGGACGGAGGGGACGTTGAAGGAGTAGGCGTTGGGTGGGCCGATGTGGGGGTCGCCGAGGCGGCTGAACAGGATGCGGAGCATGGCGTTGACGTCGGTGGCGGTGCCGACGGTGGAGCGGGGGTCGGCGCCCATGCGTTCCTGGTCGACGATGATGGCGGTGGTGAGGCCTTCGAGGACGTCGACTTCGGGGCGGGACAGGGTAGGCATGAAGCCCTGGACGAAGGCGCTGTAGGTCTCGTTGATGAGGCGCTGGGACTCGGCGGCAATGGTGCCGAAGACCAGTGAGCTCTTGCCGGAGCCGGAGACGCCGGTGAAGACGGTGAGGCGGCGTTTGGGTATCTCGACGTCGACGTTGCGCAGGTTGTTCTCGCGGGCGCCGTGGACGCGGATGATGTCGTGGCTGTCGGCGTGGTGCAGGCCGGTGGTGGCCTTGCTCATTGTGCTCTCCGTCCGGTGGTGCGGGTGTCAGTCGAGCCAGCGGCCGTCGCGCATCAGGGTGCGGCCGGGTAGTTCGTCGGCTTCGCGCCAGGCCTGGATGCGGTGTGGGGTGATGCGGTACCAGTGGTAGGGCGTGGTCAGGGTACGGGGGTCGAAGCCGGTTCGGGTGGCGAAGCGGTCACCTCGGTCGGTGGGCAGGGCGTCGATGGTGAGGGTTTCAACGTGGCCGTCGATCATGGTGACGTCGCGGGTGGGGCCGAGGCCGACGCGGGCGTGGCCGCCGGCGAGGTTGCGGCCGGTGGGGCTGTCGGCCGGGGTGGCGACGAGCAGGGTGTGGCCGTCCCAGTCGAAGGACAGGGGCACGAGGTACGGGGTGCCGTCGGGGCCGGCGGTGGCGACCCAGCAGTCGATGTCGTGGTCGAGGCGGTGGGTGGTGTCGTGGCGCCGCTGGGCGCGGGGGCGGGGCGCGTCGGTCACGGGTCAGCGCTGCTCGTTGATGCGGATGAGGTTGCCGGTGGGGTCGCGGAAGGCGCAGTCGCGGACGCCGTAGGGCTGTTCGGTGGGTTCCTGGACGACGTCGGCGCCGCTTGCCTGGAGGCGGTCGAACAGGCCGTCGAGGTCGTCGGTGGCGAGGGTGAGTGCGCCGTAGCTGCCCTTGGCGATGAGTTCGAGGATGGTGCGGCGTTCGTCGTCGCTGATGCCGGGGTCGACGGCCGGTGGGTGCAGGACGATGCCGGTCTCGGGCTGGTTGGGTGGGCCGACGGTGAGCCAGCGCATGGTGTCGCCCTGGCCGACGTCGTTGCGGAGTTCGAAGCCGAGGGTGTCGCGGTAGAAGGCGATGGCGGTGTCGGCGTCGGTGTGGGGCAGGAATGCGTAGTGAATGGTGATCGTCATGGTGGTCACGCTAGTGGTGGTCGGCCGGTGCGGGCTTCTCGATTCCTGATCGGTCGGGTGGCTTGTTTGGTGAGGCAGGGTGGTGGTTCGGCGGTGTCGGGGGCGTGGCGGGCGCGGTAGGCGCTGGGTGGTTCGCCGACGAGTTCGGTGAAGCGGGTGCTGAAGGTGCCCAGGGACTGGCAGCCGACGGCGAAGCAGACGTCGGTGACGCTGAGGTCGCCGCGGCGCAGCAGGGCCATGGCGCGTTCGATGCGGCGGGTCATGAGGTATGCGTACGGGGATTCGCCGTAGGTCTGGCGGAACTGGCGGCTGAGGTGGCCGGCGGACATGTGTTCGCCGCGGGCGAGGGCTTCGACGTCGAGGGGTTTGGCGTATTCGCGGTCGATGCGGTCGCGGACGCGGCGTAGCCGGGTGAGGTCGCGCAGGCGCTGGGCGAACGCGGGGTCGTCGGTTGCCGGGTGCGGTGGCACGTCCGCATCCTGCCTGGTGGGCGGTGGGGTCGTCCACCTGTTCGAGCGGCGAGTCGCCGCCGGGGTGCACCCGGGCGGCGGGTGCACCCGCGCTGTCGGTCAGCGCAGCCGGCGAGCGGTGAAGCGGGTGGGTGGGTCGGCGATGGCGTCCTGGGTGGCGACGATCTGCAGTTCGCGGGTGCCGGCTTCGAGTGTGGCCTCGAGTACGGCGTAGATCGAGTTGGTGGTGCGTTCCAGGGCGGTCTGTGGTGAGCCGGTGGTGGCGAGGTGGGCGAGGTAGAGGGCGGCGGTGACGTCGCCGCCGCCGTTGGGTGCGATCGGCAGCAGCGGGGTGGTGACGGCCCAGGCGCCGTCGTCGGAGACGGCGACGACTTCCAGGTGGCCGGCGGGCAGGTCGCCGTGCAGGACGCTGGTGACCAGGACGTGCCGGGGGCCGGTGGCGCGGACGGCGTCGACGGCGGCGAGCAGGTCGTCGATGGTGTCTGTGGTGCGGCCGGCGAGGAACTCCAGCTCGAACTGGTTGGGGGTGACGATGTCGGCGCGCGGGACGACGGTGTCGCGGAGGTATTCGGGGATGCCGGGGCGGACGAACATGCCGCGGCCGACGTCGCCCATGACCGGGTCGCAGCAGTAGAGGGCGGCCGGGTTGGCGGCCTTGACCTGGGCGACGGCGTCGAGGATGACGGCGCCGACGGCGGGGTCGCCCTGGTAGCCGGAGAGGACGGCGTCGGCGGTGCCCAGTACGCCGCGGTCGGCGATACCGGCGATGACGTCGGCGACGTCGGTGGGGGCGAGCAGGGGGCCGCGCCAGGCGCCGTAGCCGGTGTGGTTGGAGAAGTGCACGGTCAGGACCGGCCAGACCTCGTGTCGGAGGCGTTGCAGTGGGAACACGGCGGCGGAGTTGCCGACGTGGCCGTAGGCGACCGACGACTGGATGGACAGGATCTTCACCTGGTCATCGTCGCATCTCCGGACGGGCGTGACCGCTGGTGGTGGGGTGATGACGGGCCGGGACGGCGGTGACCGTTCGGCTCAGGGTTTCGACCGCCGGGCGCGGGGCGGGTTTGGGCGCAGCGTGCGGTGGGGGCATGAACTCCGGTGTTCTCGCCTTCTGGACGGAGGAAGCGTTGATGCTTTCCGCACTCGATCGTCGGCACACCGTCGCGCCGCCGGGGTACAGCCGCTGGCTGATACCTCCGGCGGCGCTGGCGATCCATCTGTGCATCGGGCAGGTGTACGCGACGAGCGTGTACAAGAACTCCCTGATTGCGCATTTCGACACGAGTCAGACGGCGATCGGGGTGATCTTCAGCATCGCGATCGTGATGCTGGGGTTGTCGGCCGCGGTGGCCGGTACGTGGGTGGAGGCGAACGGGCCGCGTAAGGCGATGTTCGTCTCGGCGTGTTTCTGGGCGGCGGGGTTCCTGGTCGGGGCGCTGGGCATCGCGACCGGGCAGCTGTGGCTGCTGTATCTGGGGTACGGGGTGCTGGGCGGGATCGGTCTGGGAATCGGGTACATCTCCCCCGTCTCCACGTTGATCAAGTGGTTTCCGGACCGGCCGGGTCTGGCGACCGGGCTCGCGATCATGGGATTCGGTGGTGGGGCGATGGTGGCCTCTCCCCTGTCCCGGCAGCTGCTGTCGTTCTTCGACTCGGGTTACGACCCGTCGAACAGCGGTTCCACGGCGTCGGGTTCGGCACTGGTGTGGCTGTTCGTCACGCTCGGCGTCGGCTACTTCGTGATCATGATGTTCGGGGTGTTCAACGTGCGGGTCCCGGCGCCGGGCTGGCGGCCGGCCGGTTTCGACCCGGCGACGGTGGCGGAGAAGCCGCTGGTGACGACCGCCAACGTGTCGGCGGCCAACGCGGTGAGGACGCGGTCGTTCTGGCTGCTGTGGGTGGTGCTGTTCTGCAACGTGACGGCGGGTATCGGCATCCTGGAGCAGGCCAGCCCGATGATCCAGGACTTCTTCCGCGACAACGGGACCTCGGCGGTGTCGGTGGCGGCGGCCGGCGGGTTCGTGGGAGTGCTGTCGCTGTTCAACATGGCGGGCCGGTTCGTGTGGTCGTCCACGTCGGATCTGATCGGCCGCAAGCCGATCTACGTGGTGTACCTGGGTGTGGGCATGGTGCTGTACCTGCTGCTGGCGCTGGTGGGGCAGACCTCGACGGCGTTGTTCGTGCTGCTGGCAGCCGTGATCCTGTCGTTCTACGGTGGCGGGTTCGCGACCATTCCGGCGTACCTGCGGGACATGTTCGGCACGTTCGAGGTCGGCGCGATCCACGGCCGGCTGCTGACCGCGTGGTCGGCGGCGGGCGTGGCCGGGCCGCTGATCGTCAACGCGTTCCTCGACGCGCAGGGCGAGCCGGGCACGCTGACGGCGGCGGCGTAGCGGCCGGCGCTGTTCACGATGGTCGGGGTGCTGGCGGTGGGTCTGGTGGCGAACCTGCTGGTGCGGCCGGTGCCGCAGCGCTACCACGAGCCCGCGTCGGGGCGGGACGAGACGGTGCAGGGGACCACGGAGAGGAGCGGATCGTGAACGAGCGCAGCGGAGGCGGGCAGCAGGTCCGCCTGGTGGTGTCGTGGCTGGTGGTGTCGGTGCTGCTGGGCTACGGGGTGGTGCAGACGCTGATCACGGCGGCGAAGCTGTTCACCCGGTAGGAGACGCGACGCGGCGGCCTGGGGGCGGGAAACCCCCGGGCCGCCGCCGGGTCAGAGACCGCCGCCGACGCGCAGGACCGCGCCCGTGGTGTACGAGGCGTCCGGGCCGAGCAGGTGCGCGATCGCGCCGGCGACCTCCCCGGGTTCGCCGGCGCGGCCCATCGGGATCCGCCCGGCGGCGCTGTCCGGGCGGTCGGGCACGCCGGAGCGGGCGTGGATCGTGGTGCGGATGATCCCGGGGGCGACGGCGTTGACGCGGATGCCGTGCGGCGCGAGTTCCTTGGCGAGCCCGACGGTGAGGGTGTCGGTGGCGGCCTTGACTGCGGCGTAGTGGATGTACTCGCCGGGCGAGCCGAGCGTGGCGGCGACGGAGGAGACGTTGACGATGGCGCCGCCGCGGGTGAGCCGCCGGGCCGCCTGCTGGGCGCACAGCACGTACCCGATGAGGTTGACGTCGACGACCTCGCGCAGGTCCTCGACGCGCAGGTCGGTGAACGGGCCGATCGGGCTGGTGACGCCGGCGTTGTTGACCAGGCCGGTGAGCGGGCCGAGCCGGTCGGCGGCGTCGAAGATGCGGCGTACCTGGTCGGGGTCGCATGTGTCGGCGGCGACGGTGACCGCGCGGCGGCCGGTGGCGCGCACGTCGGCGGCCACGGATTCGGCGGCGGTGTGGTCGGTGCGGTAGCCGATGACCAGGTCGTGGCCCTCGGTGGCGAGCCGGCGGGCGGTGGCCGCGCCGATGCCGCGTCCTCCCCCGGTGACGATGGTGACGGAGGTCAATGCCCTTCTCCCCTGTCGTGCGGTGGGGGCGACGTTACCGTGGGCGGGACCATCCGGGGTGGAGAGGACTGTCACATGGGGCGCGCGTTGGTGCTGGGTGGCGGCGGGGTGACCGGGGTGGCCTGGGAGCTGGGTCTGCTGGCCGGGCTCGCCGGGCACGGCCTGCGGCTGGACGAGGCGGACCTGGTGGTGGGCACGTCGGCCGGGTCGGTGGTCGGGGCGCAGGTGCGTTCGGGTACGCCTCTGGCGGAGTTGTACGAGGCGCAGCTGCGGCCGCCCCGCGAGGAGGTGCCGGCGCGGCTCGGGACGGGCGTGCTGTTGCGCTGGGCGTGGGCCGGTGGGCGGGGCCGGGACGCGGCGCGGGCCCGGGCGCGTATCGGCGCGATGGCGTTGTCGGCGCGTACCCCGTCGGAGCAGTCGCGGCGGGCGGTGATCGCGGCCCGGTTGCCGTCACCGCAGTGGCCGGCGGCGCGGTTGCTGGTCACCGCCGTGGACGCGGCCTCCGGCGAGTTCGTGGTGTTCGACGCGGACGGCGGGGTGCCGCTGGTGGACGCCGTCGGCGCGAGTTGCGCGGTGCCGGGGGTGTGGCCGCCGGTGACTGTCGGCGGCCGGCGCTACGTCGACGGTGGGGTCCGCTCGCCGGTGAACGCGGATCTGGCGGCCGGGTGCGATCGGGTGGTGGTGCTGGCGCCGACGCGCGCGGCGGTGGGGCCGATGCCTCGGCTGGCGGCGCAGGTGGCGGCGTTGCGGGAGGCGGGGGCGCGGGTGGCGGTGGTGTCGCCGGACCGGGCGGCGCGGACGGCGATCGGCCGTAACGTGCTGGACCCGGCGCGGCGGGCGGCGTCGGCGCGGGCCGGGTTCGCGCAGGCCGACGCGGTGGCCGCCGAGGTGGCCGGGGTGTGGCGGTGACCGCGATCAGGAGCCGCTGATCAGGCGCGCCAGCCGCCGGTTGAGGTAGCGCTGTTCGGGCAGGCTGCCGGTGAGCCGGGCGGCCAGCCGGTAGTGCTCGGCGGCGGCCTGCGGGTCGCCGCGGAGTTCCAGCAGGTGCGCGCGCACGGCGTGCAGCCGGTGGTGGCCGCGCATCGCCGGGTCGGCCAGCAGCGGGTCGAGCAGGGCCAGCCCGACGGCGGGGCCGTGCGCCATGGCCACCGCGACGGCCTGGTTGAGCGTGACGAACGGGCTGGGGGCGACCCGGCTCAGCATGTCGTAGAGGACGCTGATCTGCAGCCAGTCGGTGTCGCCGAAGGCCGGCGCCTCGGCGTGCACGGCGGCGATGGCCGCCTGGAGCTGGTAGCGGCCCACCGGGCCGTGGGGCAGGGCCCGGCCGAGCAGCGTGACGCCCTCGTCGATGAGGTCGCCGCGCCAGCGGGAGCGGTCCTGGTCGGCCAGCGGTACGAGGTCACCGGCGGCGTCGGTACGGGCCGCCGACCGGGCGTGGGTGAGCAGCATCAGCGCCAGCGCGCCGGTGACCTCGTGGTGGCCGGGCAGGGCGGCGTGGACCTGCCGGGTGAGCCGGATCGCCTCCTCGGCGAGTTCGACGTCCAGGAGCTGGTCGCCGGAGGTGCGGGTGTAGCCCTCGCTGAACACCAGGTGACACACGTCCAGCACGGCGGCCACCCGGTCGGGCAGCGCGTCCGGTGGCGGCATGGTGAACCGGGCGCCGGCCTCGCGCAGTGTCGCGCGGGCGCGGCTCAGCCGCTGCGTCATGGTCCGGGCCGGAACCAGGTAGGCCGCGGCGATCTGCTCCACCCGCAGTCCCGCCACGGCGCGCAGGGTCAGCGCGACCTGGGAGGGGCGGCTCAGCGCCGGGTGGCAGCACAGGAACAGCAGCCGCAACGTGTCGTCGGCGCCGGTCACGGGCGTGTCGTCGTCGACGGGCGGTACCACGCCGGCGCCGGGTTGCCGGCCCGCGTCGAGCTGCTCGCGGCGGGTTCGGGCCGCCTCGGCGCGCATCCGGTCGATCAGCCGCCGCGAGGCGACCTGGATGAGCCAGGCGCGGGGTTCGTCGGGGACGCCGGTGAGCGGCCACCGCGCGGCTGCGGCTTCCGCCGCGTCCTGGAGGGCGTCCTCGCAGGCGTCGGGGTGCCCGTAGCGGCGCAGCAGCGCGGCGCGGACGTGCGGCGCCTCCCGGCGCCACACGTCCGCGAGGGGCGTGGCGTCACTGATCGGAGCCGCCCGGCCACATCAGGGGCCGCAGCTCGACGGTCTCGCCCGGGCCGGCGAACTTCGCGGCGACGGCCTCGGCGCGGGCCTGGTCCTCGACGTCGATGAGGAAGAAACCGGCGAGGTGTTCCTTGGCCTCGGAGTACGGGCCGTCGGTGGCCAGCGGTGCGCCGTCGCGCCACCGGTAGAGCCGGGCGGTGCGGGGGTCGGCGAGCGCCTCGCCGACGACCAGTTCCCCGTTGGCGTGCAGCTCGGTCATCACCTGCTCGAAGTCGGCGTTGAGCCGGTCGCGTACCTCGGCGGGAAGCTCCTGGTGGGCGGCGAGGTATTCGGAGGTGGGGTGGCCCCACGGCTCCGGGTTGGAGTGGATCATGATCACGTACTTCACTGTCGGTCCTTCGCGTCGTGCGGCGGTGCCTCCCCGCCGCTCGCCCGGTACGACGGAGCGGGATCGCCGATGTCTACATATCCTCGCGTCATGAGTGACGCGGTTGGTGTCGGTGACCTGGTCGAGGATTTCACGCTGCCGGACGAGACGGGTACGCCACGGCGGCTGTCGGAGTTCCTGGCCGCCGGTCCGGTGGTGCTGTTCTTCTATCCGGCGGCGATGACGCGGGGCTGCACGGCGCAGAGCTGCCACTTCCGGGACCTGGCGGCGGAGTTCGCGGCGGTGGGCGCGTCTCGGGTGGGGATCAGCCGGGATCCGGTGCAGCGGCAGGCCGAGTTCGCCCGCCGGCACGGGTTCGACTATCCGCTGCTGTCCGACGCCGACGGGACGGTGGCGCGGGCGTTCGGGGTGCGGCGGCGGTTGCCGCTGGGCGCGCTGAGCACCCGGCGGATGACGTTCGTGATCGGCACCGACCGGCGGGTCCTCGCCGTGGTGCACAACGAGCTGAACATGAACGAGCACGCCGACGCGGCGTTGCGGGCCCTCGGGGGCTGATCATCGCGGTGTCGCAGCCGGCTGGTATCAAGGCTGCGTCAAACAGGTGTACGGAAGAGGGCGTGATGGCGGGTCAGGGTTTGTCCACTGACGAGGTTCAGGGAATCCGGGAGGCCCTTGCGGCGGGCCGCAAGCCCCGGGTGGTGTTCACCGAGGCGGCCGGGCAGATGGCCGGGCAGCTCGGGCAGGTGGTGGAGCTGACCGACCCGGCGGCGTCGGAGGAGTTCGTGGTGGTGCGGTTCGGCCGCGACGAGCTGCCCTTCTCCCCCGCCGACGTGGCGATCGCCCCCAAGGGCGCCGGGCGGCGTCCGGCCGCCGAGGCGAAGCCGGAACCGGAGCAGCCACCGGCGGCCCCGCCGGAGCCGGAGTTCGTGCTGGACACGCCGCGGGTGCCGGCGCCGCGGCGGGAGGAGCCGAAGGCCGAGCAGCCGGCGGCGGAGCCGAAGCCGGCGAAGCGGGCGGTGAAGGCCGCGAAGCCGAAGACGCCGCCGGGGCTGACCGTCACCCTCGCGTACGCCGAGGGCGAGTGGACGGTGGCCGCGCAGCAGGGCACGAAGGCGCTGGCCCGGCCGTACGTGGTGAAGCCGGCCGAGGCGCTGCGGATGGTGGCGCTTGTCGACGTGCCGGGGGTGCAGGAGGCGGTGGAGCAGATCCTGGCCGCCGAGCGGGCCGAGGCCGAACAGCAGGCGGAGAAGCTGCGCGCCGAGCTGGCCGAGATCGAGGCGCGGCTGGCGGAACTGCGCGAGGCGCGCTGACCCCGGAACGCCCCGCGGGGCCGGTGCGACCCCCTCGCACCGGCCCCGCGCCCCTGCGCCCACAGGTCGATCAGTGTTGCGGAATGTTCTGTACCCCGATCCGGCGGCGGAACACCCAGTACGTCCAACCCTGGTACGCCAGCACGATCGGCGTGAACACCACTGCGACCCAGGTCATGATCTTCAAGGTGTACGGGGTGGACGCGGCGTTGGTGGCGGTCAGCGTGCCGGCCGCGTCGAGGGTGGACGGCATGACGTTCGGGAACAGCGCGGCGAACAGCGTCGCCACGGCCAGGGCGATGGCCACCGCCGTACCGGTGAACGCCCAGCCCTCCCGGCGTACCTTGGCCGCGGCCAGACCGCCGAGCAGGGCGAGGGCGGCACCGACGGCTAGCACGACGGCGGCGGCGCTGGAGCGGATGCTCAGCGACCAGCTCAGGAACGCCACGGCGGCCACGGCGGTGCCGACACCGAGCTTGACGGCGAGGGCGCCGGCGCGCTCCCGGATGTCACCGGTGGTCTTGAGCGCCAGGAACACCGCGCCGTGGGTGAGGAACAGCCCCAGCGTGGTCAGGCCGCCGAGCAGCGCGTACGGGTTGAGCAGGTCGAGCAGGCCGCCGACGTACTCGTGGTCGGCGTCCAGCGGCACGCCGCGGAAGATGTTCGCGAACGCCACGCCCCACAGCACCGCCGGGATCGCGGAGCCCCAGAAGATGGCCTGGTCCCAGCGGCGCTTCCAGGACGCCTCGGGCCGCTTGTGGCGGTACTCGAAGGCGACACCGCGGGCGATCAGGGCCAGCAGGATCAGCAGCAGCGGCAGGTAGAACCCGGAGAACAGGGTGGCGTACCACTCGGGGAAGGCGGCGAACATGGCGCCGCCGGCGGTGATCAGCCACACCTCGTTGCCGTCCCAGACCGGGCCGATGGTGTTGATCAGGACGCGGCGCTGCCTGTCGTCGCGGCCGAGCACCGGCAGCAGCATCCCGACGCCGAAGTCGAAGCCTTCGAGGATGAAGTAGCCGGTGAAGAGCACCGCTACGAGGAGAAACCAGACGGTCGTCAGTTCCACGGTTGGGCTCCGGGGTGTCAGTAGGCGAACGCCAGCGGGCGCTCGGCGTCGTCGGTGTCGTCGTCGTCGGTCTGCGGGGTGACGTCCGGTACGCCGGCGCGGGCGTAGCGGACCAGCAGTTTGAACTCGACCACCGCGAGGACGGCGTAGATGAGGGTGAACGCGGTGAACGAGGTGAGCACCTCGGTCAGGGAGACGCTGCGGGACACACCGTCACGGGTGAGCATCTCGCCGAAGACGATCCACGGCTGACGGCCCATCTCGGTGAAGATCCAGCCGAAGGAGTTGGCCAGCAGTGGCAGCACGGGCATGACCAGGCCGGCGCGCAGCAGCCACTTGCTGGTGGGGGTGCGGCCCTTGCGCTGGCTCCACAGCACCAGCAGCGCGATCGCGGCGGCGGCCAGCCCGAAGGCGATCATGAACCGGAAGCTCCAGTAGGTGACCGGGATGATCGGGGCGTAGTTGCCGGGGCCGTACTGGCTGGCGTACTGGGCCTGCAGGTCGTTGATGCCCTGCACGGTGCCGTTGGGGTCGCCGGTGCCGAGGAACGACAGCAGGTACGGGATCTTGACGGCGAACAGCTCGCGGCTGCCGTCCAGGCTGCCGACGGTGAGCACGGAGAACGAGGCGGGGCTCTCGGTGGTGTAGAGGCCCTCCGCGGCCGCCATCTTCATCGGCTGCACCTCGGTCATGATCTTGCCCTGGATGTCGCCGGTGAGGATCACCAGCGCCGAGGAGACCAGGACCGTCCAGGAGCCGAGCTTGGTGGCGAAGCGGTACGCGCCGGTGTCGGCGCTGTCGCGGTTGCGCATCACGTGCCACAGGCCCACGGTCACCATCAGCGACCCGGCGACCAGGAACGCGCCGGCCAGGGTGTGCGGGAAGGTCACCAGGGCGACCTTGTTGGTGAGCACGGCGACGAAATCGGTCAGCTCGGCGCGGCCGCTCTCCGGGTTGATCCGGAAGCCGACCGGGTTCTGCATGAACGAGTTCGCGGCGAGGATGAAGTACGCCGACAGGTTGGTGCCGATCGCGGCGGCCCAGATCGAGGCCAGGTGCAGGCGCTTGGGCAGCCGGTCCCAGCCGAAGATCCACAGGCCGATGAACGTGGACTCCAGGAAGAACGCCACCAGGGCCTCGATGGCCAGCGGCGCCCCGAAGATGTCACCGACGAAGCGGGAGTAGTCGCTCCAGTTCATGCCGAACTGGAACTCCTGCACGATGCCGGTGACCACACCCATCGCGAAGTTGATCAGAAAGAGCTTGCCGTAGAACTTGGTGAGTTTGAGGTACCGCTCGTTGCCGGTGCGGTGCCACATGGTCTGGAGGATCGCCACCAGCACGGACAGGCCGATGGTCAACGGCACGAACAAGAAGTGGTAGACGGTGGTGACACCGAACTGCCAGCGGGCGACGTCCAACGCGTCCACCAGAAAACCCCCAGCTGTGCATACTACGAGACGTAGTAGATACTACTCGGCGTCGTAGCGAAAGCAGCAGGGCCGCAGGGCCCCACCCGGCCCGGGACCAATGACCCTGATCACCCTTGCCGGAGGACCTGCGGTCCCGGGATCACCCCTGCCGGAGGACCTGCGGTCCCGGGATCACCCCTGCCGGAGGACCCCCACCGGCTCCCCGGCCCGTGCCCGCACGTGCGACCATCCAGCACTGATGAACAGCACCCCCTGGCGTGCGCCGCTGCTGTGGCGGGGCGCGCAGACGCTCGCCCGCGCCGTCGTCGGGCTGGTCGGCCGGCTGGAGGTCACCGGCGACGTGCCCGACGCGCTGCGCCACGGCCCGCTGGTCCTGGCCGCCAACCACATCAGCCCGTTCGACCCCGTGGTGCTCGCCGCCGCCTGCCAGGTCCGGCGCGTCGCACCCCGGATCATGGCCACCGGCGGGCTGTTCCGCGCCCCGCTGATCGGCTCGCTGATGCGCCACGCCGGGCACATCCGCGTCGACCGGGGCACCGCCGCGGTGCACCGCTCGCTGGAGGTCGCCGCCCAGGCCGTGGCCGGCGGGTCGGTGGTGCTCGTCTACCCGGAGGGACGCATCGGGCTCGACCCGGGCATGTGGCCCGAGCGGGGCAAGACCGGCGCGGCCCGCCTCGCGTTCGCCAGCGGCGCCGCCGTCGTACCGGTGGCCCAATGGGGCTCGCACGAGGTGCTGCCCTACCGGGCGCCCAAGGGGATGCTGCGTGCGGTGGCCCGGGCGATCGTGCGCCGACCGGCCATCCGGGTGCACTTCGGCGCCCCGGTGCCGCTGGACGACCTGCGGCCGGGCTCCCCCGGCGCGGCCCGGCAGGCCACCGACCGGATCATCGACGCGATCACCGAGGACCTCGTGCCGCTGCGTCCCGACGAGCCCGATCGGCCCCGGCACGTCGACCCCGGCCGCCCGGTGGACGACAGCCGCGCGCACCGCCGCCGTACCGGCTGACGCATCGTGGGCGCGGTGGCGGGTATCAAGCCGCGCATCCCGTACGCGGAGAGGACCCGGTCATGACCGCTGTTCGAGCACTCGTTCTCAACTGCACCCTGAAGCACTCCCCGGCGACGTCCAGTTCACAGGTGCTCGGCCAGGAGGTGCTCGACGCGCTGGCCGAGCAGGGCGTCGACGGCGAGATCGTCCGGGTGGTCGACCACGACGTGCGCTTCGGGGTCTCCGTCGACGAGGGCGACGGCGACGGCTGGCCCGCCATCCGCGCCAAGCTGCTCGCCGCCCAGATCCTGATCATCGCCACGCCGATCTGGCTCGGTCAGCCCTCGTCGGTGACCAAGATGGTCCTCGAACGGTTGGACGCCGAGCTGTCCGAGACCGACGACCAGGGCCGCCTGCGCACCTACGGCAAGGTCGGCGGGGTGGCAGTGGTCGGCAACGAGGACGGCGCGCACCACACCATCGCCGAGGTGCAGCAGGCCCTCAACGAGGTGGGGTTCACCTGCCCGGCCGCCGGGGCCACCTACTGGGTCGGGGAGGCGCTGCACAAGACCGACTACATCGACGCCCGCCCCAAGCCCGACACGACCGGCCGCACCACCGCCGCGCTGGCGCTCAACAGCGCCCACCTGGCCCGGCTGCTCGCGGAGAGCCCCTACCCGCCCCCCGGAACCCGCAACGCGGCCACCGGCCCCAGCAGCCGGCCCGGCTGACCCGACGCCCCCTACCCACTCCGGCTGGCCGCGTCCGCCGCG